>NZ_JAEVHM010000099.1 GCF_016802865.1 Micromonospora parastrephiae | reverse complement strand
CTTTTGTGGGGCACCACAACTCCATGATCGACGGGGTGCGCGGGGCATGGCGCGCTCCGGGTTGGGGTGGGTCAGCCGAGGACCAGGCCGGGGTCGGGTTCCGGGTCGGGGGTTGGGGCGGGGATCTGGTATTCCTCGGTGAGGGTGGTCATGGGGCCGGGCCAGGTGGCCTGGGCGACCTCGATCGGTTTGCGGTGGGCGTCGTACGCGACGTGCAGCAGGTGCAGCACCGGGGTGTCGGGTCGGATCTGGAGGGTTTCGGCCTCCTCCCGGCTGGGCTGGCGGGCGCTGATCGTGTCGGTGGCCGAGACGTACCGCCGGCCGGTGGCCTCCTCGGCCTCCTGGTAGAGCGGCCGGCCGAACGCCTCGGTGCGTTCCAGCGAGGTGCCGGCGGTGTCGCGGGGCAGGAACCAGGAGGCGCCCACCTCGACGGGGGAGTCGTCGGTGCGTACGAGGTGGCGGCGGCAGAGCAGGTCGGTGCCGTCGGGCACCCCGAACGCGTCGGCGACCTCGGCGGGTGCGGGGGAGCGGCCGACCGAGACGAGTTGTTGGCGGTAGCGGGCGGCCAGATCGGTGTGGTAGCCGCGGAAGCCGCCGTACCGGCCTCGGGAGAGCCGGTTGAGTCGGCGCCGGGTGCCTCGGACGTACGTACCGGAGCCGGGTTTGGTGATCAGGATGCCCTCGACCCGCAGCTGGTCGACGGCGCGTTGCACGGTCTGCTTGGCGACGCCGAACATCTCGGCGATGGCCGGGATGGACGGGAGCCGTTCGCCGGGTCCCCAGTCGCCGCGGCGGACCTGGGCCTTGAGCTGCGCGGCGATCTGCCGGTGGGGGAACTCGGCCGCGCCGGGGTTGATCTGCACACCCGCCTCCTTGATCACATCTAGGTTCCTAGGATGCCCTAGAGGGCGTGGCGGCGCCACCCCGGACACGCGAAACGGGCCCCCGGAGCACAGAAGGTCCGAGGGCCCGCAGCGAAAAAGTGCTACCAGGAGCCGGCGGTGGGGCCGGCCGAACCGCCCCGGCGGCGTAGGTACTTCTCGAACTCCTGGGCGATCTCGTCACCGGTCAGCGGGGTGATGCCCTCGTCGCCGACCCGTTCCTCCAACTCGCGCACGTACTCGCCGAGCTCGGCGTCCTGCTCGGCGGCGCTGCGCACCCGCTGCTCCCACTCGGCGGACTCCTCGGCCAGGTCGGCCATCGGCACCGGCAGGTCGACGACCTCCTCGACCCGGTGCAGCAGGGCGAGGGTGGCCTTCGGGCAGGGCGGGTTGTTGGCGTAGTGCGGCACGTGCACCCAGAACGACACGGCGTCCACCTCGGCGCGGGCGCAGGCGTCGTGCAGCACGCCGACGATGCCGGTCGGCCCGTCGTAGCGGGTGGGGGTGAGCTGGTAGCGCTCCGCGGCCTGCGCGTCGGAGGCGCTGCCGCTGATCGGCAACGGCCGGGTGTACGGCACGTCGGCGAGCAACGCGCCGAGCAGCACCACCCGTTCCACCTCGAGGCTGTGGCAAATTTCCAGCACCTGCTCGCAGAACGTCCGCCAACGCATGCTCGGCTCGATGCCCCGGATCAGCACCACGTCACGCTCGGTGCCCTCCGGGCTGGCCACCATGAACCGGGTCGTCGGCCACTCCACCCGGCGGGTCTCCCCGTCGGCCATGGTGATGGTGGGTCGGCTGACCTGGAAGTCGTAGAACTCCTCCGGGTCCAGTTCGGTGATCTGCCGGGCCTGCCACACCTGCTCCAGGTGCTCGACGGCTGCGGTGGACGCGTCGGCGGCGTCGTTCCAGCCCTCGAACGCGGCGATGGCCACCGGGGACCGCAGCACCGGCAGTCCGTCGAACTCGGTCACGCCGTCACCTCACCCTGCTCGTCGCGGCCGTCGCCGGGACCGCGCCCGGTCGTCGGGCCGTGGTGCACGGCGGCGTCGCTGTTGTCCTTCACGTCCGTCAGCCTACGTGCCGAGCGGGGGCGCGGCCCGTCGGCCGCGCCGGTCGGCCCCTCCAGCGACCGGCCAGACGATGACGAACCGGACAGCGTGCTCCCGCTGACGCATATGGGATCGGCTGCCGAGCGCCTCTGGCCTCGGCGGGTGCCGCACTAACCTGAACGGGTGCGGACTTCGCTGATGGATGTGCTGGCCGATCGGATTCTCGTCGCCGACGGCGCGATGGGCACCATGCTCCAGGCCGCGGACCTCACGCTCGACGACTTCGACGGGCGGGAGGGGTGCAACGAAATCCTCAACGTCACCCGTCCGGACGTCGTGCGCGGCGTGCACGACGCCTACCTGGCCGCTGGCGCGGACTGTGTGGAGACCAACACGTTCGGCGCCAACCTCGCCAACCTCGCCGAGTACGACATCCCGCACCGCACCGTGTCCTGTCCTCGGGTGTGACGGGTGCGGGCGCGACAACTCATCACCCGGGCGTCGGCATGTCAGCGGTATGGCGAGCCCGGGCGCGGGCGGCGAGTCATACCGAGTTCGCGGCCGCCGCCCTCAACCGCCAGCACTCGCAGGGTGCCGGCACCCCGACAGCTTGGTCGATCATGGAGTTGTGGTGGGTGACAAAATTAGTCCTTCACCATGTTCCGGGCACCACAACTCCATGATCGACCCCTCGGGCTGGCGGCGTTGATGCTGGCCACCGCCGAACAGTTACGCTCCAGGCATGTTCCGCGAGGCTGGGCCGGACGACTTCGAGCAAATCATCGGCCTCTACCGGCAACTCAATCCCGACGATCCGGTGCTGGAAGACGGATCCGACGCAGCGGCCTTCCAGCAGATCCTGGGCTCGCCAGCGCTGCGTCTCTTCGTACTCGACCTCGATGGGGTCGTCGTCGCCACGACGTACCTCAACGTGATCCCGAACCTCACCCGGTCGGCGTCGCCGTACGCGGTCATCGAGAACGTCGTCGTCGAGGAGTCGCGGCGCGGCGCCGGCCTGGGTCGGCAGATCATGGCCGGCACACTCCAGGCCGCGTGGGACGCGGGCTGCTACAAGGCGATGCTGATGACGGGCTCGCGTAATCCCGCGACCCACGCCTTCTACCGGGCCTGCGGGTTCTCGCCGGACGCCAAGACGGCGTACCTGGCCCGGCCTTCGTGACGGGCCTCGACGGCTAGGCAGCGGGGAACGTCTCGCGCAGCGCCGGGTCCAGAGATCGGCCGGTCGTCGGCTCGACGAACAGGTCGGCGAGCAGGAGGTCGGCCAGGTGACTCGGGTTGACGCCCGACTCCTTGCCACCGAGGGCCTGTAGCGAGCCGCCGAGTCGGAGGGCGGCCTTCGCGGCGCCGGACGGCAGGCGGGACACCCGGCGGCGTCGACCGACGGCGTCGGCGATGCGACCGATCATGTCATCCCAGGTGAGGTTCTCGTCGGCGACCGGAATGTCGTCACCACGGGCCTGCTCCAGGGCGTCCACCGCGACCTCGGCCACGCTGCGCGCCGACGCCGCGGCGGTCCCGCCGGTCGGCGCGACCAGAGGTGTACGGGACCGCGCCCACCGGTCCAGCGGCCCGGCCCAGTTCGGGAGCCGGTCGCCGGCCCGACCGAACACGAAGGGCAGTTCGAGTACGGCGACCGGCAGGTCGCCGCCGGCGGCCGCCCGTCCCTCCCGCGCCTGCTCGACCCGGCACCGGATGTACGTGTGACGCTCGGCGAGCCGCCACTGCGGATGCAGTCGATCGAAGTAGGTGTAGTACGAGCCCATCACGACGCCACGGGTGAGACCTTCCTGGCGAGCGGCGGTGAACAGGCGCACCACCGGCTCGACGTTGTCGCGGTGGAACTGCGGGTAGATCGGCTTGGGCAGCGGGCGCTGCTCGTCCGTGCGGGTGGCGTACACGACGCCGTCGTGGCCGGCGAGCAACGGCCGCAGGTCGTCGACCGACGCGGAGTCGACATCCACCAGGTGCTCGACACCCGGACGGGCGGTTCGCGCCGCCGTGGTCGCGGCATGACCTCGCTCGCGCAGCACGTCCGCGACATGCGCGCCGATCAGACCACTGCCACCCACCACGAGAATTCGCACATCGAATCGTCCGCTAAGGAACCCGCTGCTTGTCAAGTCACGATCGCCGCCACCGCGGGAGGGTTGCCGTGTGCTGCGACCGGAATGGCATCCGGAGGCGAATGAGCGTGGTGACCAGGAGAGCGTGCCCAAGCTGTGTTCGGTGGTGCTCGACCGCACCGACGCGAGGACCCTGGCGGAGTTCTACCGACAGCTGATGGGCTTCGTCTAGAGCGTCGTGCGGACCTCGACAGTCGCATAGGTTCGAGGTGCTGGACGCCATCGTCGTGAAACGGGGTTGAGGATGCCGGAACCGCGGGCCTTCTGGGTGGACGAGCAGTTCGACCGCGAGCACGGCACCGGCGGGCAGGGCCGGTACGAGGCCGAGGTGCTCTCCCGGATCGACAAGTTCGCCGACACCTGGGACGACATCGCGCCCGTCGCGTTCGCGGCGACGGCCTGGCGGGTGGCCAGCGAGCTGTCGCCCGGCTTCGTCCGCTGGCATCGGCGGATCGTGTCGGCGACCTGCACGCGCAGCTCGTGGGACGGCAGCATGGTCTGCGCGGTGACGGTGGTGTCCCGCTGGCCGGCCGAACTCACCTGGACCAGGCAGTGGCAGCGCGACCGTGGTTGGCGGGACTGGCCCCAGGTGTTCGGGCAGTTCACGACACCGACGGAGCAGGATCAGACGCGCAGTCCGCATCTGCGCGCGCTGCTCCAGGTGGAGGCGCCGGTCCCGCTCGACGCTCTGCCTCCGGCGCCCGGCGGTCCGCAGGACCATGTCGCGCCCGCGGCGCGTCGGGCTGTCGTGGTGCTGGCTCGGGAACTCAACGACCTCCTCGCGCCGGTGATCGGCCAGCTCGAAGCCGGGGTGCCCGCGGACTCCTGAGTCGCAGGCTGGGGCTCGATCCTCGGGACCCCAGCAGAGGTGCCCGCGCCGGTAGGGTCGTCGACGTGGATCTGGACGACACCGCCGCCCGGCTCGGGGTGCCCGTCGAGGACGTCGAGCGTGTGCACCGGCTCGCCGGTGACCGGCCGTCGGCTCCGCTGCCCGCCAAGGCCGACGCGGGCGCGATCCTCGACCGGCTCGCGGTGCGACCGGACGACGCCGCCGAGATCATGGCGGGCTGGCCCGGCCCCGGGTCTCCGTTGTGGACTGCGGAGCTGCGCTGGCTTCTCGACCGCTCGATCGCGCTGGTCCGCGCCGATCTCGGAGGCTACGGCTGGCTGTCGCCCGGTCCGGCGCTGCCGCGCGAACGAGGCCCCGCCTGGCGGCATCTCTACGTGTACGCGTACCTCGCCCTGGTCGACGTCGTCAGGGAGTACCACCGCGACCACGGCGTCGCCGATGCCGTGTCGTGGGTGACCCTCGCCGACCTGGGCCGCAACCTCGCGGTCGACCGGCGGATGCGCCGCGAGGGCTGGCCGGTCATGCAGAGCTGGCTGACGCTGCACGCGCGCGGCGGCGTCTACGAGTTGGGCCGGCTACAGCACCAGCGCGGCGGCACCGCCATCGACCTGCACATCCCCGAGTCGGGGCCGCTGACCCCGGAGGCGGTCGCGGCGTCGCTCGACGAGGCGCGCGCGTTCTTCCCGCGCCACTTTCCCGACGAGCACTACACGGCGTTCTCCTGCGGTTCGTGGCTGCTCGACCCGCAGCTGTCGGAGTACCTGCCGGAGGACTCCAACATCGTCCGGTTCCAGCGGATGTTCGAACTGGAACCCTACGAGGAGCCGGAGGGGCTGGACGCCGACGTCGAGGTGCTGCGGTTCGCGTTCCGCACCCTGACCACGCCGCTCGACCAGTTGCCGCGCGGCACCGTCCTACAGCGCGCGGTCGTCGAGCACCTCAAGGCCGGCCGCCACTGGCAGTGGCGCCGCGGCCGTTTCCCGATCTAGCCACCCCCGCAGCTCAGCGCGAGGGTCACCGGGTCGCTGGTCGTCGACCAGGCCGGACCCGCTACCCGTCAGCCGGTGGTCAGGGTGAACCTCTCCCAGGATCCGACCGTCGTACGGTTGGCGATCAGCGCCGCCGCCCCGGCGTTCTCGGCGGCCACGATCTGGTTGTTGGCCAGAGCCCGCAGGCCGACCGTCCCGTCCGAGTTGGTGATCAGCTGGAACGTCTCCCACGGTCCGACCGTCGTGCGGTTCGCGATCAACGGCTCCGCGCCCGCGTTCTCGGCGCAGACGTACAACCCGTTGGCCCGCGACCGTAGGGCGATGTTGCCGTTGCCGGCGTCGACCCGGTCGAACTGCTCAGTCGTCGCGACGGTGGCCTTGTTGGCGATCAGAGCACTGGTGCCGACCGCCGACACGTACTGGTTGTTGATCTGGGCCCGCAGGCTGATCACTCCGGTGCCGCCGCCGGTGCCGGTGGTGAGGGTGAACGCGTCGAGGTCGAACAGGTTGCCCGACCCGCCCTTGAACACCAGGTACAGGGTGGTCGTCGAGGCGGGCGGGTTGGTGATGGCGGCGGACACGTCGGTGAAGGTGTCCCAACCGCCGGTCACCGGCACCGTGACGGTGCCCAGCAGGCTGCCGGTGGCCGATCCGGCGCGGACCTCGATGGTGCCGCCGGCGCCGGCCGAGGAGACCCGGGCGGTGAACCGGGTCGCGTTGGCCAGGTTGTACGGCTGGTACGAGATCCAGTCGTTGTTCTCGATGAAGCCGGCGGTGCGGCCGCCCTCGGCGCTGGCATGGTCGGCGAGTTGGACACCGGACTGGGCGCCGAAGTGCTCACCCTGGCGGTGTTTCGGTTGCAAAGTCCTGATGCTGTGCGTGGTGAGCCCGCCGTTGTCGGTGTAGGCGGCGTCGAAGACGCCGTAGATGTTGGCCGCCGCGTCGTGCTCGCCGTCCGTCGGGACGGTGATCGTCCCGCTGCATCCGGTCTTCGAGGTGATCTGGTGGGCGTGGCTGTCGTGCCCGAGCGCGTAGGTGAGGCTCACCTTGGCGCAGTCGATCGTGCCGTCCTGCGGGTCGCTCACGGAGATCTGGTAGGGCACCGTGTCACCGAAGGTGAAGAGCTGCCCGTCGGTGGGCTGGGTGAGCGTCACCGTCGGCGCGGTGTTGCCGACGGTGACGACCAGACTCGCCGTGCCGGACAGTCCGGTCGGGTCGGTGACCTTCAGGGTCGGGCTGTATGTGCCGTTGGTGGTGTACGTCTTGGTGGGGTTGGCCGCCGTCGACGTGGTGCCGTCGCCGAAGGTCCACAGGTAGCTCAGCGCGCCGCCCTCCGGGTCGGAGCTGCCGGCCGAGGAGAAGGCCACGGTCAGTGGATTCGGACCGGAGGTGGGGTTCGCCGAGGCGACCGCGATCGGGCTTCGGTTGCCACCACCGATGTACTCGATCCGGAAGAGCGCCTGGTTGTTCGAGCCGGTGCCGTAGTCCAGCACGTAGAGCGCACCGTCCGGGCCGAAGGCCATGTCCATGACCTGGGTGCCGGACCACGGGAAGTTGGAGATCTCCCCACGGGTGCCGTCGGCGTTGACCGCGATGGCCTTGATCCACCGGCGGCCGTACTCGCCGGCGAAGAACTGGCCGTTCAGCGAGGCCGGGAACTTGATGCTGGAGTTGAGCGAGGCGTCGTACCGGTACACCGGGCCGCCCATCGGCGACTCCGAGCCGCTGCCGAACTCCGACGGAGACCCGGAGTCGCCGGCGTACTTGATCCAGGCCGGCTTCGCCGCGGGCAGCGTGGTGAGCCCGGTGTTGCGGAACGAGTTGTTCGTCGGCCCGCCCGCGCAGTTGTACTTGGACTGCGACGGCCCGGACGGGAAGGTGTATTCATTGTATGTTTCCGTGCTCGTGTTGCTGCCCGTGCAGTACGGCCAGCCGTAGTTGCCGGGCGCCGTGATGCGGTTGAACTCGACCTGACCCTGGGGGCCACGGCTGGAGTTCGTGCTCCCCGCGTCCGGGCCGTAGTCGCCGAGGTAGACGACGCCGGTCGCCTTGTCGACGCTCATCCGGAACGGGTTGCGCAGACCCATCGCGTAGATCTCCGGCCGGGTGCCGGACGTGCCCGGGGCGAACAGGTTGCCGGCCGGGATCGTGTACGTGCCGTCCGCCTGCGGCTTGATTCGCAGCACCTTGCCCCGCAGGTCGTTGGTGTTGCCCGCCGAGCGCTGGGCGTCGAACTGGGGGTTGCGGTCGGTCCGCTCGTCCAGCGGCGCGTAGCCGGACGACTCGAACGGGTTGGTGTCGTCGCCGGTGGTCAGGTACAGGTTGCCGGCGGCGTCGAAGTCCAGGTCACCGCCGACGTGGCAGCACTGCCCACGGTCGTTGGCGACCTGGAGCACGATCTTCTCGCTGCCCATGTTCAGCGTGTCGTCGCTGTTGAGGGTGAACCGGGACAGCCGCAGGTGCCCCTTCCACCGGTCCCAGTCGGACTGCGCGCCGGTGGTCGGGGCGTCCCCGGACGGGGTGCTCAACGTGGGCGAGTAGTACAGGTAGATCCACCGGTTGGTGGCGAAGTTGGGGTCGACGGCGACGCCCTGCAACCCCTCCTCGTCGTGGGTGTAGACCGACAGGGTGCCGGAGACCTTGGTGTTGCCGGCCACGTCGGTCACCCGCAGGACGCCGTTGCGGGCGGTGTGGAGCACCGAGCGGTTGGGCAGGACGGCCAGGGACATGGCCTCACCCAGCTCGGCCGAGCCGGTGGCGAGCTTGACCTGCTGGTAGTCCGAGGCGGGGATGACCGCCGCCTGCGCGGTGGACGGTGCGGCCACAGCCAGGGTCACGCTCGCGACGGTGGTGACCGCCGCGAGGAGAGCCCGGGGCCAGCGCCGGGGGTACGAGGGCATGATCGTCCTTTCTCGACGACCGGGGGACGGGCGCGCGGGGGCGCACCACGGCCAGGTGGGGGTGGTGAGAAGCGGGCCGGAGCGGGGTCAGCCGGTGACGAGGTCGAACTTCTCCCACTGACCGATGGAGGTCCGGTTGGCGATCAGCGGGGAGGCGCCCGCGTTGTCGGCGGCGACGTAGCGGTTGTTCACCGTGGCCCGCAGGCTCACCGTGCCGTCGGAGTTGCGGACGAGCTGGAAGGTCTCCCAGGCGCCGGCGGTGGCCCGGTTGGCGATCAGCGCGGCGGCCCCGGCGTTCTCGGCGGCGACGAACTGCCCGTTGCCCTTGGCGCGCAGCGCCACGTTGCCGTTGGCCAGGTCGACCAGGTCGAACCGCTCGGTGGTGCCGACGCTGGCCTTGTTGGCGATCAGCGCGGTGGTGGCGTTGGGCGCGCTGACGTACTGGTTGTTGGCGCGGGCCCGCAGGCTGGAGCCGCTGGGCGGCGGGGTGGTCGTGCGCGGCGAGCAGTCGGCCGTGACGGCGCCCGCGGCGACGCGGAGGCCGCCGAGCAGCATCTGGGTGAAGTTCGGGTCGGTGTACGACGCCTCGGTGTGCCCGAGGCCCGTGTACCAGGCCCGCCCGCCGCCGTACGCCTTGCACCAGGTGATCGGGTGGTCGCCGCCCATGTTGCCGCCGCTGTACGACGACTCGTCGAGGCTGGCGAGGACCCGCACGCTCGACCGGGGGTTGGTGCGGTAGTTGTACCACTCGTCGGTGCGGACCCAGGTGTCGCTCAGGTGGGCGGTGGACGGGTTCGTCCGGTCCTCGATCCGCACGGTGGCGGACTGGATCGCCGGGTGCGAGTCGAACCACGCGCCGACCAGCCCGCCGTACCACGGCCAGCTGTACTCGGTGTCGGCGGCGGCGTGCACGCCGACGTACCCGCCGCCGGCGGCGACGTACGACTCGAAGGCCGTCTGCTGACTGGCGTTGAGAACGTCGCCGGTCGTCGACAGGAAGACCACCGCCTGGTACTGGGCCAGGTTGGAGGTGGTGAACTGGGCGGCGTCCTCGGTCGAGGTCACGGTGAAGCCGTTGGCGGCGCCGAGCTGCTGGATCGCGGCGATGCCGTTCGGGATGGACGAGTGCCGGAAGCCAGCGGTCTTGCTGAACACCAGGACCTTGGTCAGCGGTGCCGCCGAGGCCGGGGTCGGCAGGGCGACCAGGCTGGTCAACAACACGGCCAGGCCGGTGATGAATGCCAACACGCGGGAACGGGAACGCATGCTCGTGCTCCTCTGCTGAGCGTCGACCCCCGGGGCGTGCACGCGGGCACGCCAGGGGCCAGGGTGGCGGTGGTGCGGAAGCCGGGCCGCCGATGCTCGGCTGAGGTGGTGCGGGACGGTGTGGTGCTGTCGGTTGGTGCGGTGGGCCCGCCGACGATCCGGACCGACCAGTGTGGACGGCCGAAATACATCGACTGGCATCGTTGACGCAGTAAACCTCCGATGTCTACGCCCCGTCAAGCCCACGATCGTTCGCTTCCACAGGCTGGAACCGGGCGGCCGGGGCGCCTCGGGAGGCGGGTTCCCGGGCAAGCCACGGGAGCGTGCCGCGCCGGTGTCGAAGGCTCCCGAGCGGTGACGTCACCGCTGCGCGAGTCAGCGACCGAGGACGAGGTAGGCCAGGCCGAGAAGCCCACGGTAGGTGTCGACGTACTGGCGCAGCCGGTCGTCGAGCTCCGCGCGGACCTCGGCCGCGCGGGGGTCTTCGGGGTACGTGAGCAGCCACTCCTGTCGCCCAGCGAGCCAGGTGGACTCGAAGTCGTCCCATTCACGCTGGTCGGCGGTGCTCAGGTGCAGCACCCGCCAGCCGCGCTCGCGGGCGGCCTCGACGAGACCCGCGAGAGCCGTGACCTCGGTTCCGAAGATCTGCTCGGCCTGCGGGGTCGGTGGGCGTTCCCAGTAGGCGTCGCCGAACAGCAGCCGGCCTCCGGGCCGGACCACGGTGGCGAGCGCGTCGAGAGCGGCGCCGGTGCCACCGAAGGCGTGCGCCGAGCCGATGCACAGGACCCGGTCGGCGGGCTCCTGCCAGGCCGCCGCCTCGCCCATCACGAACGCGACGTGCCGGTTCAGGGACCGGCCGGTGGCCAGCCGCCGTCCCCGGGCCAGTGCCGCGTCGTCGGTGTCGACGCCGACGCCCCTGGTGGCGAGCGGGCCGGACACGCCACCGGCGGCGACCGCCCTGAGCAGCAGCTCACCCCAGCCGCAGCCGAGGTCGAGCACCCGCGCGCCGGGGCGTACGTCGAGTCGCCGCAGCAGCAACGCCGCGTGCTCCTCGGACAGGGGAGTGTTCCAGCGCATCCGCGCGTAACGGCTGGCGGCAAGGTGGTCGGTTGGCTGCATCCGTTGAGGATTTCAAGTCGTCATCGGCGGCGCACGCCGGGTCCGGCGTCCGGTCGTACGGCAGGATCGGTGGGGTGGAGGCGGAGCGTGCGGGGCCGGCGCGGCGGCCGACCCGCCAGGAGGTCGCGGCGGCCGTCGGCCGGGGCCTGCCGGACGTGATCGGGCCCGGCCTGCGTGTGCTGTTCTGTGGCTTCAACCCCGGTCTCTACTCCGCCGCGGTGGGGGAGCCCTTCGCCCGCCGGGGCAGCCGCTTCTGGCCGGCCCTGCACGGTGCCGGCTTCACCGACCGTGAGCTGCACTCGTGGGAGGGGGACGAGCTGCTGCGGCAGGGCCTGGGCATCACCAGCCTCAGCAATCGGGCCACCGCCCGCGCCGCCGAGCTGACCTCGGCGGAGCTGGTGGCCGGGGTCACCGGGTTGGCGGTGAAGGCGGAGCGGTACCGGCCGGGCTGGGTGGCGATCCTCGGGGTGACCGCGTACCGGATCGCCTTCGCCCGGCCGACGGCTGGGCTGGGTCCGCAGCCGGACCGGCTGGGCCCGGCCCGGGTATGGGTGCTGCCCAATCCCAGTGGCCTCAACGCGCATTTCCCGCTGCCGGCGTTGACCGCCGAGTTCGCGAAGCTGCGGCGCGAAACCGGCCCCTAGGCGTGCGGCGCGGCCTCCTCGGCCGTCCGCGCGCGCTGCGTCGATGCTGGGCGCATGATCACGTGACCTGGCACTCTTGACGCCATGCCAGCCTCGCTTCGATCCCGCCTGACCGACTGGACCGTTGCCGTACCTGTGCTCGCGGTACTGATGCTGCTCGTCACCTGGGGACGAGAACTTCCCGGTCCCGTCGTCGTGGTGGTCGCGGCGCTGCTGGGCGGAGCGGTGCTCGCGGCCGTGCACCACGCCGAGGTCGTCGCCCACCGGGTGGGGGAGCCGTACGGCTCACTGGTGCTGGCGGTTGCGGTCACCGTCATCGAAGTCGCCCTGATCGTCACGCTGATGATCAGTGGGCCGGAGAAGACCCAGTCGCTCGCCCGCGACACCGTCTTCGCCGCCGTCATGATCACCTGAAATGGGATCCTCGGTCTGTCCCTGCTGCTCGGGGCGCTGCGCCGGCGCGTCGCGGTGTTCAACCCCGAGGGCACCGGCGGGGCGCTGGCCACCGTGATCACCCTGGCCACGCTGAGCCTCGTCATTCCGACCTTCACCACGGCCCGGCCCGGCCCGGAGTTCAGCCCGGCCCAGCTCGCCTTCGCCGCCGTCGCCTCGCTGGCCCTGTACGGGCTGTTCGTGCTGGTGCAGACCGGCCGGCATCGCGACTACTTCCTTCCGGTCGACAGTCGTGGCCAGGTCATCGACGCGGAGGAACACGCCGAGCCGCCGACGACCCGCGCCGCCCTGGTCAGCCTGGGCCTGCTGCTGGTGGCACTGGTCGCGGTGGTCGGCGACGCCAAGACCGTCTCCCCGACCATCGAGGCCGGGGTGGCGGCGGCGAACCTGCCGCACGCGTTCGTCGGCGTGATCATCGCCCTGCTGGTGCTGCTGCCGGAGACCCTGGCCGCCGCCCGCGCCGCCCGCCGCGACCGGGTGCAGATCAGCCTCAATCTCGCGCTCGGCTCCGCGATGGCCAGCATCGGCCTGACCATCCCGGCCATCGCCATCGCCTCGATCTGGCTGGACGGCCCGTTGCTGCTCGGCCTCGGCGGCACCCAGCTCGCGCTGCTCGCGCTCACCGCGGTGACCGGCGTGCTGACCGTCGTGCCCGGCCGGGCCAACGTGTTGCAGGGCGGCGTGCACCTGGTGTTGCTGGCCGCCTTCGTCTTCCTGGCCGCCAGCCCCTGACCCTTCCCGAAGCTCGTCGGCCAGCTGTTGATCAAGAGGTTCCCGTCACGACACGTCGTACGGAATGACGCCAACCTCTTGATCACCGAGGGTTCACTGGCCGTAGGACAGGCGGAGGCGGTTGTTGACCAGATAGTTGAGTCGGTGTCGCAGGTAGCCGAGGGTGCTCTCGCTCGGCAGGTCCCCGTCGGTGGTGAGCGTCCAGCGCAGGGCGCAGTCCTGGCCGGGCGGCCCGGAGGTCAGGTCGAAGCGGATCCGGTCCAGTGGCCGGTGCGGCCACAGCGACGACCACACCAGCAGCACCGGCGCGTAACCCGCCACCACCCGGGGCGGCACCTCGTCGTCGCGCAACTCCAGCCAGGGCCGGCTGCCGGCCTCGTACGGGTCGCGCAGCGACCGCCACACGACGTGCGCCGGCGCCGGCTGACGTCGGAGGCGACTGCCCAGCTCGTGCATCGCGACCCTCCTCGGCGGGCGGCCACACCCGCCCGGGCCATTGTGGCCGCCAGCGGCAGCGGCGTGAAGCCGCCCGTGAACCGTCCGGCCCCGCTGCGCGTGCATCCGGTGATGGGCGTGACGGTCGTACCGTCGGGGTACTGCCTGGCGTGAGCACCGATGTCTGGGGAGGCACAGTGGGGGCACGGTCAGGACGCGACGCCCGGGGTCCGCTGGCGGGCCTGCTGGTCGCGGCGCTGGTGTCGCTCGCCTGCGCCGGCGGCGGGCTGGCCGAGCCGGAGGGTGAACGACCGGGGGCGAGCCGGCCGGCCGCCTCACCGGGCACCACGCGTGCCGACAGCACCACCAGCGTGGCCGAGTTCGAGCAGGACGTCGCCGACGCGCAGGACATCGCCGAACGGTACTGGGCGGCCCAGTTCAAGGCGTCCGGGCAGCGCTTCCAACCCGTCCGGCGGATCACCCCGTACCAGCGGGCCGGCGAGGTGTCCTGCGGCGGGCAGCCGCTTCCGCGCAACAACGCGGTCTACTGCTCGCGGGGCGACTTCATCGCGTACGACGTCGCCTGGTCGGTGGGGGCGTTCCGCCAGGTCGGTGACGCGTTCGTGTTCTACCTGCTCGGCCACGAGTACGCCCACGGCATCCAGGTGCGCCTCGGCATCAACTACAGCTTCACCATCCAGCAGGAGTTGCAGGCCGACTGCATGGCCGGGGCGTACCTCGGCGACTCGGTGCGCTCCGGCGCCCTGAGGCTCGCGGAGGGCGACCTGGACGAGTTCCGGGAGGGGGTGGCGGCGGTCGGCGACGACCCGGACCAGCCGTGGTTCGCCGAAGGGGCGCACGGCACCGCCGAGCAGCGCACCGACATGTTCTTCCGCGGCTACGAGCGTTCCCTCAAGGAGTGCGACCTGGGCTGAGCGGGTTGCCCGGGTCACCCCGGCGCCCGTTGCCGCCACCGGCCGCGGATGGTGCTGGCAGGATCGCCGGTGTCGCCACGACCCTGGAGGATCCGCTGAGCAGCCATCACCCCGCCGCCGTGCTCTTCGACATGGACGGCACGCTGGTCGACAGCGAGAAGCTGTGGGACGTCGCGTTGCAGGAACTCGCCCGGGAGTACGGCGGGGAGCTCTCCGCCGACGCCCGCCGGTCGATCATCGGCACCGCCATGGCCGAGTCCATGCGCATCCTGCACGACGACCTGCGGCAGCCCGAACGGGATCCGGAGTTCAGCGCGGCATGGATCAACGCCCGGATCCTGGAGCTGTTCCGCACCGGTCTGCGGTGGCGGCCGGGGGCGTTCGCCCTGCTGCGCGCGGTCCGCGCGGCGGGAATCCCCACCGCGCTGGTCACCTCCAGCCCTCGGGCGCTGGTCGAGATCGCCCTGGACACCCTGGGTCGGGACAACTTCGACACGGTGGTCGCCGGCGACGAGGTGGTGGCGGTCAAGCCGCACCCCGAGCCCTACCTGACCGCCGCCCGGCTGCTGGGCGTGCCGATCGAGCGCTGCGTCGCGATCGAGGACTCGCCGACCGGGGTGGCCAGCGCGCTCGCCTCCGGCGCGGTGGTGCTGGCCGTACCGGCGGAGGTCGCGCTTCCGAGCACGGTCGGCGTACACCAGCTGGAGAGCCTGACCGACGCCGACCTGGAGCTGCTCGAGACCCTGCTGGCCGACCGGGCCGCAGCCTGAGACGAAAGGGCCCCTGCTGACGCGTGCGCGTCAGCAGGGGCCCTTTTCCTGCCTGCTCAGTCGTGGGCGATGGCGCCCAGGACGTTGATCCGGGCCGCCCGCACGGCCGGGAGCACCGCGGCCACCACGCCGATGATGGCGGCGAGGCCGAGGAAGACACCCATCTGCCCCCACGGCAGGATCAGGTCGGTGATGCCCTCGTCCTTGAGCGCCTCGACCACGGCGGCGCCGAGGCCGGTGCCGACCGCCACGCCGAGCAGCGCGCCGAACACCGAGATCACCACCGCCTCCACGGTGATCATGCCCATGGTCTGGCCACGGCGCAGGCCGATCGCCCGCAGCAGACCCAACTCGCGGGTCCGCTCCAGCACCGACAGCGCCAGGGTGTTGATGATGCCGAGCACGGCGATCACGATGGCCAGCGCGAGCAGGATCTGGATCATCGTGAGCAGCCCGTCGAGCTGACCGGTCTGCTGCTTGATGAACGCGTCCCGGTCGGCCACCGACACCTCCGGGCTGTCCGCCAGCAGCGTCTCCACCTGGGGCTGCACGTCGGCGACCCGGGCACCGGGGGCGAGCTGGATGAAGCCCTGGATGGGCTGCGGGATGGTGAAGTCCTTCGCGGCCTGCACGGGCAACGTCACCGGGTTGGTCAGCTGGGACGACTCGTAGATGCCGCTGATCGTGTACGTCCGCACCTCACCCCGGGTCGGCTGCACCTTGACCGTCGAACCCACCGACCAGCCACGGGCGGTGGCCTCGTCCGAGCTGGCCAGCATCTGGGTCGGCCCGAGCCGGTCGATGTCACCGGCGGTGGCCTTCGCCCCGAAGATCTGCCGTAGCGACGCGATGTCACTGCTCGCCGCGACCCAGGTGCTCTTGCCGTCGAGCTTCGCCATGTCGCCGTACTCGCCGTCGACCAGCCGCACGCCGGGCAGCGCCTTCGCCTGGTCCAGCACACCAGGGTCGAAGCTCGGCGGACGCGGGCCGCCCTGCTGCCCGGAGATCACCAGCTCGGCCTTGATGGTGTCCTGGGCGAGCGCGCTGATGCTGCCCTTGGCCGAGTCGAGGATCACCGTGACGCCGGTGACCAGCGCGATGCCGACCATCAGCGCGGCGGCGGTGATCGCGGTGCGGCGCGGGTTGCGTCCGGAGTTGAGCCGGCCCAGCTTGCCCGGCACCGACCAGGAGAAGATCACGCCGAGCAGGCTCACCACCGGCCGGCTGATCAGCGGAGTCAGCAGCGCCACGCCGATGAAGGCGAACAGCACCCCGCCGAGGATGGTGGCCAGGGTCTGGCCGCCGGCGTTGCCGCTGAGCCCGAGGAAGAGCAGCACCGCGCCGATGCCGGTGACCAGCGACCCGGCGATCGTGACCTTCGTCAACGGGCGGTCCGGGGTGGCCACGTCCTGCATCGCCGCGATCGGCGGGATCCGGGACGCCCGCAGCGCCGGCAGCAGCGCCGCCACCACCGTGATCACCAGACCGACGGCGAACGAGCCGATCACCGCCGCCGCCGGCACACCGATCCCGGCGAGGGTGAGCCCACCGGCAAGCTTGCCGAACAGGAACGCCAGCAGTGCGCCCACCCCGATGCCGGCGGCCAGGCCGAGCACCGACGCGATCAGGCCGACCGCGATGGCCTCCAACACCACCGAACCGATGATCTGGCGGCCACTCGCCCCGATGGCGCGCATCAGCGCCAACTCCCGGGTGCGCTGCGCCACGATGATGGAGAAGGTGTTGAGGATCAGGAAGGTGCCCACCAGCAGCGCCACCGCGGCGAAGCCGAGCAGGATCTTGTTGAAGAAGGACAGGCCCTCCTTCAGGCTGGCCGAGGCGTCCGCGGCCACCTGCTCGCCCGTCTTCACCTCGTAGTCCGCGCCGAGGGTGCGGCCCACGTCGTCGCGCAGCTTCTCGTCGGAGACCCCGTCGGCGGCCTGGACGGTGATGCTGCTGAACGCGTCCGGCGCGCCCAGCATCAGCCGTTGCGCCACCGGCGTGGTGAAGTAGACCTCGTTGACCCCACCGATCGAGTCCCGGTCACCGCTGTAACCGAAGACGCCGACCAGCGTGAAGTCCCGCTTCTTCGACTCGAACGCGGTGAGCACGCCGACCTTCTGGCCGACCTGCACCTTCGCGGCCGTAGCCAGCCCCTTGTTGATGACGATCTCGTCGTCGGCCTGCGGAGCGCGCCCCTCGCGCAGCTTCAGCAGGTCGCTCTCCCCGGTCCAGTTCTCGCCCAGCTGCGGCGGACCGAACGACGTGACGACCTTGCCGTTGCTGCCGATCACCCGGGCGCCGTCGGCGTTGACGACGCCCGTCGCCGAGGCCACCCCCGGCACCTGCCTGACCCGGTCCACCACGGCGGCCGGCAGCGGGGCGGCGGTCTGCTCGCCCTCCATCTCGCTGAGCTCCACCTTCGGCTTCGCCGCGACGTTCACGTCGATCTCGGAGAAGCCGTCGGCGAAGACCGAGTCGAAGGAACGACCCAGCGTGTCGGTGAGCACGAACGCGCCGGAGACGAACATGACCCCGAGCACCACCGCCAACCCGGACAGGATCAGCCGGACCTTGCGGGCCAGCAAACTCTTCAGTGTCGCCCGGAACATCAGCTGCCCACCTCGGCCGGAGTGTCCAGCTTCTTCATGGTGTCCAGCACCGTGTCGGCCGTCGGCTCGATCAGCTCCGACACGATCTGCCCGTCGGCGAGGAAGACCACCCGGTCGGCGTACGCGGCGGCGGTCGGGTCGTGGGTGACCATCACGATGGTCTGGCCGTGCTCGCGTACCGAGTTACGCAGGAAGCCGAGCACCTCCGCGCCGGAGCGCGAGTCCAGGTTGCCGGTCGGCTCGTCGGCGAAGATCACCTCGGGGCGGGAGACCAGCGCCCGCGCGCACGCCACCCGCTGCTGCTGCCCACCGGAGAGCTGCGCCGGCCGGTGGTCCAACCGGTCCCGCAGGCCCACCGTGTCGATCACCGTGTCGTACCAGGCCGGGTCCGGCTTGCGCCCGGCGATCGACAACGGCAGCAGGATGTTCTCCTTGGCGGTGAGCGTGGGCAGCAGGTTGAACTGCTGGAAGATGAACCCGACCTTGTCGCGGCGCAGCTTCGTCAACCCGCCGTCGCCCAGCCCGGTGACCGTCGTCTCACCGATCGCCACCGTCCCCCGGGTCACCGAGTCCAGGCCGGCCAGGCAGTGCATCAGCGTCGACTTGCCGGAACCCGACGGGCCCATGATCGCGGTGAAGCGGCCTCGTTCGAACTCGGCGCTGACCCCCCGCAGCGCGATGACCTGAGCCTCGCCGCTGCCGTACACCTTCCACACGTCGTTCGCCCGGGCCGCGGCCTGCGCCTGCTGGCCTACCGTCGCGGTCACGTCATCTACCTCTTCCGTCTGTCCGAAAATGCACGCCGCCCCCCGATGGTCCGGCGTGACTGTTCAATCATCGGTGCCGCACACGCCCGTCCCGTCCGCCCGTGGGGGGACGCCGCGCGGATTTCCCGCTGCGGGTGCACCCCCATGTCGGATCAGGGTTGCCCCTGACCCGGCGGGCGAACGAGCCCGCTGCCGACCCTTCCCCCTCACGTCACAGGAGGGTCAACCGCGCCGGGCCGTCACCGGTCACGGTAGGTGACGGGGGCAACGGCGGCCGTCCCCCCACGGAGGGATCTTCCGGTACGCCGGGTGGGGTATTCCGGCCCGTCGCGGCTACGCCCGAGGGCGGACCAGCCCCGACTCGTACGCCAGCACCACCGCCTGCACCCGGTCGCGCAGCCGCAGCTTGGTCAGCAGATGCCCGACGTGGGTCTTGATGGTGGTCTCGCTCACCGACAACACCGCGGCGATCTCGGCGTTGGACAGCCCGCGCGCCACCTGCACCAGCACCTCGCGTTCCCGGTCGGTGAGCGCGTCGAGCGCCGCCGACGGCGTCTGCGCCGGGTCGGGCAGCAGTTCGGCGAAGCGGTCCAGCAGACGCCGCAGGATCCGCGGCGTCACCACCGCGTCCCCGCCGGCGACCGTCCGGATCGCCGCGACGAGCTCCTCGGCCGGCACGTCCTTGGCCAGGAACCCGCTGGCCCCGGCCCGTAACGCGCCCACCACGTACTCGTCCAGATCGAACGTGGTCAGCACCAGCACCCGCACCGGCAGCCGGGCGTCGACGATCGCCCGGGTCGCGGCCACCCCGTCCATCCGGGGCATGCGGATGTCCATCAGGACGACGTCGGGCAGCAGCCGGCGGGACAGCTCCACCGCCTCCACGCCGTCGCCGGCCTCCGCCACCACGTCCAGGTCCGCCTCGGTGCCGAGCACCATCCGGAAGCCGGTGCGCAGCAGGGGTTGGTCGTCGGCGAGCAGGATCCGCACCGGCCGCGCCGAGGCCGCCCGTTCGGTCATCTCGTCTCCCGTCCCCGCCGGCGTCGTGCTGCCGCACCGGTCATCTTCGCGTACCGGCCGGTGCGTCGTGGACCACCGTAGAGACGGAGACGGTGCTGTGTCCCGATCGGCGCGGCACCGATTCGGTCGGGTGTCGCCGGCCGCACGCACGGAAAGCGACGGAAGCGGGCTCAGCGCACGCCGCACGCCGTCTGATCGACGACGCGCGACGGGCGGGTCACTCGTCGGCGCCGGGCGTCACCGGAGCGGACCGGGCGTCGCGCAGCGGGTCGGCGCCCGCCAACGCGACCGGGAACGGCGGCGGGGTGCCGCCGAAGGTCGGGCACAGCGCCTGGTGGCTGCACCAGTCGCAGAGCCGGCTCGGCCGGGGCCGGAAATCCTGTCGGGCGGTGGCCTGCTCGATCGCCCGCCACAGCGCCACGACCGTGCGCTCGAAGCGGACCAGCTCGTCGGCGTCCGGCGTGTAGTCCAACACCTCGGCGTCGCGCAGGTAGAGCAGCCGCAGCACCCGGGGCACCACGCCCCGGGTGCGCCACAACACCAGCGCGTAGAACTTCAACTGGAACAGCGCCCGAGCCTCGAACGCCTCCCGCGGAGCGCCACCGGTCTTGTAGTCGACCACCCGCAGAGCGCCGTCCGGGGCCACGTCGAGCCGGTCGAGGTAACCCCGGATCAGCAGCTCCTCGTCGACCACCGCCGAGATCAGACTCTCCCGCTCGGCCGGCTCCAGACGGGTCGGGTCCTCCACCGCGAAGTAGCCCTCCAGCAGCCCGGCCGCCGAGCGCAGGAACTCCACCGGCCCGGCCGGCTCCGCGCCTTCGAAGATCGCGGCCAGGTCCGGCTGTTCGGTGACGAGCCGGTCCCACTGGGGAGCCACCAGGTCACCGGCGCCGCCGGCGTGCGACTGGCGGCCGGGAGGTCAAACAGGCGCTCCAACACCGCGTGCACCAGTGTGCCCCGGGCCTGCTCGATGGTGGTGCGCTCGGGCAGCCGGTCGATGCTGCGGAACCGGTAGAGCAGGGGGCAGGTCTTGAAGTCCGCCGCCCGCGACGGGGACAGCGACGCCCGCACCGTCGGCGGGGCCTGCGCCGGTAGGGGGGACTGGGTGGTGGTGACCGGTTCCGCCGTCATGTCGGCAAAGGTTAGGGCACCGGTGTGACACCGACCGCCGCCCGCCCCGGGCACCGCCGGTCCGTAGCATCGTGCCGATGGAGCAGACATCCCGGCCGCCGCGCCGACCCGACCGGCGTCCCGGCCTGAACGTGGGCCGGGTGTTCGGGGTGCCGCTGCACCTCAACGGCTCGATGGTCCTGCTCGCGGCGCTGATCGCCGTGCTGTACGCCGAGTTCGCCCGCCGCCAACTGGACCTGCCGCAGCTCGCCGGCTATCTGATCGGCTTCGGGTTCGTGGTGTCGCTGCTCGGCTCGGTGCTGCTGCACGAGCTGGGCCACGCGCTCACCGCCCGGCGCTACGGCATCGGTGTGCGCGGCATCACCCTGGAGTTGCTCGGCGGCTACACCGAGATGGACCGCGACGCCCCGTCCCCCCGGGTCGACCTGCTGGTGTCGCTGGCCGGCCCGGCGGTCTCCGCGGTGCTCGGCGTCCTCGCGGTCGCCGCCACGATCGCGCTGCCCGAACGGACCGTGGCCCACCAGCTCGCCCTGCAACTCGCCGTGAGCAACGTCATCGTCGCGGTGTTCAACATCCTGCCCGGACTGCCGCTGGACGGTGGCCGGGCGCTGCGCGCCCTGGTGTGGGGGCTGACCCGCGACCGGCACCGGGGCACCGAGGTCGCCGGCTGGGCGGGCCGGGTGGTCGCCGTCGGCACCGCCGCCCTGGTCCTGCTGCTCACCCTCGCCGACTACCTCGCGCCGTTGGCGCTGCCGCTGATGCTGCTGGTCGCCCTCACCCTGTGGCGGGGCGCCGGGCAGGCCATCCGCGCCGCCCGGGTCAGCCGCCGGTTCCCGCTGATCGACCTGTCCCGGCTGGCCCGACCGGTCTGGCCGGTGCCCACCGGCACCCCGCTGGCCGAGGCGCAGCGTCGCCGCGCCGAGGCGGGACAGCCGGGGGCCGCGCTGCTGGGTCACCGACTCCACCGGCCTGCCG
>NZ_JAEVHM010000098.1 GCF_016802865.1 Micromonospora parastrephiae | reverse complement strand
CCGCGCCCAGATCGTGCTCGATCCTGGATGGAGGGGGGTCGGGCGCGCGGGATACCACTACACCCGGATGTTGCACGATCTTGCCGGCGTGGACGCTCCCACCGGCCCCACGCGTCACCCCGCTGTCCGCTGTCCGGAATGCGGGTGTCACGGCCGCAAGATCCGCGCAACTTCAGGGAAAATGCTGGGTCCTGGCGCGCCGAGGCACCAACGTCAGTGAAGTTGCGCGGATCTTGGTCCCGACGGTGGCCGCGACGGCCGCCGTCGAGCGCGCTGACGGCCGCCGTCAGGCGCGGCGGGCCAGGTGAGTGGTGATCGCGGTGGCGAGGCGGTCGGGGGCGCCGTCGGCGTACCCGATGAACAGCGACGGCTCGGTCAGCTCCAGCTCGACCAGGATGGGGTCGCCGTCCGGGCCGGGGATCAGGTCGACCCGGGCGTAGAGCAGCTGCCGCGTCCCGCCGGGCACGGTGGCGAGGGTCCGTTCGGCGACCGCCAGCTGGTCCGGTCGTGCCGTACGGGCACTGATCTCCTCGGCCTTGTAGAGCCCGTCCGGTCCGAGGTTCGGCCCGGTCAGCATCGGACCCTTGCGGATGGCGTGGCTGAACGCGAGCCCGTCCGGGCCGGCCAGGAAAAGCAGTGCCGTCTCGCCCTCGGTGTCGACGGCACTCAGGTACGGCTGGACCATGGTCGTCCGCCCGGCGGTGGACAGCCGGCGTACGTGTGCCACGGCCAGGTCACGGTGCTCCGGGTCGGCCAGGTCGTACCGGCCGGTGTCCTGGCTGCCGGCGCTGACCGCCGGCTTGATGACGTACTCGCCGGTGTCGGCGGGCGGCTGCCAGCTCTCCCCCGGCCCGACCCAGGAGGTCGGCACGGTGGGCACGCCCGCCGCGTTCAGCTCGGCGAGGTAGCGCTTGTCGGTGTTCCAGCGCACCACGTCGGCCGGGTTGACCAGCGCCGGAACGGACGCGGCCCAGGCGACGAACTCGTCGCGGCGCAGCGCGTAGTCCCATGGTGAGCGGAGCACGACCAGGTCGTAGGAGGACCAGTCGACGTCGGGGTCGTCCCAGACGGGCGCCTCGACGGTGGCGCCCCGGGCGGCGAGCGGCGCGAGGACCAGCCGGTCGTCCGGGTCGAGGTCGGCCAGCTTGGTGCAGGTGACGAGAGCGACCCGGGGTTTCCCCCGGGTCGACTTGTGGCGGTCGGTCAATTCAGCTGTCTATCTCAACGGGCCATCGTGCGCCGGGCCATCGACCGCCAGAGGTCGTTGCTCGGACGCATCTGGTCCATCAGTTCACGCTCCCAGGCGTTCTCGACGGTGACTCCCGCCTTGGCGCACGCCTCCCGGGCGGTGACGGTGTCGTCGGCGAAGTGGTCGCCCCACTCACCGTCGGAACCCACGAGGACGATCCGCGCGCCACGCTTGCCGACGTACTCGATGACCGCCTTAGCTCCACCGTGTCCGGCGGCGAACGCCTTGAGGCCGGCGACCAGACCCTGCGGGGCCTGCTCGCCGCCGGTCTGCTCGGCCGTCAGCGTCGTATCGGAACCATCTGCCATGACGCGAAGCCTAAGCAGAGTTCCACTCGGCCGTGCGAGAACCATGAAGCTTTTGTGATGCCAATTACCAACAGGTTTAAGGGAGAACACAGATTTCCTGTCCGGTTTTTTCCGGACTTATGGGTCCACAGTGTACCGGCAAACCGGTGCCCAACCGCCGCAGGTTGAGCCGATCCGGCTCATGCCGAAAGTTACTCTGATGTGACGTTAAACCCGGACAAGTCATCCATGATGATGCTTAGTCGACGAGTCGTCACCACCGGCGGCGCGGCCGTCGACCGAGGGACCGGGCCGGAATCAGATCAGCGCGTCGAGCGCGACGGCCACGAAGACGATCGTCAGGTACGTCGTCGACCAGTGGAACAGCCGCATCGGCTTGACGGCCTCGGCACGCGTCGCGCGGCGGCAGAGCCGGTGCGCCTCGACCAGGAAGACCGCGCCCACGACCAGGGTCGGCACGCCGTAGATCGCGCTGAGCCCCAGCGGCCAGACCGCCAGGGAGGTCAGCACGGTGAGCCAGGCGAAGATCAGGATCTCGGCGTTCACCCGGCGGGTGGAGGCCACCACCGGCAGCATCGGGATCCCGGCCCGCGCGTAGTCGTCCTTGTACTTCATGGCGAGCGGGTAGAAGTGCGGCATCTGCCAGAAGAAGACGACCGCGAACAGCCCCCACGCGGCCGGCGCCAGCGTGCCGGTCACCGCCGCCCAGCCGATGAGCACCGGAGCGGCCCCGCAGGCGCCACCCCAGAACGTGTTCGTCGGGGTGGAGCGCTTGAGCCACAGGGTGTAGACGACGTCGTAGTAGAGGATCGCGGCGAGCGTCAACCCGGCGGCGAGCAGGTTGGTGAACGCCGCCATCAGGACGATCGAGATCGCCGCCAGCACCAGACCGAAGACCAGGGCGCTGCGCGGCGACACCGTGTGCGCCGGCAGCGGCCGACGCTTGGTACGCCGCATCAACTGGTCGATGTCCCGGTCGATGTAGCAGTTGAGCACGCTGGCCGCGCCCGCGGCGAGCGAGCCGCCGATCAGCACCACGGCCATCAGCCACAGCGGCGGCAGACCACCGTCGGCGAGCATCATCGCCGGCACGGTGGTGACCAGCAGCAGCTCGACGATGCGCGGCTTGGTGAGCGCCACGTACGCCGAAACGATCGCGCGTACGTCCCGCCGCGCCACCGGACCCTCGGCCGCCCGCGCCGGGGACTGCCCGGCGGGGTTGCTCGCGGGGCGCTCGGTGATCATGCTCACGGATTGCCACCTTCCGGCATCGGCACGGGGAGATCGGGTCGGCCCGGCCCGCTCGGGGACCGCACACCGACCCACACACTACGCGTTGTCGTTTTGCCTGCCCGGTCGACCCGACAACGGTGCGGGCCGTCACACCACCGGGTTGAACGACTCGGCGCGCCGTCACGTACCGCACACCATGCACAGATCCGTGGGCGGACGTTTAGGCCCGCTCGATAGGGTCACCAGTGAGGGTTCCGCCCATCTGCCGAGGAGCACAACCATCGTGGCTGCCAACCGACCCGAGCAATCTGAACTCAACTGGTCCGACCTCGATCGCCGGGCTGTCGACACCGTCCGCGTCCTGGCCATGGATGCCGTGGAGAAATCCGGCAACGGCCACCCGGGCACCGCGATGAGCCTGGCGCCCGCGGCCTACCTCCTTTTCAACCGGGTCATGCGGCACAACCCGGCCGACCCGAACTGGCCCGGTCGGGACCGGTTCGTGCTCTCCGCCGGGCACTCCAGTCTGACTCTCTACATCCAGCTGTTCCTGTCCGGCTACCCGCTGAGCCTGTCCGACCTGAAGTCGCTGCGGCAGTGGGGTTCGCTCACCCCGGGTCACCCCGAGCACGGGCACACCCCGGGCGTGGAGACCACCACCGGCCCGCTCGGGCAGGGCCTGGGCAACGCGGTCGGCATGGCGATGGCGGCCCGCCGCGAGCGCGGCCTGTTCGACCCGGAGGCCGAGCCCGGCGCGTCGGTCTTCGACCACAACATCTGGTGCATCGTCTCCGACGGCGACATCGAGGAGGGCATCAGCCACGAGGCCAGCGCCCTCGCCGGGCACCAGCAGCTGGGCAACCTCACGGTGGTCTACGACGACAACGAGATCTCGATCGAGGACGACACCCGCATCGCCAAGAGCGAGGACGTGGCGGCCCGCTACGAGGCGTACGGCTGGCACGTGCAGACGGTCGACTGGCGCAGCGGCGACGCCGACCAGGGTGACTACCACGAGGACGCCGGGGCGCTGCACCGCGCGCTGCTGGCCGCCAAGGCGGAGACCGGCCGTCCCTCGTTCATCGCGCTGCGCACCATCATCGGCTGGCCCGCGCCCAACAAGCAGAACACCGGCAAGATCCACGGTTCGGCGCTCGGCGCCGACGAGGTGAAGGCCACCAAGCGGATCCTCGGCTTCGACCCGGAGCAGACCTTCGAGGTCGACGAGGAGGTGCTCGGGCACGCCCGCACGGTGATGAGCCGCGGCTCCGACGCCCAGCAGGAGTGGACCACCGCGTTCGACGCCTGGAAGAAGGCCAACCCGGAGCGCACCGCGCTCTACGAGCGGATGGCCGGCCGGGTGCTGCCGGACGGCTGGACCAACGCGCTGCCGGTCTTCCCCGCCGACGCCAAGGGTGTGGCCACCCGGGCGGCGTCCGGCAAGGTGCTGGAGGCGCTCGCGCCGGTGCTGCCGGAGCTGTGGGGCGGCTCGGCCGACCTGGCCGAGAGCAACAACACCACCATGAAGGGCGAGCCGTCGTTCATCCCGGCCTCGCACGCCACGAAGGACTTCCCCGGTCACGAGTACGGCCGCACGCTGCACTTCGGCATCCGTGAGCACGCCATGGGCGCGATCCTCAACGGCATCGCCCTGCACGGCGGCACCCGCCCGTACGGCGGCACCTTCCTGGTGTTCAGCGACTACATGCGCCCGTCGGTGCGGCTGGCCGCGCTGATGAAGCTGCCGGTGACCTACGTCTGGACGCACGACTCGATCGGTCTCGGCGAGGACGGCCCGACCCACCAGCCGGTGGAGCACCTGACCGCGCTGCGTGCCATCCCGGGCCTGGACGTGGTCCGGCCGGCCGACGCCAACGAGACGGCCTGGGCGTGGCGGCTGGCGCTGGAGCACACCGACCGGCCGACGGCCATGGCGCTGAGCCGCCAGCCGCTGCCGACCCTGGACCGTGACGTCCTGGGTGGCGCGGACGGTGTGGCGAAGGGCGGCTACGTGCTGGCCGAGGCGTCCAACGGCAAGCCGCAGGTGATCATCGTCGGCACCGGCTCCGAGGTGCAGCTCTGCCTGACCGCCCGGGAGCGGCTGGAGGCCGACGGCACCCCGACCCGGGTGGTCTCGATGCCCTGCCAGGAGTGGTTCTACGAGCAGGACGAGGCGTACCGGGAGTCGGTGCTCCCACGCGGGGTAAAGGCACGGGTGAGCGTGGAGGCGGGCATCGCGATGTCCTGGCGCGGGGTCGTCGGCGACCTCGGCGAGAGCGTCAGCCTGGAGCACTACGGAGCGAGCGCTCCGCACACCGTGCTCTTCGAGCAGTTCGGGTTCACCCCCGACCGGATCGTGGCGGCGGCACACGCCTCACTGACCCGGGTGGGCGACATCACCGGTTTCACGACCGGAAACTGAGGGAGCGTGAACGGCATGACCGACAAGCTGAATGAGCTCACCGCCGCGGGTGTGGCGGTCTGGCTCGATGATCTTTCCCGGGTGCGTTTGAGCTCCGGTGGGCTGGACCAGCTCCGCCGTGAGAAGCACGTGGCCGGTGTCACCACCAACCCGACGATCTTCGCGAAGGCGTTGAGCGACGCCGACGAGTACAACTGGCAACTGCGCGACCTCGCCACCCGTGGGGTGGAGGTCGAGGAGTCGGTGCGCATGCTCACCACGTACGACGTGCGGTGGGCCTGCGACGTGATGCGGCCGTCGTACGACGGCAGCGAGGGCGTCGACGGTCGGGTCTCCATCGAGGTGGACCCCCGGGTGGCGCACGACAGCGACCGGACGGTGGCCGAGGCCAAGGCCCTGTGGTGGCTGGTCGACCGCCCGAACCTCTTCATCAAGATCCCGGCCACCGAGGAGGGCCTGTCGGCGATCACCGACACGCTGGCCGAGGGGATCAGCGTCAACGTGACGCTGATCTTCGGCCTGGACCGCTACTCGGCGGTGATGGAGGCGTTCCTCGCCGGGCTTGAGCAGGCCAAGGCCAACGGCCACGACCTGTCGAAGATCGGCTCGGTCGCGTCGTTCTTCGTGTCCCGCGTCGACGCCGAGGTCGACAAGCGGCTGGAGAAGATCGGGTCCGAGCAGGCCAAGGCCCTGCGGGGCAAGGCCGCCGTCGCCAACGCCCAGCTGGCGTACGAGCGCTACAGCGAGGTGTTCTCCTCCGACCGTTGGAAGGCGCTCGCCGCCGCCGGCGCGCACCCGCAGCGGCCGCTGTGGGCGTCCACCTCGACGAAGAACCCGGACTACCGCGACGTCATCTACGTCGAGGAGCTGATCGCCCCCGGCACGGTCAACACCATGCCGGAGTCGGTCATCGACGCGTACGCCGATCATGGCGAGACCCGCGCCGACACCATCACCGGCGCCTACGACGCGGCTCGCAAGGTCTTCGCGGACCTGGAGTCGGTCGGGGTGGACATGGACGACGTGATCGCCACCCTGGAGCGCGAGGGTGTGGAGAAGTTCGAGGCCAGCTGGCAGGAGCTGCTCGACGGCGTCCGCAAGTCCCTGGAGGCGGCGGCGAAGGGCAAGGGTGCTCCGAACAAGGCGGCCAAGGACAACGCCAAGGGCGCCGAGAAGGCCGGTGGCGCATGAGCGAGCGTAGCGAGCGAATCGGCAAGCTCAGTGCGACGGTGCCCCATGACGGCACGCAGCGAAGCGGAGTGACGGCATGAGCGACCTTCTTGCGGGGCCGGTGGAGGCTGCCGCCGGGCTCGCCGTGTACGGCGCGGACGCGGTCGACAAGTCCGCGCCCGCCTCGACCCGGGACGCGCTGGTCAAGGCCGCGTCCCGGGCAAGCTGGCCGCCAAGGACCCGAGCCTGTGGGGTCCGGACGCCGAGGCCGAGGCGAAGGTCCGGCTCGGCTGGGTGGACACCCACCGGCGCAGCCGGGAGCTGCTGGTGCAGCTCGCCGAGCTGACCGCGGAGCTGGCCGACCTGGACCACGTGGTGCTCGCCGGCATGGGCGGCTCGTCGCTCGCCCCCGAGGTGATCACCCGGACGCTGGGCCGGCCGCTGACCGTGCTGGACACCACCGACCCCGGCCAGGTCCGGGCGGCGCTCGGTGACCGGCTGGAGCGCACCGTCGTGGTGGTGGCCAGCAAGTCCGGCTCGACGGTGGAGACCGACAGCCACCGGCGCGCGTACTGGCAGGCGTTCCTGGACGCCGGGATGACCGAGGCGGAGGCCGGCCGGCACTTCGTCATCGTCACCGACCCTGGCTCGCCGCTGGAGGCCACCGCGACCGAGATGGGCGCGTTCACCGTGCTCGCCGACCCGAACGTGGGCGGCCGGTACTCGGCGCTGACCGCGTTCGGGCTGGTGCCGTCGGCGCTGGCCGGTGTCGAGGTGTCGGAGCTGATCGACCAGGCCGACGCGTTGGCCGCGTCGCTCGCCGAGGACCGGGACAATCCGGCTCTGGCGCTGGGTGCCGCACTGGGCGCAGCTGCCACGCTGGCCCGGGACAAGGTCGCGCTGGTCTCCGACGGCACCGGCATCGACGGCCTCGGCGACTGGGCCGAGCAGCTGATCGCCGAGTCGACCGGCAAGGCCGGCGTGGGCATCCTGCCGGTGGTGGTGGAATCCCCGCAGAGCCCCGGCGCCACCGGGTCCGACGTGCTGACCGTCACCTACGGCGGCGCGCTGGCCCCCGGCGACGTGCCGGGCGGTGGCACCGACCCGGACGTTGCGGTCAACGGCCCGCTCGGCGCGCAGTTCCTCGCCTGGGAGTACGCCACGGCCGTGGCCGGCGTCGTGCTCGGCATCGACCCGTTCAACCAGCCGAACGTCACCGAGTCCAAGGAGAACACCAACAAGATCCTCGCCTCGGGTCTGCCGGCGGAGACGCCGTCGTTCACCGAGGGCGCGATCGAGGTGTACGCGCCGCAGGGCGCGCCCGGTGACCTGGCCGGCGTGCTGCGGTGGCTGCTCGACGGGCTGGGCGACGACGGCTACCTGGCCGTCATGGCGTACCTCGACCGGTTCGCCGACGCCGACGCGGCCCGGCTGCGGCCGCTGCTGGCCGAGGCGGCCGGCCGACCGGTCACCTTCGGCTGGGGGCCGCGGTTCCTGCACTCGACCGGCCAGTACCACAAGGGCGGCCCGCAGGTCGGCAGCTACCTGCAGGTGACCGGCGCGGTCGCCGAGGACCTGGACGTGCCCGGCAAGCCGTACACATTCGGTGAGTTGCAGGCCGCGCAGGCCGCCGGCGACCGGCAGGCCCTAGCGGGTCGGGAGCGGCCCGTGCTGCGGCTGCACCTGACCGACCGGGCCGCCGGCGTCACCCAACTGCTCGACGCGGCCGGTGAGCTGCGGGCGTGAGGATGGACGATGTGACTGAAGCGGAAGCGAGGGGGCACCGTGAGCGCGAGGAGTGAGCCGGGGTTGCGAGCCCCGCAGTCGCGAACCGAGGTGGCTCCGTGAGCGCGAGGAGTGAGCCGGGGTTGCGAGCCCCGCAGTCGCGAACCGAAGGTGGCTCCGTGAGCGCGAGGAGTGAGCCGGGGTTGCGAGCCCCGCAAGCGCGAACCGAAGGTGGCTCGGTGAACCCGCTACGCGACCCGCAGGACCGCCGGTTGCCCCGGATCCCGGAGCCCTGCGCTCTGGTGATCTTCGGGGTGACCGGGGACCTGGCACGAAAGAAGCTGCTCCCCGCCGTCTACGACCTGGCCAACCGGGGGCTGCTGCCGCCCGGTTTCGTGGTGCTCGGCTTCGCGCGCCGCGACTGGGGTGACGGCGACTTCGAGACCCTCGCCTGCGAGGCGGCGCGCAAGCACGCCCGTACCCCGTGGCGGGACGAGGTGTGGGCACGCCTGGCCGGCAACATCAAGTTCGTCGGCGGGTCGTTCGACGACGACGCGGCCTTCGACACCCTCGCCTCGACGCTGGACGACCTGCGCCAGAGCCACGGCATCACCGGCAACGCGGCGTTCTACTTCTCGATCCCGCCGGCCGCGTTCCCCGTCGTGCTCAAGCAGCTGGCCCGCACCGGGATGGCCGACAACGAGAAGTCCGGCGGTTGGCGTCGGGTCGTGGTGGAGAAGCCGTTCGGCAACGACCTGCCGTCGGCGAAGGCGCTCAACGACCTGGTCGACGACGTCTTCACCCGGGAGGACGTCTTCCGCATCGACCACTACCTGGGCAAGGAGACGGTCCAGAACATCCTCGCCCTGCGGTTCGCCAACAACCTGTTCGAGCCGCTGTGGAATTCCAAGTACGTCGACTCGGTGCAGATCACCATGGCCGAGGACGTCGGGATCGGCACCCGCGCCGGTTTCTACGACACCGTCGGCACCGCCCGTGACGTCCTGCAGAACCACCTGCTCCAGCTCCTCGCCCTGGTGGCGATGGAGGAACCGACCAGCTTCGACGCCGACGAGATCCGGGCCGAGAAGCTGAAGGTGCTCAAGGCGATCACCCTGCCCAGGGACGTGGCCCGCGACACCGTACGCGGCCAGTACCTGCCCGGCTGGGTGGGCGGCGAACGCGCGGTCGGCTACCGGGAGGAGCAGGACGTCCCCGCCGACTCCACCACCGAGACGTACGTGGCGGTGCGGCTGGGCATCCAGAACCGCCGCTGGGCCGAGGTGCCGTTCTACATCCGGGCCGGCAAGCGGCTGCCGCGGCGGGTCACCGAGGTCGCCATCATGTTCAAGAAGGCGCCGCACCTGCCGTTCAACGACGCCGACATGGAGTCGCTGGGCAACAACCAGCTGGTCATCCGGGTGCAGCCGGACGAGGGTGTGGTGCTCAAGTTCGGCTCGAAGGTGCCGGGCACCACGATGGAGGTCCGCGACATCGCGATGGACTTCCAGTACGGCGAGGCGTTCACCGAGTCCAGCCCGGAGGCGTACGAGCGTCTGGTGTTGGACGTGCTGATCGGCGACCGCACCCTGTTCCCCGACGCGGCCGAGGTCGAGCAGAGCTGGCAGGTGATCGATCCGCTGGAGCACGCCTGGGAGGGCACCACGCCGGAGCCGTACCGCGCCGGTGAGTGGGGGCCGCGGGCGGCCGACGAGATGCTGGCCCGCGAGGGCCGCGCCTGGCGGCGGGCGTGAGCGGGCGAACCGGCAGGCACAGCGAGCGAAGCAGGAGGCTCCCGTGATCGGGCTGTGGGACACCACCGGCAACGAGGTGGTCAAGGCGCTCGCCGCCGAGCGGCGCAGCGCCGGTGGGGTGGCCAGCGGCATGGCGCTCACCCTCATCGTGGTGGTGGACGAGCGGCGGGTCCGCGAGGCGGAGGCGGCGGCGACCATCGCCGCCGCCGCACACCCGTGTCGGCTGGTGGTGGTGGTCCGCTCCGACATCGAGCGGGAACGCAACCGGCTGGACGCGGAGATCGTGGTCGGTGGCCGGCTCGGCCCGTGCGAGGCGGTGGTCACCCGGATGTACGGGCGGCTGGCCCTGCACGCCGAGTCGGTGGTGATGCCGCTGCTCGTTCCGGACGTGCCGGTGGTCACCTGGTGGCACGGCGAACCGCCGGCGGAGATCGCCACCGACTTCCTCGGTGTGGTCGCGGACCGGAGGATCACCGACACGGCGCAGGCCGCCGACCCGCAGGAGGCGCTGCGGCAGCGGGCCCGGGACTACGCCCCGGGTGACACCGACCTGGCGTGGACCCGGATCACACCGTGGCGAACCCTCGTCGCGGGGGCGTTCGACACCACCGAGGCGAAGGTCACCGAGGCGACCGTCGTCGCGCCGCCCAAGGACCCGACGGCGACGCTGATGATCGGCTGGCTGTCCAGCCGGCTCGGCATCACCCCGCGCCGGGTGGACAGCGACGAGTTCCCCCGGATGCGGGAGGTGCAGTTGACCTGCGCCAACGGCGACCAGCTCACGTTGACCCGGGAGGACAGCCTGGCGGTGTTCCGGCGGACCGGCCAGGACGACCGGACGCTGCCGCTGGTCCGTCGACCGCTCGGCGACGAGCTGGCCGAGGAGCTGCGCCGTCTCGACGCCGACCAGGTGTACGCCGAGGCGCTGGGCGCGACCGCCGGGCTGCGCGGCCTGGAGCAGCGTCCCCCGCAGCGGGTGCACGTCTGGAAGGATCCGGCCACCGCGCAACGCGCCGAGGCCGGGGTCACCGCGCACGCCGGCACGAGCGGCGAGAGCTGAGCCCCCTGTCGGGGGCACGGCGTCGGGGGCGGGGCCGGGGGGATCCCCGGGCCCGCCCCGACACCCTCGGGGCACCTGCCCCGCCACCCGGGCGTACCGCCCGGGCACGACGCGACAGCGACCGCGCAGCGGTCGGGAAGGCACAACCCATGAGTGAGGCGAGTGTCGCCGTCCACGCCGACACCGACCTGCTGGCGCAGGCAGTGGCGGCCCGGCTGCTGGTGAAGCTGCTCGACGCGCAGGCCGACCGGGGTGAGGCCGCGGTGGTGCTCACCGGTGGTCGTATCGCCGCGGCCGTGTACCGGGCGGTCGCGACCCTGCCGGCCCGCGACGCGGTGGACTGGTCCCGCGTCGACGTGTGGTGGGGCGACGAACGGTTCCTGCCCGTCGGCGACCCGGAGCGCAACGAGACCCAGGCGCGGGCCGCCCTGCTGGACGTGGTGCCGCTGAACCCCGACCGGGTGCACCCGATGCCGGCGTCCGACGGCCCGGCCGGCAACGACCCCGAGGCGGCCGCCGCGGCGTACGCCGAGGAGTTGGCTCGCGCCGCACGGCCGGGGCACGCCGCGCTGCCGCACTTCGACGTGCTGATGCTGGGCGTCGGGGAGGACGGGCACGTCGCGTCGGTCTTCCCCGAGCACCCGGTGCACTACGACAACCGGCCGGTCAGCGCGGTGCGGGGCAGCCCGAAGCCCCCGCCGGTGCGCACGACCCTCACCCTCGCCGCGATCAACACGGCCGAGGAGGTCTGGTTGGTCGCCGGCGGCGCCGACAAGGCCCGCGCGGTGGGCATGGCGCTGGCCGGCGCCGGGCCGGTGCAGTTGCCGGCGGCCGGGGTGCACGGCGTGGACCGTACCCGCTGGCTGCTGGACCGGGCCGCGGCGGCCGACGTGCCGACCCGCCTCCGCAGCCTGCGCTAGGGGCGGGGCCTCAGCCGCCGTCTACTCGCCCCGGCGGCGGCGTAGCGCGGCCAACGCCTCGTTGAGCAGAGCCTCCCCCTCCTCGGCGGTGCGCCGCTCCTTCACGTACGCCAGATGGCTCTTGTACGGCTCGGCGCGGACCCGGCCGGGCGGGTTCTGTTCGTCCTGGCCGGCGGGCAGCCCGCACCGGGGGCAGTCCCAGAGCGGCGGCGGCGCGACGTCCGCGGCGATCCGGATGTTGATCCGATGGTCGTTGCGGCACCAGTAGGTGACGTCCTGTCGGGGTGCGGGTTGGTGCCGTTCGTCGGGGCGGACGGGCGCCGACCCGACCCGGGCGCCGCGGATGATGTTGCCACTGGGCACGGCTGCTCGCTCCTGTCGTCGGAGGGGACCCACCGTCTTCGAGGGGTGGACGGCGGGCGACGCGGTGCAGCGGGTAAAAGCCTGCGCGCGGCCCGTCGAGTGACGGACCGCGCGCAGATTGTACGACTTGACGGGCCTGCTCAGGCGCCGCTGTTCATCTGGAGGCGGAGCCAGAGGCCGAGCCCGACGATGGCGGCGAACCAGACGATGCTCACCAGAACGGTGTAACGATCCAGGTTCTTCTCCGCCACCGAGGAACCGGCGAGGCTGGAGCTGACCCCACCGCCGAACATGCTCGACAACCCGCCGCCCTTACCGCGGTGCAGCAGGATCAGCAGGGTGAGCAGAACGCTCGTGATGACCAGCAACACGATCAACGTGTATGCGAACCAGATCGGCATGGCTGGGGGCAGTCCTCTCGTAGCGATCCTCGCCCGGACAGGTCGGGCACGATGGCACCGGCCGGTGGACGGGCGGTGTCAAGGATAGCGAGCGATCAGCGGGCGATGTGCTCGGGGAAGCGACAGATCTGAGCGAATTCCTCCGCGTCCAGGCTGGCGCCCCCCACCAGAGCACCGTCCACGTCCGGCTGCGCCATGATCGAGGCGACGTTGGACGCCTTGACCGAGCCGCCGTAGAGGACCCGGACCTGGTCGGCGGTGTCCTGGTCGAAACGCTCCGCCAACCGCTGGCGGACCGCCCCGCAGACCTCCTGGGCGTCCTCCGGCGTCGCGGTCTTGCCGGTGCCGATCGCCCAGACCGGCTCGTACGCGATCACGACCTGCCGCACCTGCTCGGGGGTGAGCCCGGCGAGGCCGCCGTCGAGCTGGTCGGCGCAGTGCGCCACATGGGTGCCCTGCTCGCGCACGTCCAGCCCTTCCCCCACGCAGAGGATCGGGGTCAGGCCGTGCGTCAACGCCGCCTTCACCTTGGCGTTGACATGGACGTCGTCCTCGTGGTGGAAGGCGCGCCGCTCGGAGTGCCCGACCACCACGTACGTGCAGCCCAACTTGGCCAGCATCGCGCCGGAGATGTCGCCGGTGTACGCGCCCGAGGCGTGCGGGGAGAGGTCCTGCCCGCCGTAGCCGATCAGCAGCTTGTCCCCGTCCACCGCGGTCTGCACGGTGCGCAGGTCGGTGAAGGGCGGCAACACGACCGTCTCCACCTCGGTGAGCTGCTTCTCGGTGAGGCTCGCGGCCAGCTTCTGCACCAGCAGGTTGGCCTCGAGGTGGTTGAGGTTCATCTTCCAGTTGCCGGCCATCAACGGCCGGCGGGTGGTGCTCGCCATTCAGTTCTCCAGGGCCGCGATGCCGGGGAGGGTCTTGCCCTCGAGGTATTCCAGGGAGGCGCCGCCCCCGGTGGAGATGTGCCCGAAGGACGACTCGTCCAGGCCGAGCGCACGAACCGCCGCCGCCGAGTCGCCGCCGCCGACGACGCTGAACGCGTCGGCCTTGGTGATCGCCTCGGCGATCCCCCGGGTGCCGGCCGCGAACGCGGCCATCTCGAACACGCCCATCGGCCCGTTCCAGAAGATCGTCTTCGCCTGGGACAGCGCGGCGGCGAAGCCGGCCACCGTCTCCGGGCCGACGTCCAGGCCCAGCCGGTGACTCGGGATGCCGTCGACGCGGACCGTGTCGTGCGCGGCGTCCGGGGCGAACGCGTCCGCCACCACCACGTCGACCGGGAGCATGATCTTGCCGCCGGACCGCTCCAGCAGGTTACCGCAGGTCTCCACCATGTCCTTCTCCAGCAGCGAGGTGCCCACCTCCAGGCCCTGGGCCTTGAGGAAGGTGAAGCACATCCCGCCACCGATGAGCAGCCGGTCGACCGTCGGCAGCAGCGCCTCGATCACCGCCAGCTTGTCGGAGACCTTGGAACCACCGAGCACCACCACGTACGGCCGCTCGGGGCTGCCGGTGAGCTTGGAGAGCACCTCGACCTCACGCAGCACCAACCGGCCCGACACGTGCGGCAGCCGGGCCGGCACGTCGTACACGCTGGCGTGCTTGCGGTGCACGGCGCCGAACGCGTCGTCGACGTACGCGTCACCGAACGCGGCGAGCTGGTCGGCGAAGGCGTCCCGCTCGGCGTCGTCCTTGCTGGTCTCACCGGCGTTGAAACGCAGGTTCTCCAACAGGGCGACCTGGCCGTCGGCCAGGCCGGCGACGGTGGAACGGGCCGAGTCACCCACGGTGTCCTCGGCGAAGCGCACCGGCGCGCCCAGCAGCTCACCGAGCCGCCCGGCGACCGGGCGGAGGCTGAACTGCGGGTCCGGCGCGCCCTTCGGGCGGCCCAGGTGCGAGCAGACGACCACCTTCGCGCCGGCGGAGACCAGCGCGCCGAGCGTCGGCAGCACCGCGCGGATCCGGCCGTCGTCGGTGATGTCACCGGACTGCTTGTCGAGCGGGACGTTCAGGTCGGCGCGCACCAGCACGCGCCGACCCGACACCCCCTCGGCGAGCAGGTCGTCGAGGGTCCGGATGCTCACAGCGATGAACCCACCAGCTTGACCAGGTCCACCAGGCGGTTGGAGTAACCCCACTCGTTGTCGTACCAGCCGACGACCTTGACCTGGTTGCCGACGACCTTGGTCAGCGGCGCGTCGAAGATGCACGACGCCGGGTCGGTGACGATGTCGGTGGAGACGATCGGGTCCTCGTTGTAGACCAGGATGCCCTTGAGCGGGCCGTCCGCGGCGGCCTTCAGCGCGGCGTTGACCTCGTCCACGGTGGTCTCACGACCCACGTTGACGGTCAGGTCGGTGACCGAGCCGGTCGGGATCGGCACCCGCAGCGCGTACCCGTCGAGCTTGCCCTTGAGGTCCGGCAGCACCAGGCCGATGGCCTTGGCCGCACCGGTCGAGGTCGGCACGATGTTCAGCGCGGCGGCCCGGGCCCGGCGGAGGTCCTTGTGCGGAGCGTCCTGGAGGTTCTGATCCTGGGTGTACGCGTGGATCGTCGTCATCAGACCGTGCTGGATGCCGAACGTGTCGTGCAGAACCTTCGCCATCGGAGCGAGGCAGTTCGTGGTGCACGAGGCGTTGGAGATGATGGTGTGCTTCGCCGGGTCGTAGGTGTCGTGGTTGACACCCATGACGACGGTGACGTCCTCGTTCTTCGCCGGAGCGGAGATGATGACCTTCTTGGCGCCGCCGTCGACGTGCGCCTTGGCCTTGGTGGCGTCGGTGAAGAAACCGGTCGACTCGATGACGACGTCGGCGCCGACCTCGCCCCACGGCAGCGCCGCCGGGTCCTTCTCGGCGTACGCCTTGATGGTCCTGCCACCGACGGTGATCTCGTCGGCGGTGGCCTTCACCTCGTACGGGAGGCGACCCAGGATGCTGTCGTACTTGAGCAGGTGGGCGAGCGTGGCGTTGTCGGTCAGGTCGTTCACCGCCACGACCTCGATGTCGGCGTCGGACGCCAGCACTGCCCGGAAGAAGTTACGGCCGATCCGGCCGAAGCCGTTGATGCCAACCCGGATGGTCACAGGTCCCATCTCCTCGCGTTCTGGTCCGCCGGCTTCAGACAACGGGCCGGCGGAGTGGTGTGCGCCGACCGTTGGAGCCGGCCGTTGACGGTTCATCTCGGCCACCCCGCCGCGGTCTGAGGACCTGACCGCCCGAGGCGGTGGGCACGACGAGGAGTGCCTGTGTGTCGGCCCCCTTGCCGTACGCAGCGACCCTATCCGAGCGTGCGACACCGCGCTGCGCCGGGTCGTGCCCCGGGCGCACCGCGCGGCCCCACCGTCCTATCAGACCACGAGCATGTCGGGCGTGACGGCTGCTTCGGTATCCGGGATGCCCAGGTCCCGGGCCCGCTTGTCGGCCAGCGCCAGCAGCCGGCGGATCCGCCCGGCGATGGCGTCCTTGGTCAGCGGTGGCTCGGCGAGCGCTCCCAGCTCCTCCAGCGACGCCTGCCGGTGCTCCAGGCGCAGCCGACCGGCGTCGGTCAGGTGGTTGGGCGCCTCGTCGGCGAGGATCTCCAGCGCACGGGTCACCCGCGCGGCGGCGGCCACGGCGGCACGCGCGGAGCGGCGCAGGTTCGCGTCGTCGAAGTTCGCCAGCCGGTTGGCGGTGGCCCGCACCTCGCGGCGGACCCGCCGCTCCTCCCAGGCGAGCACGCTCGAGTGGGCGCCGATGCGGGTGAGCAGCGCGGCGATGGCGTCGCCGTCCTTGACCACCACCCGGTCCACCCCGCGTACCTCACGGTTCTTCGCCGTGATGCCGATGCGGCGGGCCGCGCCGACCAGCGCGAGCGCCGACTCCGGCCCCGGGCAGGTGATCTCCAGGGCGCTGGAGCGGCCGGGCTCGGTGAGCGAGCCGTGCGCCATGAACGCCCCACGCCACGCGGACACCGCGCAGCAGACGTTCGCGGCCACGACGTGCGGGGGCAGCCCGCGCACCGGGCGACCGCGCACGTCCAGCAGGCCGGTCTGCCGGGCGAGGGCCTCGCCGTCCTTGACCACCCGGACGATGAAGTGGCTGCCCTTGCGCAGCCCGCCGGAGGCCAGCACGTGGATCTCGCTGGGGTAGCCGTAGACCTCGGCGATCTCCCGCCGCAGCCGGCGGGCCACCGCCCCGGTGTCCAGCTCAGCCTCCACCACCACGCGGCCGGAGACGATGTGCAGCCCACCGGCGAAGCGCAGCAGCGCAGCCATCTCCGCCCGCCGACAGCAGGGCTTGGGCACGTCGACCCGACTCAGCTCGTCCTTGACCGCAGCCGTCATCGCCATTGTGCGTCCCCTCACGGACCGGTTCCGGCGTGTCGCCGGAGATTACGTACGTGTCTAACGATCGGCGCCCAGGACAGGCACCAGCGCGGCGCCCAGGGCAGCCGGATCATGGCGGGGAGTGCCGTCGGTGACGGCGACGGGGGCGAGGACCAGGCGGGCACCCAGCGATTCTGCCGCACGTTCGACCGGATCGGGGTCACCCACCGCCTTGGCGTCGGCCAGCACGAGATCCACCTTGAGCTCGGGAAGGTACCAGCGCAGCGCCGCGAGATGGTCGGCGACGGAGAGCCCGAGGGTCTCCTTCTCCGCGGCGAGGTTCAGGGTGACCAGCCGTCGGGCCGAGCTGGACACGATCGCGTCGGCGAGCTGCGGCACCAGCAGGTGCGGCAGCACACTGGTGTACCAACTGCCCGGCCCGAAAATCAACCAGTCCGCCGCGCCGATCGCGGCGAGCGCCTCCGCGCAGGCCGCCGGGGCCGTCGGGGTGAGCCGCAGCGACTCGACCCGTCCGGTGGTGACCGCCACCTGGTGCTGGCCGCGCACCGTGCGCACCTCGTCGGGGGCGGCCGGGTCGCGCCGCGCACCCGGGCCTCGATGCCGACCGGCTGGCGGGACATCGGCAGCACCCGGCCGATCGCGCCGAGCATCGCGCCGGCGTGCTCCAGCGCCGCCACCGGGTCACCGAGCAGCTCCATCAGGCCGCAGAGCACCAGGTTGCCCACCGCGTGCCCGGCCAGCCCGTCGGCACGGCCGGTCAGCGGGTCGGCGTCACCCGGGTCGGCGGTCGGCGCCGGGTCCGTCGCACCGGCCTCGGGTACGCCGACCGGCACGGCCGCGAAGCGGTGCTGGAACAGCCCGGCGCTGCGCCGGGTCGCCGGGTGGTCACCGGCCAGCGCGACCAGAGCCTGCCGCAGGTCGCCCGGGGGCAGACCGCCGCGCTCGGCGCGCAGCCGGCCGCTGGAGCCGCCGTCGTCGCCGACCGTGACCACCGCGGTGATGTCCAGGTCGAGTTCCGGGGCGCAGTGGCGAAGCGCACGCAGCGACGCGGACAGTCCGTGCCCGCCGCCGAACGCCACCACCCGGCGCGCCGTCATTCCCGCCCCAGGTCGCGGTGCTGTGCGTTGGCCGCCAGCCCGGACTGGCGCAGCCGACCGGCCAGCTCCTCGGCGATGGCCACGCTGCGGTGCTTGCCGCCGGTGCAGCCCACGGCGACCGTCAGGTACCGCTTGCCCTCCCGCGCGAACCCGGTCGTGGTGGCGTTGACCAGGTCGGCGTACGAGGCGACGAAAGCGTCCGCGCCCTCCTGGCCCAGCACGTACGCGCTGACCGCCTCCTCGCGCCCGGTGTGCTCGCGCAGCTCCGGCACCCAGTACGGGTTGGGCAGGAACCGGGCGTCCAGCACGAAGTCGGCGTCCGGCGGCAGGCCGTACTTGAAGCCGAACGACAGCACGGTGACCCGCAGCCGGCGGGCGTCCTCGCCGCCGAACAGCTCCTCGATGCGCCGACGGAGCTGGTTGACGTTCAGGTGGCTGGTGTCGATGATCACGTCGGCCTGGTCGCGGGCCTCCTCCAGCAGCCCGCGTTCCACGGCGATGCCGTCGGCCAGCCGCCCCTCGCCCTGCAACGGGTGCGACCGGCGCACACTCTCGAACCGCCGGATCAGCACCTCGTCGTCGGCGTCGACGAAGACCACCCGGGGCGAGAAGCCACGCTCCTTGAGTTCGCGGATCGCCCCGGCCAGGTCGGTGGAGAAGGCCCGCGAGCGGACGTCCAACACCATGGCCGTACGCCGGGCCGCTCCCCCGGCCTTGAACGCCAACTCGGCCATATCGAGCATCAGCGCCTGCGGCAGGTTGTCCACCACGTAGTAGCCGACGTTCTCCAACGCGCGGGCGACGGTGCTGCGGCCGCCGCCGGAGAGCCCCGTGACCACCACCAGCGTGGTCTCCGACTCTGCCGTCGCCTGCCCGTCGGCGCCCGTCGGGGCGTCGATCCGGTCCGCGGCTGTGCGCGCCTCGCTCACCCGTACCCCCCAAACCGTGGCGCCGCGGCCGCCGTCGGCCGCGATTGGTCAATCAGCGACTCTATCCCGCCGCCCGGCCGTGCCGGGCACCCGGCACCGGTCGCCTGGCCGGCAACGGCCCTCGGTCGCCCTCCCGACAGCCACCACCCTTGATGACGATCAGTAACTGTCAATACGCTCACCGTTATCGTCGCAGGTCAGAACGACATCTGGGAGGGTGCGATGCACGACCTGGCGGACAAGAACACATACGTCGGCTTCCTCTTCATGCGAATCAGCCCGGAGTACTTCGCCCTCGGCCGGGAGGGCATCCACGAGGTTTCCGCCGAACACGCCCGGGACCTGGGCCGCTTCGCCAAGCAACTCACCCACGTCGTCTGCACCGGGGTGAACGGCAAGTACGACCAGGTCACCATGGTCGAGGCCGACACCCTTGAGGAGATCAACGCGGCGGCCACGGCGTTCCGGATGGGTGGCAAGGCCCGCTACATCGAGATCGTCGACATCGTGGTCGGGATGAAGGCTCCGCCGCGCGGCCTGGCGAACCGGTCCAGCCAGCCCGGCTGACCGCCGCGCACACCCGGCGCGCCCGCGGCTCGGGTGCGCCGGGCGTGCGCTGTCGGGGACGGCTCGTAGACTCCGCGGATGGCTTCCCCCACCGACCTGCGGACCGAGGACGCGCTGCCGGTGCTGCGCCGGGTGTTCGGGTACGACGCCTTCCGCGGCTTCCAGCAGGAGGTGATCGACCACGTGGTCGCCGGTGGCGACGCGCTGGTGCTCATGCCCACCGGTGGCGGCAAGTCGCTGTGCTACCAGATCCCGGCGCTGGTCCGCGACGGCGTCGCGGTTGTCGTGTCGCCGCTGATCGCGCTCATGCAGGACCAGGTGGACGCGCTCACCGCGGTCGGCGTCCGCGCCGGCTTCCTCAACTCGACCCAGACCCTCGACGCCCGACGCCGGGTCGAGGCGGCCTTCGTCGCCGGCGAACTGGACCTGCTCTACCTGGCGCCGGAGGCGCTCGGCGTCCGGTCCACCCTCGCCCTGCTGGATCGGGGGCGCATCTCCCTGTTCGCGATCGACGAGGCGCACTGCGTGTCCCAGTGGGGGCACGACTTCCGCCCCGACTACCTCGCGCTGTCGATGCTGCACGAACGTTGGCCGCAGGTTCCCCGGATCGCGCTGACCGCCACCGCGACGAGCGCCACCCGCACCGAGATCGCCACCCGGCTCAAGCTGGATGACGCACGGCACTTCGTGGCCAGCTTCGACCGGCCCAACATCCAGTACCGGATCGTGCCCAAGCGGGAGCCGCGCAAGCAGCTGCTGGCCCTGCTGCGCGACGAGCATCCCGGCGACGCCGGCATCGTCTACTGCCTGTCCCGCGCCTCGGTGGACAAGACCGCCGAGTTCCTCGTCGCCAACGGCATCGCCGCCCTGCCGTACCACGCCGGCCTGGACGCGGCCACCCGCGCCGCCAACCAGCAACGCTTCCTGCGCGAGGACGGCCTCGTCATGGTGGCCACCATCGCCTTCGGCATGGGCATCGACAAGCCCGACGTACGCTTCGTCGCCCACCTCGATCTGCCCAAGTCGGTGGAGGGCTACTACCAGGAGACCGGCCGCGCCGGCCGGGACGGCCTGCCGTCCACGGCCTGGCTGGCGTACGGGCTCCAGGACGTGGTCCAGCAGCGCAAGATGATCGAGACGTCCGACGGTGACCTCGCGCACCGACGCAACCTCGCCACCCACCTGGACGCGATGCTCGCCCTGTGCGAGACGGTGCGCTGCCGGCGGGTCCAGCTGCTCGAATACTTCGGCGAGCCGTCGACAACCGCCTGCGGCAACTGCGACACCTGCCTCACCCCGCCGGAGTCCTGGGACGGCACGGTCGCCGCCCAGAAGTTGCTCTCCACCGTCTTCCGTCTCGACCGCGAACGCAACCAGCGGTTCGGCGCCGGGCACTGCATCGACATCCTGCTCGGCAAGCAGACCGACAAGATCAGCCAGTACGGTCACGACGCACTGACCGTCTTCGGCATCGGCTCCGAGTTGAGCGAGGCCGAGTGGCGGGGTGTGGTCCGGCAGCTGCTCGCCGAAGGGCTGCTCGCCGTGGAGGGCGACTACGGCACGCTGGCGCTGACCGAGGCCAGCGCCGATGTGCTGGGCCGCCGCCGTACCGTCACGATGCGCCGCGAGCCGGAGAGGCCGGCGTCCAGCCGCTCGTCGAAGCCCCGCGGCTCCGCCACGGTCGTCGCCGAGCTGACCCCGGCCGCCGCGCCGGTCTTCGAGCGCCTGCGCGGCTGGCGGGCGGCCACGGCCAAGGAGCAGGGCGTCCCGGCGTACGTGATCTTCCACGACGCCACGCTGCGGCAGATCGCCAGCGACGCGCCGGGCACGCTGGCCGAGCTGTCTCGGGTCAGCGGCGTCGGCGAGAACAAGCTCGCCAAGTACGGCGAGCAGATCCTGGCCGTCCTCGCCACCGACTGACCGCATGTCGAAAGGCCGGGCCCCTGGTGGGGTCCGGCCCTTTCGGTCGTGGTGGTGGTGTGGGTCAGTTGGTGGAGTAGCCGCGGGTGGCGATCCAGTCGGCGAGGTGTTCGACGGTGATCCAGTAGGAGGCGGTGTTGGGGTCGGCGGAGTCGGCGATCTTGACGGTGTCGCCACCGTCGCGGTAGCCGACGACGCTGATGTAGTGCCCGCCTTCGTAGGAGTGGGTGGTGCCGTCGGTGTCGGTGCTGGTGCCGGCGATGTT
>NZ_JAEVHM010000097.1 GCF_016802865.1 Micromonospora parastrephiae | reverse complement strand
GGGACGGGTGCTGCTCGCCGTGGGCACCGCGGCCGCGCTGGCCAGCCGCCGCAGCCGGCTTCTGGCGGCGGTCTCCGGCGCGGCCCTCGTGGCCTCGTCGGTCGCCACCCGGTTCGGCGTCTTCGAGGCCGGCCGGGTCTCGGCTCGCGATCCGAAGTACACGGTCGTGCCCCAGCGGGAACGAATCAACGAGAACAGGGCGACGACCCGGCTCTGAATAGATCGTCAAAGGAGGAGGGCGCCCTCGGGGGGGCCTTCCTCCTTCGTCCCGGATCCGGCCGCTGGCGTCAGCCGGTGAACAGCTTCGCGGCGGTGATGGCGGTCTGGACGATGCCGTACCCGAGGAGCACCGCGACCAGCAGCCAGGACAACCAGAGCCGCCCGGTCTGACCGCCGACGCGCTCGGGCACCGCCGGGGTGCTCTGCGGGCCGAGAGCGACCGGTTCGGTGACAGTGGCCTTCGCGACGGGCGACGTCGGCCCTCGATCCGGCTCGTGGAATCGGTCCGGCACGGGACGGACCAGCAGGTTGGCGACGAAGCCGATGGCCAGGATGCCGACCATGGTGAACAGCGCGGGCCGGTAGGCCGACGCGGTGAGGGTGCCGGGCTTGCCCTGTGTGTCGAGGATCCCGTTGATGATCAGCGGGCCGGCGACACCCGCGGCCGACCAGGCGGTCAGGATCCGGCCGTGGATGGCGCCGACCTGGAAGGTGCCGAACAGGTCGCGCAGGTAGGCGGGCATGGTGGCGAAGCCACGCCGTAGAAGGAGATGATCGCGGCGGCGATCAGCACGAACACCGCTGTCGCGGAGTGGCCGGCCACGGCGAGCAGCACGTACAGCACCATGCCGACGCCGAGGTAGACCATGTAGATGGGCTTGCGGCCGATGAGGTCGGACGTCGTCGACCAGGCGAACCGCCCAGCCATGTTGAACAGCGACAGCACGCCCACGAAACCGGCCGCCGCCGACACCGAGACGGCGGTGGACCCGTTGTCCCGGAAGAAGTCCTGGATCATCGGGCTGGCCTGCTCCAGGATGCCGATGCCGGCTGTGACGTTGCAGAACAACACGATCCACAGCAGCCAGAACGATCGGGTACGCACGGCGTTCGACGCGGACACGCTCGCCCGTGTCACCAGGGGCCGGGTGGCGACGCTCGCGGGGTCGAAGCCGGCCGGCCGCCAGTCCGGCGCCGGAACCCGGACGTTGAACGGACCGAACATCATGATCACGAAATAGCCGATGCCGAACGTGACGAAGAGCGCCACGAGGGCATGCCCGGACGCGACGGCGGCCGGGTTGGCCGGGTTGAAGGCGGGGTCGTAGAGGGAGAGCAGTTGGCGCGCGAGCGGGCCGGCGACCAGGGCGCCGCCGCCGAACCCCATGATGGCCAGCCCGGTGGCGAGGCCCGGCCGGTCCGGGAACCATTTGATCAGGGTCGAGACGGGCGAGATGTAGCCGATGCCGAGCCCGATGCCGCCGATGACGCCGTACCCGAGATAGAGCAGCCACAGCTGGTGGGTCGCGATGCCGAGCGCGCCGACCAGGAACCCGACGGCCCAGAAGCACGCGGAGACGAACATCGCCCTGCGTGGCCCGTTGCGCTCCACCCACCGGCCACCCACCGCCGCGGACGAACCCAGCATGACGATGGCGATGCTGAAGATCGCACCGATCGCCGTCTGACTGGTGTCGAAGTGCGCGATGAGCGAGTTCTTGTAGACGCTCGTCGCGTACACCTGACCGATGCACACGTGCACGGCCAGCGCCGCGGTCGGGATGAGCCAGCGGCTGTAACCCGGGGGCGCGACGGTGTGCCGAGGATCGAGTACCGACAGCATGGGCATCGTCCGCACCTCCTGCGGCTGAGTGGGCAGGCGGCGCGGCCGTCGGACGTCTCGTACCGTCGCGTTGCCCACTGGGCAGAATCCGCGCATACCCGGATCACGCCGGGTCGGGGAATCTCGCCGGACTCCTGGCGGATGGCCGGACGGCTCCGCGCCGCCCCCTGGCAGCGTGACGCACGTCCGGGGTTCACCGTTGATCGGCTGTACCTCACATTACGTGGCCACCCACCCGCAGCCGGCGGGTTACGGGAAAACGGGAGGCTGTGCGGCGGGCGAGGAGTCCGGTCGGTCGGTGCGGGGCACAGCGCCGGTGGTTTCCAGGATGAGCCCGGCGACCAGGTCCGGGTCGTCGCTCATCGGCACGTGCCCGCAGCGGGACAGCGTCACCACCCGGGCCGCCGGCAGGCCGGCCCGGGCGCGTTCGGCCTGATGGACGCCGAAGATCCGGTCGCGGTCGCCCCAGCCGATGGTCACCGGCACCGCGGCGTCGGCCAGCCGGAGGCAGTCGAAGCGGTAGTCGCGGGCGGCTCGGGCCACGGCGCCGAAGCCCAGCCCGCGCCGCAGGGCGAGCGCGTCGCCCAGCGCGCGGTCGACGTCCAACTGCGTCGGGCGGGCCATCAGCGGGGCGAAGCACAACGCCCGCAGGTACGCCGAGCGCAGTGCGACCCGCATGACGGGGGTGGGCAGGTACGAGTTGACCCGCAGCATCCTGAGGATGGCCAGCGCCCGCCGGCGCTCCGCGGGTGTGAAGAAGCCGGCGGGGGAGAAGGCGGTGGCCGAGGCGACCACCCCGTTGGCGGCAAGCTCCAGGCTGATCGCCCCACCGAGGCTGTAACCGGCCACATGCGGACGCTCCAGCCCCCACTCGGTCAGGACGGGCAGCATCGCGGCGACGGTGGCGGCCATGTCCGCGGGCATCCCGGTGCCGGGCACCGGGGAGTTCCCGAAGCCGGGCAGGTCGAGCGCGATCACCTCGTGGTGGGCGGTGAGCCGGTCGAACACGGGCTCCCACGCCTGGTGGCGGTGACCGATGCCGTGGATGAGCACGAGCGGCTCGCCGCTGCCCGCGCGACGGAAGTGAACGCTCATGACCGCCCTCCCACCGACGATCTGCCGAAGGAACGTCCGAGCTGGCGCACCTCGTCCTCCATCTGACCGACCATGGTCCGACCACCGAACCGGGTGATCAACGCGTCCGAGAGACCGCTCAGCACCACCGGCCGCAGCGCCTGCACCATGGCCAGCGAACGCGGCACGTACACCTTGCGCTTGCGGCGTTCGATGCCGCGCAGCAGGGCGTCGACGCACTGCTCGACGGGTACGACGGTGGACAGCGGCCACGGCAGCCGACGCAGCGCGGCGCGGAACGACGCCAGGTCGTCACGGATGTCACGGACCAGGTCGGTGTCGATCCAGATCGGATGCGCGGTGCCGACCGTGACGCCGCCCGCACGGGTCTCCAGGCGCAGCACGTTGGCGAACTGCTCCACGCCCGCCTTGGACGCGCAGTAGGCGGCCATGCCGGGCATCGCCGTGAAGGCGGCGGCCGAGGAGACGATCAGGACGTGGCCCCGGGCGGCGGTGACGTGCGGCAGTGCCGCGCTGACCGTGCGGATCGCGCCGCAGAGGTTCACCTCGACGGTACGCACCAACGCGTCGACCGGCCCCACGGCGACGGTGCCCAGGTTCGCGATGCCCGCGTTCGCGACGACCACGTCGATGCCGCCGAAGCGGTCCACCGTGGAGGCCACCGCGGCGTCCAACGCCGCCTGGTCGGTGACGTCGCACTCGTACCAGTGCGCGCCGAGGTCGGCACCGAGCTGTTCGAGCAGCTCGCCTTCCAGACCCACCAGCGCGACCTGAGCGCCACGGCCGACGGCCTGGCGGGCCATCTGCGCCCCGATGCCGCGCGCCGCGCCGGTGATGAGCAGGGTCCTGCCCGCCAGGTCATACCGCATCGGCGTGCTCCCGTTCCGGTGCGTTGGGTGTGCGGTCGGCGGTGATGATCCGGTGGTCGGCCGGGCGGAAACGGCGCAACCGCATCCGGAAGCTGGTGGCGAAGCCCGGCCAGATGGTCGTGTTGCGGCCGGTGGCGTCGAGGTACCAGCTCGAACAGCCGGTCTGCCAGACGGTGCCGGTCATCTTCTGATCGACTCGTTCGGTCCAGCGTCGTTGCGCCTCCGCGGTGGGCTCGACGGCCTGCACGCCCTTGGCCCGCATGTGTCGCAGGGCCGCGAGCACCAGCCGCAGCTGCGCCTCGATCATCAGCACCACGGAGGTGTGCCCGAGTCCGGTGTTCGGACCGAGCAGGAAGAACAGGTTGGGGAAACCGGCGATGGAGGTGCCCCGATACGCGTGCATGCTGGGCGTCCAGGCCGCACCCAGGCTGCGCCCGCCACGGCCGTGGATGAGCCGCACGATCGGTGCGTCGGTGACGTGGAAGCCGGTGCCGAGAATGATGGTGTCCGCCCGGTGGTGGACGCCGTCGGCGGTGACCAGGCCGTCCGGCGCGATCCGCGCGATGCCCTGGGTGACCACGTCGACGTTCGGCCGGGTGAGCGACGGCCAGTAGTCGTTGGAGATCAGGACCCGTTTGCAGCCCATCGCGTACCGGGGGGTGAGCTTGTCCCGAAGGTGCGGATCGGGGACCTGACGCCGCAGCGTCCGCAGGGACAGTCGCGAGGCGAGGCGGTTGACCGCCGGGTGCAGGAAGCCCACGCCTATGGCGTCGCGGACCAGGTAGAGCCCGGCCCGGACAGCCCGCTGTGCGCCGGGCACGGTGCGGAACGCGGCCTGCTCGACCCGGCTGATCCGGCGCGACATCCTCGGCATGATCCAGGCGGGGGAGCGCTGGAACAACGTCAGCCGCTCGACCGCCGGCTGGATCTGCGGCACGAACTGGACCGCCGACGCGCCCGTGCCGATGACCGCGACCCGGCGGCCGGTCAGGTCGTGGTCGTGCCGCCAGCGGGCGGAGTGGAACACCGTGCCGGCGAACTCGTCGATCCCGGGCAGGTCGGGGATGGCGGGGTCGCTGAGCGGACCGGCCGCGCAGATCAGGACCCGGGCCGTGTGGTCTCCGCCGGAGGTGCGCAGCAGCCAGCGTCGGCGTTGGTCGTCCCAGCGTGCCTCGTGCACCTCGTGGCGCAACCGCAGCTTCGGGCGTATCCCGAAGCGGTCGACGCAGCCGCGCAGGTAGTCCCAGATCTCCGGCTGGCTGGAGAAGGTGTTCGACCAGCGGGGGTTGGGGGCGAAGGAGAAGGAGTAGAGGTGCGACGGGACGTCGCAGGCGCAGCCGGGATAACTGTTGTCCCGCCAGGTGCCGCCGACATCGTCACCCCGGTCGAAGACGAGGTAGTCGGTGAAGCCGGCCCGCTGCAGGGCGATGGCGGCGCCCAGGCCGCCGAAACCGGCGCCGACAATGGCAACGTCTGTCTCCATCAATTCTCCAGGTGCTCGGACGCGGCGCTCGGTTCGGCCGGTGACCAGGGCGGATCACCCACGCCGGTGATCCGTACGCCGCCCCACGGGTCGACCTCGGCCAGTCGGGCGGGCCGGGCCCGGTCGGCGATGCGCAGCTCGACGTCGCGGCGGCCGGAACGCAGCAGCCGCGCCACCGTCGGGTCGGGCTCGATGCGCCCGCCCCAGTGGAAGCGGCCGTCGACGGGCTCCCACCGTCCGCTGAGGTGCGCTCGCACCTGCGTGCCCGCGATGCTCGCCGGGCCGTGGTAACTCACGGGACGATCCGCTCGTGGGCGCGGGTGAGCTCGTGCGGCAGGTCCGCGCTGGCCCGGACCCCCTCGATCCCGCTCCACAGCAGAGTGGTCAGGTAGTCGGTGAGGGCGCTCCGGCTGATCGGCTGGCCGTGTGTGGTCCACCAGTCGCCGACCGCCTGCACGAACCCCACCAGGCCGTACGCCCAGGGCTCGGCCGGACCGGCGTCCAGGCCCAGTGCGCGCAGCCGGTCGCCGATCACCCGGGCCAGCCCGGCGGCCACCTGCCGGCTGGTCCCGGCGACGACCTGGTGGATGCCGGGTTGGCCGGACTGGCGCATGAGGAACCGGTAGAGCGTGGGCTGCGACTCGATCACCCCGAGGTACGCGTCGATCGTCGCCTCGACCAGGCCGCGTTCCTCGCGGACCTGCTCGATCGCCGGCGCGATGGCGTCGACGACCCGGGCCGCCACCACCTCGCTCACCGCGACCCAGAGCTGCGACTTGTCGGCGAAGTAGCGGTAGAGGACGGGCTTGCTGACGCCCGCGGTGGCGGCCACCTGGTCCATGTCGACCTCGGGCCCGTGCCGCAGCAACGCCTGCACGGCGGCACCGACCAGTGCCTGTCTGCGTTGCTCACGATGGTCGGCCCAGCGATCCCGGCGGCCGTTGCCCTTCGCCTTCGGGCCGCCGTCGGGGGAGGCCTCCGGCGGGTCGGATCCATTGACATCCTTGCGCGGCGATTGCATGCTACCACTCGTAACAGTTACTGGTCGTCACGTCAATATGGAGGAACCATGGAGACGGCGGAACCCGAGGGCGCTGCGGTCGCCGAGCGACTGCTCACGTCGTCGCTGCGGACCAGCTACGACCCCGTTGTCGAAATCGACTGGGACGCCCCGCACACCCCGGGCGCCTACTGGCTCCCTCCGCACCGCAGCAGCCTCTACGGCACCCCGCTCTGGTCGCGGTTGAGTGCGGAGCAGCGGGTCGAACTCACCAAGCACGAGGTGGCCAGCGCAGCCAGCGCCGGGCTGTGGTTCGAGACGATCCTCATGCAGATGCTGATCCGGCAGTACTACGACGACGACCCGACCAGCCGGCACGCCCAGTACGCGCTGACCGAGGTCGCCGACGAGTGCCGGCACTCGATCATGTTCGGCCGGCTGATCGAGGCGATGGGCTGCCCCGTCTACCGTGCGAATGCCGTCGACCACTGGCTCGGCCGGTTCCTCAAGACCACCGCCAGCGGTCCCCGGATGTACGCCGCGATCCTCATCGCCGAGGAGATCCTCGACGCGTTCCAGCGCGAGATCATGGCGGACGAGTCGCTCCAGCCGCTCATCCGGATGGTCTCGCGCATCCACGTGGTCGAGGAGGCACGGCACGTCCGGTTCGCCCGCGACGAGCTGGCCCGCCAGGCCGCCGCCGCCGGCCCGGTCGGCATGGCGTACGCCCGGCTGTTGGTCGGTCGCGCGGCCTACACGATCGCCAACCGCCTGGTGCACCCGAAGGCGTACGCGGCGGTCGGCATCGAGCCGGAGGCGGGTCGGGCAGCCGCTCGGGCCAACCCGCACTGGCAGGCGACCCTGCGCTGGTCGGCTTCCCGGGTGCACGACCACCTCGCGGGCGTCGGCCTGGTGGCCGGGCCGGGTCGGTTGCTGTGGACCCGCGCCGGGCTGATCTGACGGTCGGCAGCCCGGCGGTCGTCCTCGGCCCCGGCGGCAGTCGGCGGAGCCGTGGTCTCCTGCGCGGAGGAACTGCCCACATCAGGCGAGGCGTCAGGCGCGCCCGATCCGCGGCTCCTGCCGGTCGGTGAGCAGCAGTCCGACGCCGCGCACCGCCTCGATCGTGGCGTTGGTGCCGAGGTCGAGCAGCTTGCGCCGCAGCCGTTTGACGAGGGACTGCACGTCCGCCTTGCGCTCGCGCCCCTCGTCGTGCCAGACCGCCCGGTGCAGCTCGGCGTAGCTCCAGACCCGGACCGGTTCGGTGGTCAGGCAGGTCAGCAGGTCGTGCTCCAACCGGGTCAGGTCGACCTCGCGGGGCCCGCACCGTGCGGTGGAGCGGTTCGAGTCGATGACCAGGGCGGGGTCCGTCGCGGTGGCGGGCGCCGGCTCGGACGGTGCCGCGGGCGGCGGCCCGGGCAGCTGCGACGGCGCCGCGATCAGCCGACGCAGCTCGTCGAGGTCGGCCACCAGCAGCAGCGGTGCGATGCCCTCGAGACGCTCCGCGAGCCGGATCCGCTCGGCCGGTGACGGGGTCACCGCGATCAGCAGCGGGAACGGCTCGTCAGCCGGTTCCGCCTCGTCCACCGCAGCTTCCTCGTCCTCGGCCACCACACCGCCCGGGATCGATGGGCATCCTGCCCAACTCTCGTCATGGTCCTGACAATGATTGGCAAGCGCGCCGCCAGCATGGCAACCGTTAGCGACAAGTTGCTCACGGCAAGTTCTTGATCGTCTGTTCTTCTCGATCATAGTGTCCACTCGGGCAACCGGCGTGACCCGCGCGGTGCATGGGGGGCATGGAGGGTTCGTTCACCGGTACTCCGGGACGGATCTCTCGCACTCTCACCATGGCCCATCTTCACCCTGGGTCGTTGTGAGGGAGGCAGCACCGATGTTCAGACGTCCACAATGGAGGCGCACGGCCAGATCACTGGTGAGCGCCGGCGCGGCGATGGTCCTCGCCGCCACCTGTCTGGCCAGCATCGGCTCGGGCGCGCAGGCCGCGCCCGGCGGGATGGGGGCGGGCACCGCTCCGGGCGACAAGATCCGACCGGCTCTCGCCAAGCAGCTCCAGGCCAAGAGCGAAGGGGACTTCTGGATCCGGTTCAAGGACCGGGCGGACCTGAGCAAGGCCAGTGCCGTCAAGGACTGGGCGAAGCGTGGTGCCGCGGTCGCGGACGCGCTGCGGAAGACCGCCGCCGAGAGCCAGGGCAAGATCCGCGCCGAGCTGGACGGCTCGGGCGCGAAGTACCAGACCTTCTGGGCGACCAACGCCATCAGGGTCAGCAGCGGCTCCCTGGCCATGGCGCAGAAGTTCGCCAACCACGCCGAGGTGGAGGGCCTCTACGCCCCGGTCGCCTACAGGGTGCCCGAAACCACGAAGGGCGCCGACGAGAAGACCGTGAACGCCCTCGAATGGGGCGTCGCGAACATCAACGCCGACGACGTCTGGTCCCAGTACGGGGTCAGGGGCGAGGGCATCACCATCGCCAACATCGACACCGGTGTCCAGTTCAACCACCCGGCGCTGGTCAACTCCTACCGGGGCAACAACGGCGACGGCACGTTCGACCACAACTACAACTGGTTCAACGCCGCCGGAACGTGTGCTGCTGCCCCCTGTGACAACGATGGACACGGCACGCACACGATGGGCACCATGGCCGGCTCCGACGGCGCGAACCAGATCGGTGTCGCGCCCGGGGTCAGGTGGATCGCGGCGAACGGTTGCTGCCCCAGCGACGCCGCGCTCGTCACGTCCGGCCAGTGGATGCTCGAACCGACCGACCTCGCCGGCCAGAATCCGGACGCCAGCAAGCGGCCGAACATCATCAACAACTCGTGGGGCACGCAGGACCCGTCCAACGAGCCCTTCATGGAGGACGTGACGCTGGCCTGGGCCGCGTCGGGCATCTTCGGTGTCTGGTCCAACGGCAACAGCGGGCCGGCATGCCAGACCAGTGGTTCGCCGGGCAGCCTGGCCAGCAACTACTCGACCGGCGCGTACGACGTCAACAACAACGTCGCCGGGTTCTCCAGTCGGGGCGCCGGGCAGAACGGCGAGATCAAGCCCAACATCTCGGCCCCGGGCGTGAACATCCGGTCGAGCATTCCGGGCAGCGCCTACGCCAGCATCAGCGGCACCTCGATGGCCGCACCGCACCTCGCGGGCGCGATCGCGCTGCTGTACTCGGCGGCGCCGTCGCTGGTCGGTGACGTCGACGCGACCCGGGCGCTGCTCAACGGCGCCGCGGTCGACAAGGCCGACGACCAGTGCGGCGGCACCGCGGCGGACAACAACGTCTTCGGCGAGGGCCTGCTGGACGCGCTCGCGCTGCTCAACGCCGCACCCACCGGTGACATCGGCACCCTGACCGGCACGGTCACCGACGCGGCGACCGGCGCCCCGATCGCCGGCGCGACCCTGACGCTCACCGGCCCGGCCGCGCGGGAGATCACCACCGGGGCGGACGGGAAGTTCTCCACCCAGCTCCCGACCGGCGACTACCAGGTCGCCGTGGCGGCGTTCGGCTACGCCGGCACGACGAAGCCGGCCACGATCACCGACGGCGCGACCACGACGCTCGACGTCGCACTCGCGCCGGTGCCGAGCGTCAACGTCAGCGGCGCCGTCACCGACGGTTCCGGGCACGGCTGGCCGTTGTACGCGAAGGTCACCGTGACGGGCGTCTCGGGCGTGTACGACCACACCACCCCGTCGAACGGCCGCTACAGCATCAAGCTGCCGGCCGGGCAGACGTACACCCTGAAGTACGAGCCGCAGTACCCCGGCTACCAGACCGTCACCAAGCAGGTCGTGGTCGGCTCGGGCAACGCCACCGCCAACGTCGCCGTGCCGGTGGACACGACCACCTGCACGACCGCGCCCGGATACACGTTCGGGTCCGACGGGGAGTACGAGACCTTCGACGGCACGACCACGCCGGCCGGCTGGACGGTGGTGGACAACGCGGGCAGCGGACAGGTCTGGAAGTTCACCGACGACGGCAGCCGGGGCAACCTGACCGGTGGCAACGGCAACTTCGCGATGATCGACAGTGACGCGTACGGTGCAGGCGCCAGCCAGGACAGCTCGCTGGTCAGCCCGGTGGTGAACCTGACCGGCGTGACGACCCCGGTCATCCGGTTCAACCAGGACTTCAACCAACTGGACGAGGACACCGCCGACGTCGACCTGAGCGTCGACGGTGGTGCCACCTGGACGACCGTGCTCCGCCAGGAGACCGACGTCCGGGGGCCGAAGGTGACCGAGATCCCGATCCCGCAGGCGGCCGGCAAGGCGCAGGTCCAGGTCCGCTTCCACTACTACGACGCCTCCTACGAGTGGTGGTGGGAGGTCGACAACGTCCTGATCGGCAGTCAGGTCACCTGTGTGCCGGTCGACGGTGGGCTGGTCGTGGGCAACGTCCGCGACAGGAACGACAACAGCTACGTCAACGGCGCGACCGTCACCAGCAAGGACCGGCCCGCCGAGAAGGCCGTCACCGTGGCGACCCCGGACGACCCCGGGCTGGCCGACGGCTTCTACTGGCTCTACTCCACGTTGACCGGCACGCACCCGTTCACCGCGTCGGCCGGCAACTACGTCAGCCAGACCAAGCAGGTCGACGTCGAGGCCGACTGGGCGACCGTCGGGAACTTCCAGCTCGCGGCCGGTCGGTTGTCGGTGACGCCGACGCAGCTCAGCGCGACCCTCCAGATGCCCACCGGCAGGGCCAGCAGGACGTTCACGGTGACCAACACCGGCGGCGCGCCGGTCGAGGTCGAGTTCGGTGAGCGGGACAACGGCTTCGAACTCCTGCGGGCGGACGGATCCAGGGTGACCCGGCAACAGGTCCTCGGGTCCAGCGGCGCGCCGGAGCAGCGGCTCGCTGTCGCGACGTCGTTCGCCGCGAAGGCGTCCGGTAAGGCGGCCACGGCGGCGGTCGCCGCGGCCGGTCCGCAGGCCGCACCGTGGACGGACATCGCCGACTACCCGTCGAACATCATGGACAACCGGGTGGTCAGCCTGGACGGCAAGGTGTACTCGATCGGCGGTGGTGACGGCAACGCCTCCACCGCGAAGAACTACGCCTACGACCCGGTCGCGCAGACCTGGACGGCGATCGCCGACCTTCCGGGCGCCCGCAACGCGCTGACGGTGGGCGTCGCGGACGGGAAGATCATCGCCACCGGTGGCTGGGGCGACGCCGGCCCCGACGCCGCCACCTGGTCGTACGACCCGGGGGCCAACACCTGGACGGAGCTGGCCGACAACCCGGCGCCGCGAGCCGCGGCCGGTCAGGCCGTCGCCGACGGCAAGCTGTACGCCATCGGCGGCTGCACCACCGCCAGCTGCACGCCCATGTCGAACAGCGTCGTCCGGTACGACCCGGCGAGCGACAGCTGGGAGACGTTGGCCAACTACCCGAAGTCGGTGGCCTTCGCCTCCTGCGGCGGGATCGACGGCATCGTCTACTGCACCGGTGGCAACGACGGCGCCGCCGCGCAGAAGGCCAGCTACGCCTACGACCCGGGCGCCAACACCTGGACCGCCATCGCCGACGCGCCGGCCGACAACTGGGCCAGCTCCTACGCAGTGGCCAACGGCAAGCTCCTCGTCGTCGGTGGCTCGCAGGGTGGGGCCATCAGCAACGCCGGCTTCGCCTTCGACCCGGCCGCCGGTTCCTGGTCCAACCTGCCGAACGCCAACACGGCGCGCTACCGCGGTGGTGCGGCGTGCGGCTTCTACAAGATCGGCGGCTCGTCCGGCAGCTTCAACGCCGCGCCGGACAGCGAGGTGCTGCCGGGCTTCGAGGGCTGCGCCGAGGCGGCGGCCGACGTCAGCTGGATGACGATCGACAAGTCGGAGGTCACCCTCGCTCCGGGCGCGAAGGTCACGGTCACCGTCGGGATGACGGCGAACGTCGACCAGCCGGGCACCTACTTCGGCGCGGTCGCGATCAAGGAGAACACGCCCTACTCGGTGGCGCCGGTCGACGTCACCATGACGGCGAACCCTCCGAAGACCTGGGGCAAGCTCATGGGTACGGTCACCGGCACCAGCTGCCAGGGTGCGACCTCGCCGATCGCCGGCGCGGTGGTCCAGGTCGACTCGTGGGCGATGTCGTGGACCTTCGGCACCGACGCCCAGGGCGCGTACGCCTACTGGGTGGACCGCCGCAACAACCCGCTCACGATGATCGTCGCCAAGGACGGCTGGAAGCCCCAGACCCGTCAGACGAGGATCGACACCACCACGCCCACGGTGGAGAACTTCGGGTTGGCGCCGATCCGGTGCTGACACCCGAGCGGTAGCACACAGATCCGGCCCGCCTGGTCGACGACCGGGCGGGCCGGACCCTGTCCGGGGTCAGACGGGAGCGAGCCGGAAGCCGACCCCGCGTACCGCCTGGATCGTCGAGGCCGCGTTCACCCGGGCGAGCTTGCGGCGTACCCGCCGGACCACCGAGTGCATGTCCGAGCCGCGACCGAGGTGCCGGTTGCCCCAGACCTCAAGGTGCAGTCGCTCGTACGTCCACACCTGTCCGGGCGCGTGGACCAGGCAGAGCAGGACGTCGTGCTCCAGCCGGGTCAGGTCGATCTCCTTGTCGCGCCACCGCACCACCCGGCGGTCGGAGTCCACGGTCAGGTCGGCTGGTGGCGACTGCGGGTCGGGCGTCGCCTCGACGAGGACGGCCTGGGCTGGGGGAGGCGCGACGGGGGGCATCTCGACCACTCCGAGGAACTCCCGCGCCTGGTCGACGTTCGAGACGATCAGGAAGGCGTCGCTCCCGCCGAGCAGCTGCGCCAACTGTCGGCGTTCGGCCGGCGCGGACGCGATGCCGATGACCAGGGAGGCGACCGGAATTCCGCGCATTTCCCCAACCCCTTCCGGTTCCCCAGCTCACTCCGGACGGTTTTTCGCATCGCCGATCGAAACATCGATCGGCGTCTTGACCCTAGTGGTGGCGCGTATCGGCTGGGTAAAACATCGTCGCAGGTATGCATGTGAATTGCTGCGCCAGGAAACGTCAGAGTCGTTCGAGACGACTTCGTCGGTTTTGCCCCGCGCGGCACCGGGGACCTCCGGAAGAAGGCGGAAACTGTGACAGGACGAAGACATTCCGCGGACGGCACCCGAACCTGCCGGGACGAGCATGGTCGACATGTCCAGCGGATCGTCGTACTTCCTCGGGCGGCCGACGCCCGGCCCGCCGCTGCCGCTGCCCGACGCCCGCGAGGCCGTGCCGTCGAGCCCGCGGCTGCTCGGCGCGGCCGTCTGCGCCCTGCTCGCCCTGGGGCTCACCGGCGTGCTGTTCGTCTGGACGTACCCCGGTCAGTGGCTGGACGGGCTGCTCCTGCCGCGGGCCGAACGCGGCGGGGGGTACGCGCAGCAGAGCACCCTGCTCGACCCGGCCCGGAGCGTGCTGGCCGCGTTCGGTAGCACGCTGCTGCTGGCCGGCCTGCTCGGCGCGGTGCTGCTGGTGGGTCTCGCCGGCCGGCGGCTGCTGGCCGCCCTCGTGGGCGTGGGCATGGTCCTCTGCGCGGTGGTGGTCTCCGGCGCGGCCAAGTCGACGCTGCTCCGCCCGGATCTCCAGGTCGAGAGCTCCACCACCCACAACAGCTTTCCCAGTGGTCACGTCGCGGCGGCGACGACCCTGCTGTTGGCGTTCATGCTGGTCCTGCCCGCCGGCGCGCGCCGATGGCTGGCGCTGCCGGGTGCGGCGGGTGTCACCGTGATCGCCGCCGCCACCATGGTGGCGGGCTGGCACCGGTTCAGCGACGCGCTCGGCGGGGTCCTGCTCGGGGTCGCGCTGTTCTGCCTGGCCGCGGCCGCGTTGGCCAGCTGGCCCGGTGTCGCCCGGCCGACGCCGGGTGCCGTCGAGGTCACCCGGAGGGGCGGCGGCGCGGCCTGGCGTGGGCTCGCCGAGACGGTGGTCGGCCTGGTCGGGCTGGGGTCTGTGCTCCTGGTGGTGGTGCCCGGCCTGAGCGCGGCGCTGCCACCCGGGGCGCTCGTCGCCATCCTGGCGGTGGCCGGGTTGACGACGCTGGCCGTGGGATCGGCGGTGTACCTGGTGCGGTCGACGGACTTCGCCCGGCCGTCGAATCGATCGACGAAAGGCTAAACCCGTTCATGATGCGATACTTGGCGACATGTCCCAGGTCCTGCTGATCGAAGACCACCAGACCGTGCGCGACGGATTGCAGCTGGCGCTGACCCGACAGGGCCACGCGGTGGATGCCGTGGCCACCGGTGAGCAGGGGTTGGAGCGGCTGCGTGTGGGCTCGGCCGACGTCGTGGTGCTCGACCTCATGCTGCCCGGGATGGACGGGTTTGAGGTCTGCCGCCGGATACGCCAGCTCGGCGATCTGCCGATCATCATGCTGACCGCCCGCAACGACGACATGGACGTGGTCGCGGGCCTGGAGGCGGGGGCCGACGACTACGTGGTCAAACCGGTGCAGGCGCGCGTGCTCGAGGCACGTATCCGCGCGGTGCTGCGCCGGACCGCCGGCGAGTCGCGGCGCTCGATCGGCGACCGGTCCGGCCCGGAGCGGCACGGCGCCCTGAGCATCGACCGTGCGGCGCTGGTGGTCAGCAAGGACGGGACGCCGGTCGGCCTCGCCCCGACGGAACTTCGCCTGCTGCTCGAACTCTCGCACACTCCGGGCCAGGTGCTGAGCCGCCAACAGTTGCTGGAGGCCGTGTGGGAGCACGGGTACCTCGGCGACTCGCGCCTCGTGGACGCCTGTGTGCAGCGGGTCCGCGCGAAGATCGAGGACGACTCGTCCGCGCCGGTGTTCATCCAGACCGTTCGCGGCTTCGGATACCGGTTCGGGCCGCTGTGACACTGCGGCGCTGGTCCGACGGCCGCGCGTTCGGCCTTCGGGTTCGGCTGCTGCTGGCCTTCGCTCTGCTGGGTGTGACCACCACGGCGGTGGTGGCCAGCGGCAGCTACTTCCAGGCCCGGACCGTCATCCTGCAACAGGCACAGGACGCGGCGGTGATGTCGCTGACCGACCAGCTCGCCCAGGTCTACCCGCTGCGTCAACTTCCGCCCACACAGGGCGATCTCGAAACGCTGGCCCAGCACCTCTCCGACCGGGAGGGGTACGCCGTGGTCGTGTACCGGGACATGCGGGCGCAGGGCGCCGACGCGCCCGACCTGCTCACCCCGCAGCTGCGGCAGGCGGTTCGGGACGGCGTCGTCGCCTGGCAACGCGTCTCGGTCGAAGGGGAGCCGGTGCTGCTCATCGGCACACAACTGGAGCTGGACCGACCCGACGGCGGGTCCCTGTCGTCCGGGTTGGAGGTCTACTGGGTGCGCAGCCTCGCCCCCGAGCAGGAGAGCATCGACCGGCTCGCCACGCTGGCCTGGCTGACCGGCGGGCTCTCCCTGGTCCTCGCGGTCCTGCTGGCCCTGTTGGCGGCCCGGGGCGTGCTGCGCCCGGTACGCGAGCTGGGCCAGGCGGCGCGCAGCCTCGGCGAGGGCCAGCTGACGACCCGACTGTCGGTGCGGGGGGTCGACGAGTTGGCCGACGTGGCGCGGACCTTCAACGACACCGCGGCGATCCTGGAGCGGCAGGTCGGTGAGCTGCGCCGGATGGAGGCCGACGCGCGCCGTTTCGTGGCCGACGTGTCGCACGAGCTCCGTACGCCGCTGGCCGCGATGACGGCGGTCACCGACGTGCTGGACGAGGAGGCCGACCGGCTGCCCGGGGACGCCGGTCGGGCCGCGCGGCTCGTCAGTCAGGAGACGCAGAGCCTCACCCAGCTCGTCAACGACCTCATCGAGGTCAGCAGGTTCGACTCGGGCACGGCACGCCTGGCTCTCGACGACGTCGACGTGGCGGCGGCGGTGACCGCGACCCTGCGGCTGCGCGGTTGGACCGACCGGGTCCGCGTGGACCTGCCGCCGGGGGTCGTCGTCGCCCGGCTCGACCCCCGCCGACTGGACGTCATCGTCGCCAACCTGGTGGGCAACTCCTTCCGGCACGGCGCCGAGCCGGTGTTCCTGCGGCTGCGCGCGGAGCCGGACTGGCTCACCATCCAGGTCCGCGACGAGGGGCCGGGTCTGGAACCGGAGGTGCTGCCGCACGTCTTCGACCGTTTCTACAAGGCGGACACCGCGCGGACCCGATCCGAGGGCAGCGGCCTCGGCCTCGCCATCGCCTGGGAGAACGCGCGCCTGCACCGCGCCGCCGGGCAGCGGGGTAGCCTCGCCGCCGGCAACGCCCCGGACGGCGGCGCGGTGTTCACGCTCCGCCTGCCCCGGGTGGCGGCGGACGACGCCGGAGCAGCCCGATGACCGGACGACGCGCGCTGGCGCGGACGCTGCTCACCGGCGGACTCCTGCTCACGCTGCTCGCGACCGGCTGCGGTGTGCGGCCCAGCGAGGTCATCGACGGCGTCCCGCGCAGTCCGGCCCGTCCCAGGGGACCCGGCTCTATTTTTTGTGGCGCGGACAACTCGCGGTGGTCGTCCGGGCGACCAAGGTGGACCGACCGCCGTCGCCCGAGGCGTCGTTGGCCCTGCTCCTGGCGGGTCCGGACGAGCAGGAGCGCCGCCAGGGGTTCACCAGCGAACTGCCGGCCGGTCCCGAAGCGGCCTCCCCGGCGGCGGTGGCGGTCGGACCGCACGGCCTCACGGTGACGGTGGCGGGCGCGGTGCGGGCGTTGGCCCCCGACGCGGCCGACCAGATCATCTGTACGGTGGCCGACACCGCGGCGCAGGAGGGCCGCGCGGAGTACTTCGTCCCGGTCACCATCGTCGGGTCCGACGGCGCCCGACCGGCTCGGCCCTGCTCGATCAGGTGACCGGGACGACCCCTCCTCACACCAGGTCGACCGTCCGCGTCGCTCCGACCGGCCGGACCTGGCCGTGGTCGACGAGCGCACCGTCGATCAGGATGTCGAGCAGGTCGGCGAACCCGATTCCGGCCCGCTGCCAGATCTGCGGGAACTGGGACGCCGAGGTGAAGCCGGGGAAGGTGTTCACCTCGTTCACGATGGGCTCGCGGGACCCCTGATTGGGCAGGAAGAAGTCGACGCGCAGCAGCCCACGGCAGTCGAGGGCGTGGAAGGCGCGGATCGCCCGATCCTGGAGCACCTCGGTCGTCGTCGCGTCGAGCGGGGCGGGGATCTGGAACACGGCCCCGCCGTCGTACTTCGCGTCGTAGTCGAAGAAGCCGGTTCCGCTCACCCGGATCTCCAGCGGCGGGCCGGCCTGCACCCGGCCGTCCGGGTGTTGCAGGACGGCGACATCGATCTCCCGCCCCCGCGCCCCCTGCTCGATCAGCACCTTCGGGTCGACCGCACGGGCCTGCCGCAGCGCGGCGGGTAGGTCCGCCCAGTCGGTCACCTTCACCACGCCCAGGCTGGAGCCGGCCCGCGCCGGCTTGACGAAGACCGGCAGGTCCAGCCCTCGCTGGTCGGCCGGCGTCAGGTCCTCGCCGGGGCGCAGGGTCACGCCGGGGCTGACCCGCAGACCCTCCACGGCGAGCAGCCGCTTGGTGACACCCTTGTCCATGCCGGCCGCGCTGGCGAAGACGCCGTTGCCGACGTACGGCACCCCGAGCCACTCCAGCAGCGACGCGACTGTGCCGTCCTCGCCGTAGGGGCCGTGCAGGGCCGGGAAGACCACGTCCTGGGCGCGCAGCACACGCAGCGCGTGGGGCAGTGGCGTCGCCTGGCCGTCGACGTGCCAACCGCCGTCGCGGTCGATGAGCACCTCGGTGACCTGGTACCGGTCGCGGTCCAGCCCCGCGAGGATGCTCGCCGCCGAACGGCGGGACACCTCGTGCTCGCCGCTCTGCCCGCCGTACAGCAGTGCCAGTCGGGTTGTCATGAACTCTCCGCCCCTTCGTGGAAGTGGTCGCGGGCCACCCTGGCCCCGATACCGGTCAAGATCTCGTTTGGGTTGGTGCCGGCCCAGCGCGCCCACTCGGTGACCGTCGGTGCGGCCTGGTCGCGCGTCTCGGGGCCGTCGGGCGTACCGATCTCGGCAGCGGGGCCGAACACCACGACCGGATCGCCGATCGACACGGGCAGGTCCCCGGCGTCGACGACGCACTGGTCCATGGCGATGCGCCCGACCACCGGGCACCGTCGACCGCCCAGCAACACCGCGGCGCGGCCCTCGGCGGCCCTGGTCAGCCCGTCGGCGTAACCGAGCGGCAGCAGCGCCAGTGTGGTCGGGGCGCTGGTCACGTACTCCGGTCCATAGGAGACGCCCGTCCCGGCCGGCACCCGCTTGACGTTCACCACGGTGGTCCGCAGCGTCATCGCGGCGCGCAGCCCGAACTCGCCGGGGCCGGTCGCGCCGAACGGGTCGACGCCGTAGAGGGCGAGCCCGATCCGGCAGAGGTCGAAACGGGTCGCCGGCGCCGACAGCGCGGCCGCCGAGTTGGCCAGGTGGACCAGTTCGGGGTCGAGCCCGGCTCCCCGGGCGATCCCCAGCGCCTCCTCGAAGGTCGCCACCTGCCGGGGCAGAGCGGGGCTGCCCGGCACGTCCGCGTCGGCCAGATGGGACCACACGCCGCGCACCCGGACCGTGCCCTCCATTTCGTACTTGCGGGCCCAGCCGACCAGCTCGGACCAGTCGTCTCCGCCGGCGCCGTTGCGGGACAGGCCGGTGTCGGCCTTGAGCTGCACCGACGCGGGCACACCGAGCCGATGCGCGGCCCCGGCGATGGCGTGCAGGTGGCTCGTCGTCGACAGGCCGACGTCGACGCCGACGGCGATCAACGCACCGAAGTCGTCGTCCGCGCGGTGCAGCCAGCTCAGCGTGGGGGCCGTGATGCCCGCGTCGCGCAGAGTCAGCGCCTCGGACGCCGAGGTCACCCCCAGCCACCCGGCGCCGGCGCGCAGCGCGGCCCGGGCGACCGGGACCGCGCCGTGGCCGAAGCCGTCGGCCTTCACCACCGCCATCAGGCCGGTGCCGGTGACCGAGGCGATGGTCCGCACGTTGTCGGCGATGGCCCCGAGGTCGACCGTCGCCTGCGCCAACGCCCTCATCCGGCCAGCTCCACCCGGCGAGGCCCGGGCAGGGCGAACAGCCAGCGCGCGCGTACCGCCAGCAACCCGCGGTGGACGGCCAGACTCGCGCCGATCACGAACCCGGTCAGCACGACGGGATAGCCGAGCACGATCAGGCCCTGGCCGACGTGGCCCAGCCCGGAGACCGGTCCGTGCAGCAGCCGGTGCAGCAGCGCCAGGACCGGTATGTGGATGACGTAGATGGGCAGTGTGACGCGGCCGAGTGTGGCGAGCCGGCCGCCGAGGGCGGGCCACCGGCCCAGCCGTGCGGCGGCGGTGACACCGAACGCGACCGCCACGACGGACACCAGCGGCCACACGCCCAACCACTGTTGGGCGCCGGCCACCGCCATCGCGACGAGCGCGAGACCGTAGGCGCCCGAGGTCAGGACGAGCCGACGCCGGGTGGCGGTGGCCGCCCACCGTTCGATCTGCGGCCGCAGGTACAGGCCGGCGAGGAAGAACACCAGGTTCTGGTACACGCCGGCGCGGTTGCCGGGCGTGTCGAGCAGGCCGGCCGCGGCGACGGCGGACAACACCCCGGCGGGTACGACCACCAGCACGCGAGGTGCGCCACGCGCCGCCTTCGCCAGGGTGAAGTACAGCGCCAGGGCGTACAGGTACCAGAGGTTGGACGGCGTGATGGTGAGCTGCTCCAGCAGGCCCGGGACGGACGTGGCGCGGTCGGTCGGGAAGTCCGGCGCCACGGCGAGGACCGCGGTGTGGATCAGCAGCCAGAGGGCGTACAGGTAGAGGAAACCGGCGATCCGGCCGCGGGCGACGATCCGCCACGGCCGCTGCACGGCGTTCACCGCGAAGACACCGGAGATGGTGAAGAACAGCGGCATCCGCAGCGGCAGGAACTGCTCGCCCAACGCTCCCCACAGGCCGGGCGCCGGCACGCCGACGTGCCAGTCGATCCGCAGGTAGTCCTTGACGACGACGTGCCACAGAACGACGAGGATGATGCAGACGCCCTTCGCGGCGTCGGCCCACTGCGCCCGGTGTGATCGTGGCGCGGCGGGGGCGGTCCCGGTCCGGTACCTGTGGCGAAACCGGTCGCGCGTCGCGTCGGGCTCGTCTCCGGCGGGCCGGGAGTCGGTGGAAGACAGCTCTTGGATCACTCACCAGAAGGTGCCAGCCGGATATCCGCGCGTGATCCACAAAATGTCATGGGCCGGTAATGGATGTCGCCGGGCGGGTGTCACCGAACGGCGCGCGGCTGACGCCTCGAAGCCGCGGAACGCCCCCCGCAGGCCGCTAGGCTCGATCCGGAGGTGCCGAACATGAGGCTCGGACTGCACTACTGGAGCTACTCGACCCCGGCCGACCCGGCCACGATCGCGCCGACGCTGGCCGAGGCGGCCAGCATCGCCGAGCAGGCCGGTGTCGCCTCGTTCACCGTGATGGACCACTTCTTCCAGATGGATGCGGTGGCCCCGGCCGAGGAGCCGATGCTGGAGGCGTACACGACGCTCGGCTACGTCGCCGCGAAGACCCAGCGGATGACGCTGGGCGTGCTGGTCACCGGCGTGATGTACCGGTATCCGGGGCTGCTCGCCAAGACGGTGACGACCCTGGACGTGCTCTCCGGCGGCCGGGCCCGCCTCGGCATCGGCGCCTCCTGGTACGAGCGGGAGCAGCGCGGCCTGGGCGTGCCGGTGGTGCCGGTGGGTGAGCGCTTCGAACGGCTGGAGGAGACGCTGCGCATCTGCCTGCAGATGTGGAGCGACGACAACGGGCCGTTCGAGGGGCGGCACTACCAACTCGCTGAGACCATCAACTCGCCGCAGCCGTTGAGTCGTCCGCGCCCGCCCATCATGATCGGCGGCGGCGGTGAGAAGAAGACCCTGCTCCTGGTGGCCCGGTACGCCGACGCCTGCAACCTGTTCGGCACGGCCGCCGGCGCCGGCGAGGTGGCGCGCAAGCTGGACGTGCTGCGCGAGCACTGCGCGGCCGAGGGCCGCGACTACGACAGCATCGTCAAGACCGTGGTGGCCCACCGCGCCCCGCTGGACGACGTCGACGCGTTCCTCGCCGAGGTGGGCGAGTACGCCGCGCTCGGCGTCACCGAGGTGCAGGTCACGCCGGACCGGCATCCGGTGGAGTTCGTCCAGCGGCTCGGCGACGAGGTGCTGCCCCGCCTGGCCGACATCGGCTGATCCCGCCCTCCGGTCACGGGTGCCCCGGCGTACGACCGGCGGACGCCACCAGGGGCTGCCCTCCGGCGAGCGGAGGACAGCCCCTGGCGGGGTGACTGTGGGATCAGGCGACCGTGGCGGGGAACCGTTCCCACACCCGGTGCGCGGCCATCAACTGCCGCACCGCCGTCAGAGCCTCGGCGCCGGAGCCCGCCGACACGATGCCGGGCGTGCCGGCCACCCCGGCCTGCTCCAGCACGGTGACGCCGGCACCCCAGGCGCCGATCGTCTTGGCGTGCCGCCAGCACTCCTCGACGAGGAGCAGCACGCGCGGGTCCACGGGCGCCGGGCCCGGCCGGCCCGCCTTGGCGTCCCGG
>NZ_JAEVHM010000096.1 GCF_016802865.1 Micromonospora parastrephiae | reverse complement strand
CAGCCGGCGGTCGCCGCACCCGGATCGCGGGCCAGCTGGGGGTCGTCGCCGGTCGGCGCGATGGCCGGAACCCGGGCCCGCACCGTCGCCCGGTCGGCGAGACCTCCCGGGCCCAGCCGGTCTCCAGCAGCAGCTGCGCCTCGGCGGTGCGGGCGTACCCGCCGACCAGCGCGCCGGCCTCGGCGAGCTGGGCACGGGTGAGCAGTACGTCGCGGGCGTGCGGATAGGGCGCCCGGGGCTCGGAGTGCAGGTCGTCGCCGTCATCCCACACGGCGACCAGGCCGAGCCGGTGCACCGGGGCGAACATCGCCGCCCGGGTGCCGATCACCACCGGCACCTGCCCGCGCCGGGCGGCGAGGAACGCCCGGTAGCGCCGGGCCGGCCCGAGCGCGGCGGAGAGGCTGACATGCCGCCCCGGACCGAGCACGGCGGTGAGCGCGGCGTCGAGGCGGTCGAGGTCGCGGGCGTCGGCCACCACCACCACGGCCCCTCGCCCCCCGGCGACGGTCGCGGCGACCGCGTCGGCATAGCGGGCGGCCCAGTCCTCGCCGGGCAACGCCGACCAGACGGCGCGGGGGGCCCGGCCGTCGGTGAGCGCCCGCAGCAGGGCCGGGCCGGTCGGGTAGTCCCGCCACCCCCGGGGGTCCACCGTCGACGGGGCGTCACCGTCCGCCCCGGCGCCCGGCGACCCGGCCCGCTCGGCGCCCGCGGCTTGCTCGGCTTGCTCGGCGTTTTCGGCTTGCTCGGCGTTTTCGGCGTTTTCGGCGACCCCGAGGGCCGGCCGGTCGTCGCGGGGCTCCTTCTCCACGCGGGCGTGCCGGGGCGGCACCGCGAGCCGGAGCACGTCGGCGAGGCTGCCCGCGTACCGGTCGGCGACCGCGCGGGCCAGCCGGGCGATGTCCGGCGCCAGCACCGGTTCCGGGGAGACCACCTTCTCCAGGTACGCGAGCCGGCCGGTGTGCCCGGAGTCGTCGGCGCGGGACAGCAGCCAACCGTCGACGAGCTGCCCCGCGAAGCGCACCTTCACCCGGGTTCCCGGCACCGCCGCTTCGTCCAGCTCGGCCGGCACCAGGTAGTCGAACGGCCGGTCCAGGTGCGCCAGCGGAACGTCCACGCAGACGCGCGCGACCGGCGACCCATCCGCGGGTCGCCGGTCGCTACGCCTGGTGGCGGTCAGGCTCCCGCGGCCGACTTGAGGTCGGCGGCCCGGTCGGTGCTCTCCCAGGTCAGGTCCGGCAGCTCCCGGCCGAAGTGGCCGTACGCGGCGGTCTGCTGGTAGATCGGGCGGAGCAGGTTGAGGTCCCGGATGATCGCGGCCGGGCGCAGGTCGAACACCTCGGTGACGGCACTCTCGATCGAGGAGACGGCCACGGTCTCGGTGCCGAACGTCTCGATGAACAGGCTCACCGGGTGCGCCTTGCCGATGGCGTAGGCGACCTGCGCCTCGCACCGCTCGGCCAGACCGGCGGCGACCACGTTCTTCGCCACCCAGCGCATCGCGTACGCCGCCGAGCGGTCCACCTTGGACGGATCCTTGCCGGAGAACGCGCCGCCGCCGTGCCGGGCGTACCCGCCGTAGGTGTCGACGATGATCTTGCGGCCGGTCAGCCCGGCGTCACCCATCGGGCCGCCGATCTCGAACCGGCCGGTCGGGTTGACCAGCAGCCGGTAGCCGTCGGTGTCCAGACCGAGGCTCTCCAGCTCCGGGGCGATGACGTGGTCGCGCACGTCCGGAGTGAGCAGCGAATCCAGGGAGATGTCCGCGGCGTGCTGGCTGGACACGACCACCGTGTTCAGCCGGATCGGGCGCAGTCCCTCGTACTCGATGGTGACCTGGGTCTTGCCGTCCGGACGCAGGTACGGGATCGTGCCGTCCTTGCGGACCGCGGCGAGCCGGCGGGCCAGACGGTGCGCGAGGGCGATCGGCAGCGGCATCAGCTCGGGCGTCTCCGAGCAGGCGAAGCCGAACATCATGCCCTGGTCGCCGGCGCCCTGCGCGTCCAAGGCGCTCTCCGACGCGCCGGTCCGCAGCTCGAAGGCGTTGTCCACGCCCTGCGCGATGTCCTCGGACTGCGCACCGATGGAGACGCTGACTCCGCAGGATGCGCCGTCGAAGCCCTTCTTCGACGAGTCGTAGCCGATGTCGAGGATGGTCCGGCGGACGATCGTCGGGATGTCGGCGTACGCCTTGGTGGTCACCTCACCAGCGATGTGCACCTGGCCGGTAGTGATCATGGTCTCGACCGCTACTCGGCTGTGCGGATCCTCGGCGAGCAGAGCGTCGAGGATGCCATCGCTGATCTGGTCGGCGATCTTGTCCGGGTGGCCTTCCGTGACCGATTCGGACGTGAAGAGGCGGCGTGTCACGGCACTCCTAAGCGTGTGATGTCGTTCCGCGGCAGTCTAGTCGCCACTGCGGCAGCTGTCGGGGTCGGTCGCGCCCTGTTCCACCCATCAGGAGCGGTTGGACAGCCGCGCCACGACTTGGTCCCACACGGTTTCGGCGACGTCCTCCTTGGCCTGTTCCGGCAGCCGGCTGATCGAGCCGTCCGCGCCGATGACCGTCACCGTGTTGGTGTCGGCCCCGAAGACCAGGTCCTGACCGACCTCGTTGATCACGATCAGGTCGGCCCGCTTCCGGGCGAGTTTCGCCCGGCCGTTGGCCTCGGCATCGCCGGTCTCGGCGGCGAACACCACCAGCACCTGCTCCGGTCGTTTGCGCTGACCGAGCTCCGCCGCGATGTCCGGGTTCGTGACGAGTTCGATGGTGGGCGCGACGCCGTCGTCCGACTTCTTGATTTTGCCAGGCGCGTACGTCGCCGGGCGGAAATCGGCCGGAGCCGCCGCCATCACCACCGCGTCGGCCTCGTCGGCGGCCTTGATGGTCGCCTCGCGCAGTTCGGCGGTGGAGCCCACGCGGACCAGGTCGACGCCGGCGGGGTCGGCGAGGGAGACGTTCGCCGCGATCAGGGTGACCCGGGCGCCCCGGGCGACCGCGGCGCGGGCGAAGGCGTAGCCCTGCTTGCCCGAGGAGCGGTTGCCGAGGAAGCGGACCGGGTCCAGCGGTTCGCGGGTGCCACCGGCGGTGACGACCACGTGCCGGCCGGCCAGGTCGTCGGTGGGGGCGGAACGACCCCGGGCGAGGACCCGAGCGGCGACGGCGAAGATCTCCGCCGGGTCGGGCAACCGGCCCTTGCCGCTGTCGGCGCCGGTGAGCCGCCCGACGGCCGGCTCGATGACCCGGACCCCGCGGGCGCGCAGCGTGGCGACGTTGGCCACCGTGGCCGGGTGCTCCCACATCTCGGTGTGCATGGCCGGGGCCAGCACCACCGGGCAGCGGGCGGTCAGCAGCGTGTTGGTCAGCAGGTCGTCGGCGAGCCCGTGCGCGGCCTTGGCGAGCAGGTCGTGGTGGTCGGCGCGACCACCACCAGATCGGCCTGCTGACCGAGGCGCACGTGCGGCACCTCGTGCACGTCGGACCAGACGTCGTCGGCGACCGGCTGGCCGGAGAGCGCCGCCCAGGTCGCGCTCCGACGAAGCGGAGCGCCGACGCGGTCGGTACGACGCGGACCCGGTGACCCGACTCGGTGAAGAGTCGCAGCAGCTCACACGCCTTGTAGGCGGCGATGCCGCCGCCGACCCCGAGGACGATCGAGGCGGACATCGACGGACGCGGGCTTACGGCTGGTCGGTCGGCTCGGCCGTGAGCAGGCCCGCGTTGATCTCGCGCATGGCGATGGAGAGGGGCTTCTCCTGGGGGGTGGTCTCCACGAGCGGGCCGACGTACTCGAGCAGGCCCTCACCGAGCTGGCTGTAGTAGGCGTTGACCTGGCGCGCGCGCTTGGCGGCGAAGATGACCAGCGCGTACTTCGACGTCGTCTTCTCGAGGAGCTCGTCGATCGGCGGGTTGGTGATGCCTTCGGGGTTGGCGATGGATCCCACGAATTAACCTCTGCGTCTTTCGAGCCGCGCGAACGCGGTGCTGAGTCTCAACGGCGGTCGGCCGTCAGCCACGCACGCGCGACCAGGCCGGATCCGGATAAGAAGAACCGAGTAAGCCTACCAGCTCGTTGACGACGCGCTCGGTGTGGTCGTGCGTCAGGGCGTGGTCGAACCTGGCCACGACGGCGGCCTCGGGACGCTGCCCGGGCGGGCTCAGCAGCACCAGCCGGGCGTCGGGCAGGCGCGCCCGGACCAGCGGGGCGCCACGCAGATCGAGCGGGAGCAGCACCGGCTGCCCGCCGTCGAGCCGGGCCCGCAGCGGCGGGTACGGCGTACCCCGGCGGTGTGGGCCGGCCCTGGACCACTCCAGCAGCTCGCCGGCGGCCACCCGCCGGTCGAACTCGGCCGGGGCGAGGAAGACCCGGTCGACACCGTCGACCTCCTGCTCCCGGCGCGGCCGGGTGGTGGCCGGGACCGGGATCCACACGGACGGAGAACGCGCCCGGACGAGCTCGACGACACTCTCCCTGCCGGAACCCGAAGGTCCAGCCAGGACAGTGAGCCGAGCCGCCGGGCGCGCCTCGTCATCCGTGCTCACTGCTTGTTTCTACACGCTGCCAGGTTTAGTTGGCGGCGAACTCTCCAAGCAGTGCCTTGCGCTGCTGCTCGCCGAGGCCACGCAGGCGACGGCTGTCAGCGATCTTGAGCTTCTCCATGATCTGGGTCGCCCGGATCTTGCCGATGCCCGGCATCGCCTGCAGGACGGCCGAAACCTTGAGCTTGCCCACGACGTCGTCGCTCTCGGCGCGCTCGAGGACGGCACCAAGGGTGGTCTTGCCCTGCTTGAGCTGCTCCTTCAGCTCGGCACGGGCCTTGCGGATCTCCGCGGCCTTCTCGAGCGCGGCAGCGCGCTGTTCGGGGGTCAGTGACGGGAGCGGCACCAGTTCTCCTCAGGTCCCTATCGCGGCGGGCGGGGCGCACCGCCGCATCTGTGAAACGTGGTGTCGCTGTGAACCAAGGGGTCCGTGGTTCCCAGCGCGGGGAAAACTAGCGGTCAACGGAGCTTTCGGCAACGTGGGCGCGCGATGATCATCGCAAAGTGACCGAGCCGTCAGTCAGTCACCGGGCAGCCAGAACGGCCCGGCACTCGCCCAGCACCCGGTCCGCGGCGGCCCGCAGCGCGGCCACGTCGGGGCCCGCGGAGAGCACCTCCCGGGAGTACGAGGGGAGCACCGTGGCGAGGCTCGGACCGAAGACGGTACGCAGATCGGCCGCGCCGGCACCCTGCGCGCCGAGCCCCGGTGCGAGCAGTGGACCCCCCACGCCGGAGAGGTCGTGACCGGTGTCACCGATGGTCGCGCCGACCACCAACCCGAAGCTGCCGAGGGGGGTTGCACCCTTGTTGAGCTGCGAAATCTCATCGATCACGGTCTGCGCGACGGTGCGCCCGTCGGCCGTTCGGGCGCGTTGCACGGCGGCCCCCTCGGGGTTGGAGGTGAGGGCCAACACGAAGACCCCACCGCCGTGCTCGGCGGCCAGCTCGAACATCGGGGCCAGCGAACCTACTCCCAGGTAGGGGCTCGCGGTGACCGCGTCGACATACAACGGGCTGGATGGATCGAGATACGCGGAGGCGTACGCGCGCACCGTCGAGCCGATGTCTCCGCGCTTGACGTCCAGCAGAACGAGCGAACCGGCCTCGCGTAACTGTCGGATAGTTGACTCAAGAACGGCCACACCGCGGGATCCGAAACGCTCGAAAAAGGCCGACTGAGGCTTGACCACCGCAACCCGGTCACCAAGGGCGTCCACGACGGTCCGGGTGAACCGGTCAAGACCCGGAACGTCGTCGTCGAGGCCCCAGCGGGCCAGCAGAGCGGGATGCGGGTCGATGCCCACACAGAGCGGCCCCCGCTCGGTGACCGCCCGGTGCAGCCGGGTTCCGAAGCTCTCCATCCGGTACTTCCCCTCTCCTCGTCCCCGGGTGGCGGACCGCCCGCCGGGATACCCGTTGGCTACGGCCGGCTCAGCCGGCCGCCACCGCCGCCGCCACCCCGGACGCGATCCGGGCCAGGTCGGCGTCGTCGGTGACGTACGGCGGCATCGTGTAGACCAGGTCGCGGAACGGCCGCAGCCACACCCCCTGCTCGGCCGCCGCCGCTGTGGCCGCGCCCAGGTCGACCTCGTGATCGAGCTGGACCACACCGATCGCGCCGAGCACCCGCACGTCGGCCACTCCGGGCGTGCCGCGCAGCGGCTCCAGGCCGGCGCGCAGACCGGCGCCGACCCTGGCGACCTGCCCCGCCCAGTCCCCCGCCCGCAGCAACCCGATGGAGGCGTTGGCCACCGCGCAGGCCAGGGGGTTGCCCATGAACGTGGGCCCGTGCGCCAACACGCCGGCGGCGGAGATGCCCCGGGCGACCTCCGGGGTGCACAGCGTCGCCGCCAGGGTCAGGTAGCCGCCGGTGAGCGCCTTGCCCACGCACAGCACGTCCGGGCTGACCCCGGCGTGCTCGGCGGCGAACATCGCGCCGGTGCGGCCGAAGCCGGTGGCGATCTCGTCGAAGATCAGCAGGACCCCGTGCGCGCGGGTCACCTCGCGCAGGACCCGCAGGTACGCCGGATGGTGAAAACGCATCCCGCCCGCGCCCTGCACCACCGGCTCCACGATCACCGCGGCCAGCTCGCCGGCGTGCCGCTCGACCGCGTCCACCAGCGTCGCCACGTACGCCTCGTCGGGCGGATCGCTGAAGCCGCCCGGCGGGACCGGTGCGAAGACCTGGCGGGGCAGCACGTCACCCCACAGGTGGTGCATCCCGCCCTCCGGGTCGCACACGCTCATCGGGTGGAACGTGTCGCCGTGGTAGCCGCCCCGCCAGGTCGCCAGGCGGCGCCGCTGCGGCCGGCCGACAGCCCGCTGGTACTGCAGACACATCTTCACCGCCACCTCGACGCTGACCGAGCCGGAGTCGGCCAGGAAGACGTGCTCCAGGCCGTCCGGGGTCAACTCGACCAGCGTGCGGGCAAGCTGGACGCGGGCTCGTGGGTGAGCCCGCCGAACATCACGTGGCTCATCCGGCCGAGCTGGTCGGTCACCGCCGCGTCCAGCACCGGGTGCCGGTAGCCGTGGATCGCCGCCCACCAGGACGACATCCCGTCCACCAGTTCCCGCCCGTCGGCCAGGGTCAGCCGTACCCCCTCGGCGCTGCGCACGACGTACGGCTGGGTCGCCGGCGGCAGCGCGGCGTACGGGTGCCAGACGTGCGCCCGGTCGGCGGTCAGGATCTCCTCGGGTGTCACACGCGCTCCTTCCAGGCGTGGACAGGCCGGCCGGCGGAGCGGCACGGCCGGACGGGTCACCGGCCGGCGACCGGATCCGGTGCCGCCGCTGTGGCCGTCGCGCGGGCGGCCGCGCGGACCAGGGCCGGGCCCCGGTAGATGAAGCCGGTGTAGAGCTGCACCAGGGCGGCGCCCGCGTCGAACATCCGCGCGGCGTCGTCCAGGTCCAGCACCCCGCCGACCCCGATGATCGGTAGCCGGCCACCGGTCTCGGAGTGCACGAAGGCGACCACGTCGCGGGCCCGGCCGGTCAGCGGTCGGCCGGAGAGGCCACCGGTCTGCGTGCCGCGCTCGGCGTCCACCGGGGCCAGCCCCGCGCGGGCCAGCGTGGTGTTGGTCGCGATCACCCCGGCCGCGCCCCGCGCCAGGCAGACCTCCAGCAGCTCGGCGATCGCCGCCTCGGTCAGGTCCGGTGCGATCTTGACGAGCACCGGCTTCTCCCCCACCAGCGCGCCGAGCAGCGCGTCCAGGTGCGCACGGTCCTGAAGGGACCGCAGACCGGGGGTGTTCGGCGAGGAGACGTTCACCGCGAAGTAGTCGCCGTGCGCGCGCAGCGCCCGGTACGAGGCGAGGTAGTCGTCGACCGCCTCGTCCAGTGGGGTCACCTTGGACTTGCCCAGCGAGATGCCCAACGGGACGCCGATCGGGCGCGGCAGCGCCGTCAGCCGGGCGGCCAGCGCGGCGGCGCCGGCGTTGTTGAAGCCCATCCGGTTGATCACCGCCTCGCTCGCCGGCAGTCGGAACAGCCGGGGCCGGGGGTTGCCCGGCTGGGCGTGTGCGGTGACCGTCCCGACCTCGACGAAACCGAAGCCAAGGGCCGGCCAGGCGGGCAGGGCCGCACCGTCCTTGTCCATGCCGGCGGCCAACCCGACCGGGTTGGGGAACCGCACGCCGAACACCGTGCGCGGCGCCTGGACCGCGTAGCGGGCCCGCAGGGCCGCCAACGCCACCGGACGCTCCGACAGCGCGGCCAGCCGCCGCAGCGTCCACTCGTGCGCGGTCTCGGCGTCCCCGCCGCCGAGCCGGAACAACCAGGGCCGTACCGCCCGCTCAAACATCACACCCACCGTCCCTCCCCGCCATCCCGGCCCGACGCAACCCAGGCGCCCACGGTCACCGGGCCGCACGGAGGGTGGCGTGCAGGTCCTGCAGGGGACGGACCTGCATGTCGCCGCGGATGCGCGCCTCGATGCCCATGACCGCCGCCGCCGCGCCGGGAACCGTGGTGATGCACGGGATGTCCGCGGTGACGGCCGCGCTGCGGATCTCGTAGCCGTCGGAGCGGGCACTGGCGCCCGAGCCCTGCGGCGTGTTGATCACCAGCGCCACGTCGCCGCCGAGGATCAGCGACACCGCGTCGTCGCCATCGCCGGCCTGGTAGTGCTTGCGGATCTGCTCGCAGGCGATGCCGTGCCGACGCAGCACCTCGGCGGTGCCGGCGGTGGCCACGATCTCGAAGCCCAGATCGGCCAGCCGCTTGATCGGGAAGATCATGCCGCGCTTGTCCCGGTTGGCCACCGAGACGAAGATCTTCCCGGCGGTCGGCAGTGACCCGTACGCGGCCGACTGGCTCTTGGCGAAGGCGTGCCCGAAGTTGGTGTCGATGCCCATCACCTCGCCGGTCGACTTCATCTCCGGTCCGAGCAGCGAGTCGATCCCCTTGCCCGCGCGGGTACGGAAGCGCTTGAACGGCAGCACCGCCTCCTTGACCGCGATCGGCGCGTCGGCGGGCATCGTGCCGCCGTCCCCGGTCGCCGGCAGCACGCCCTCGGCCCGCAACTCGGCGATGCTCGCGCCGAGCGCGATCCGGGCCGCGGCCTTCGCCAGCGGCACCGCCGTGGCCTTGGAGACGAACGGCACGGTCCGCGACGCCCGCGGGTTGGCCTCCAGTACGTAGAGCACGTCGTCCTTGAGCGCGTACTGCACGTTGAGCAGGCCCCGGACGCCGACGCCACGCGCGATGGCCTCGGTGTAGCGGCGCACCTCGGCCAGGTGCGAGCCCGCGAGGGTGATCGGCGGCAGCGCGCAGGACGAGTCGCCGGAGTGGATGCCGGCCTCCTCGATGTGCTCCATCACCCCGCCGATGTAGACCTCGCCGTCGGCGTCGCAGAGCGCGTCCACGTCGATCTCGATGGCGTCGTCCAGGAAGCGGTCCACCAGCACCGGGTGGTCCGGGGAGATGTCGGTGGCCCGGCCGATGTAGTCGCGCAGCGTCGGGTCGTCGTAGACGATCTCCATACCCCGCCCGCCCAGCACGTACGACGGCCGGACCAGGACCGGGTAACCGATCTCGTCGGCGATCGTCTTGGCCTCGTCGTAGGAGGTGGCCATGCCGTGCGCCGGAGCGCGCAGCCCGGCCCGGGCCAGCACCGCGCCGAACGCCCCCCGCTCCTCGGCGAGGTGGATCGACTCCGGGGACGTGCCGACCACCGGCACGCCGGCGTTCTTGAGCCGCTGTGCCAACCCCAGCGGGGTCTGCCCGCCGAGCTGTACGACGACCCCGACCACGCCCGGTCCGCCGGCCGCCCGGCCGGACGAGTCCTCGGCGTGCCAGACTTCCAGCACGTCCTCGAAGGTCAGCGGTTCGAAATAGAGCCGGTCGGCGGTGTCGTAGTCGGTGGAGACCGTCTCCGGGTTGCAGTTGACCATGACGGTCTCATAACCGCTGCCTGCGGCACCGGAACCGGACGCAGCGGCTGCGCCGATCGGCGCGCTTCGCAGCGCCTGTACCGCGTGCACACAGGAGTAGTCGAACTCGATGCCCTGCCCGATCCGGTTCGGCCCGGAACCCAGGATCAGCACCTTCGGCCGGTCCGACGGCACGACCTCGGTCTCCAGGTCGTACGACGAGTAGTGGTACGGCGTGGTCGCCTCGAACTCGGCCGCGCAGGTGTCCACCGTCTTGTAGACCGGGCGCACGTCGAGTCGGTGTCGCAGGGTCCGTACGCCGTCCTCGGCGGCCAGCTCCGGGCGCAGCGCGGCGAGCTGCCGGTCGGACAGGCCGGCCCGCTTGGCCCGACGCAGCAGCTCGGCGTCGAGCACGGGCGCGTCGACGATCTCCGCGCGCAGCTCGATCAGCGCGGCGATCTGGTCCAGGAACCACGGGTCGATCCCGCCGGACGCCTCGCTGACCTCGGCGATCGACGCGCCGAGGCGCAGCGCCCGCTCGACGGTGTACAGCCGGCCGTCGTGCGGGATCCGCAGCGCGGCGAGGGTGTCCTGCTTCGTGGCCCCCTGCGGATCCGGCACACTCCAGAAACCGGCCGATTTCGTTTCCATCGAACGCATCGCCTTGTTCAGCGCCTCGGTGAAGTTGCGCCCGAGACTCATCGCCTCGCCCACCGACTTCATCGTGGTGGTCAGCTCCGGGTCCGCGCCGGGGAACTTCTCGAACGCGAACCGGGGGATCTTCACCACCACGTAGTCCAGGGTCGGCTCGAACGCCGCCGGGGTCTTCAGGGTGATGTCGTTGGGGATCTCGTCGAGGGTGTAGCCGATGGCCAGCTTGGCGGCGATCTTCGCGATCGGGAAGCCGGTCGCCTTGGAGGCCAGCGCCGAGGACCGCGACACCCGGGGGTTCATCTCGATCACGACGATCCGGCCGTCGACCGGATTGACCGCGAACTGGATGTTGCAGCCGCCGGTGTCCACCCCGACCTCGCGCAGCACGGCAATGCCCAGGTCACGCAGGCGCTGGTACTCCCGGTCGGTGAGCGTCATGGCCGGGGCCACGGTGACGCTGTCGCCGGTGTGCACGCCCATCGGGTCGATGTTCTCGATCGAGCAGACCACCACCACGTTGTCGTGCCGGTCGCGCATCAACTCGAGTTCGTACTCCTTCCAGCCGAGCACGCTCTCCTCGATGAGCACCTCGTGCACCGGGCTGGCGGCCAGGCCGTCGCCGGCGATGCGGGCCAGGTCCTCCGGGGTGTGCGCCATGCCGGAGCCCAGCCCGCCCATGGTGAACGACGGCCGGATCACCACCGGCAGGCCCAGCTCGGCGACGGTCGCCTCGACCTCTTCCATCGAGTGGCACACCCGCGAACGGGGCACCAGCCCGGTCGGGTCGTCGACGCCCAGGCGTACGCCGGCCTTCGCCACGATCTCCTTGAACAGCTGCCGGTCCTCGCCCCGGTTGATCGCGTCGATGTTCGCGCCGATCAGCTCGACGCCGTACTTCTCCAGGACGCCGGCGGAGTGCAGGGCGACCGCGGTGTTCAGCGCGGTCTGCCCGCCGAGGGTCGCGAGGATCGCGTCCGGACGCTCCTTGGCGATGACCAGCTCCACGAACTCCGGGGTGATCGGCTCGACGTAGGTGGCGTCGGCGAACTCCGGATCCGTCATGATCGTCGCCGGGTTGGAGTTGACCAGGCTGACCCGGATCCCCTCGCTGCGCAGCACGCGGCAGGCCTGGGTGCCGGAGTAGTCGAACTCGCAGGCCTGCCCGATGACGATCGGCCCGGAGCCGATCACCAGGATGTGCTTGAGGTCCGTCCGCTTAGGCATTGCTGCGCCCCTTGCTGAGGGCACGGCCCTCGATCAGCTCGGCGAATCGGTCGAAGAGGTAGTCCGCGTCGTGCGGGCCGGCCGCCGCCTCCGGGTGGTACTGGACGGTGAAGGCGGGCACGTCCACGGCCCGCAGCCCCTCGACCACGTTGTCATTGAGGCAGACGTGCGACACCCGTACGCCGCCGAAGTCGGTGTCGATCACCTGGTCGGGGACCACCGCACCCGAGCCCGCACCCGGCACCTGGACCGCGAAGCCGTGGTTGTGGCTGGTCACCTCGACCTTGCCGGTGGCCCGGTCGAGCACCGGCTGGTTGATGCCCCGGTGGCCGTAGCCCAACTTGTAGGTGCCGAAGCCGAGCGCCCGGCCGAGGATCTGGCTGCCGAAGCAGATGCCGAACAGCGGCACCTCCCGCCGCAGCGCCTCCCGCGCCAGCGCCACCGGCGCGTCGGCGGTGGCCGGGTCGCCCGGACCGGGCGACAGGAAGATCGCGTCGGCCCCGGTGGCGAGCAGCTCGTCGATGCTCGACGAGGCCGGCAGGACGTGGGTGGTCACCCCGCGCGTCGCGAGCCGGCGCGGCACGTTGCGCTTGATGCCCAGATCGAGCGCCGCCACGGTGAACCGGTGCTCACCGACCGCCTCGACGACGTACGGCTCGGCGGTGGTCACCTCGGCGGACAGGTCCGCGCCGACCATCTGCGGCGCCTGTCGGACCCGGGTCAGCAGGCTCTGCGGATCGTTGTCCACACTGGAGATACCCACCCGCATGGCGCCCCGCTCGCGCAGGTGCCGGGTCAGCGCCCGGGTGTCCACCCCACTGATGCCCACCACGCCCTCGGTGGCGAGGCGGTCCTCCAGAGAGCCGGTGGCCCGCCAGTTCGAGCCGATCCGGGCCGGGTCACGCACCACGTACCCGGCGACCCAGATCCGGCCGGACTCGTCGTCCTCACCGTTGACGCCGGTGTTGCCGATGTGCGGCGCGGTCTGCACCACCACCTGCCGGTGGTAGGACGGATCGGTCAGGGTCTCCTGGTACCCGGTCATGCCGGTGTTGAAGACCGCCTCGCCGAAGGTCTCACCGACGCTGCCGTACGCCTCGCCGGGGAACGTGCGCCCGTCCTCGAGAACGAGGATCGCGGGCCTGCGCCTGACCATCACTGTGCCGGCCTTTCGTTCGCGACTGCGGGACTCCGCTTCGCTGCATTCCTCGCGCTCACTTGACAGCCTTTCCGTCCAGGACCGTCGGCTCGCCGCGCAGGAAGGTCGCCACGATGCGACCTGGCAGCGTCATGCGGGCGTACGGGGTGTTGCGACTGCGGCTGGCCAGCTCCGCCGGCTCGATGGTGCGGCGGGCGGCCGGGTCGATCAGGGTCAGGTTGGCCGGCACACCGGGCGCCGGGTCGACGCCGTGCCCGGTCAGCCCGGCGATCCGGGCGGGGGTGCGCGACATCCGCTCGGCGATCAGGTCCCACTCGGGGCCGAGCACGTCCAGCGCGATGGACAGGGCCGTCTCCAGGCCGAGCATCCCCGGCCGGGCGTACGCCCACTCGCACTCCTTGTCCTCCACGGCGTGCGGGGCGTGGTCGGTGGCGATCACGTCCACCACGCCGTCGGCGAGCGCGGTGCGCAACGCGGCGACGTCCGTCGCGGTGCGCAGCGGCGGGTTCACCTTGAAGACCGGGTCGTAAGCCCCGGCCGGGCTCCAGTTGTCCGCGAGCGCGGGGCTCGCAAGCGCACCCCTCCCGCTCACGACCTCGTCGGTGAGCAGCAGGTGGTGCGGCGTGACCTCGGCGGTGACGCGTACCCCGCGCGCCTTCGCCTGGCGCAGCACCTCGACGCTGCCGGCGGTGGAGACGTGGCAGACGTGCAGTCGGCTGCCCACGTGCTCGGCGAGCAGCACGTCCCGGGCGATGATCGCCTCCTCGGCGACCGCGGGCCAGCCGATCAGCCCGAGCCGGGTGGAGACCTCACCCTCGTGCATCTGGGCGCCCTCGGTGAGGCGGGGCTCCTCGGCGTGCTGCGCGATGATCCCGTCGAACGCCTTGACGTACTCCAGGGCGCGGCGCATCAGCTTCGGGTCGGCGACGCAGTGCCCGTCGTCGGAGAAGATCCGCACCCGGGCCGCGGAGTCCGCCATCGCGCCCAGCTCGGCCAGGCGCTCCCCGGCCAGCCCGACGGTGACCGCGCCGATCGGCTGCACGTCGACCAGACCGGCCTCCCGGCCGAGCCGCCAGACCTGCTCGACGACGCCGGCGGTGTCCGCTACCGGCGAGGTGTTCGCCATCGCGCAGACCGCGGTGTAGCCGCCCAGCGCCGCCGCGCGGGAACCGGACTCGACGGTCTCGGCGTCCTCGCGGCCTGGCTCCCGCAGGTGGGTGTGCAGGTCGACGAGCCCGGGCAGGGCGACCAGCCCGGTGCCGTCGATGACGGTGGCGTCCGGCGCGGACAGGTCCGGGCCGACCTCGGCGACCACGCCGTCGCGGATCAGCAGGTCGGTCGGCGCGGCGCCGACGACGCTCACGCTGGTGATCAGGTACGCGGTCACCGGTTGTTCCCTCCGAGCAGCAGGTAAAGAACAGCCATCCGCACGGAGACACCGTTGGTGACCTGTTCGACGATGGTGGATCGGGGTGAGTCGGCAACCTCGGGGGTGATCTCCATCCCCCGGTTCATCGGGCCGGGGTGCATGACGATCGCGTGCTCGGGCAGGCGGCGCATCCGCGGGCCGTCCAGCCCGTAGCGGCGGGCGTACTCGCGGGCGGAGGGGAAGTAGGAGTCGCTCATCCGCTCCCGCTGGACCCGCAGCATCATCACCACGTCCACGTTCGGCAGCACCGAGTCGAGGTCGTAGGAGACGTCCGTGCCGGGGGCGAGCGCCGCGGCGATGTCCACCGGGATGAGGGTGGGCGGGCCGACCAGGGTGACCTTGGCGCCGAGGGTGGACAGCAGCAGCACGTTGGAGCGGGCCACCCGGGAGTGCAGCACGTCCCCGACCACGGCGACCGACAGTCCGGCCAGCCGGCCCAGCCGGGCCCGCATGGTGTACGCGTCGAGCAGCGCCTGGGTGGGATGCTCGTGGGTGCCGTCGCCGGCGTTGACCACCGACCCGTCGACCCAGTTCGCCAGCCGGTGCGGCGCGCCGGAGGCCGGGTGCCGGACGACCACCGCGTCGGCGCCCATGGCCTGCAGGGTCAGCGCGGTGTCCTTCAGGCTCTCGCCCTTGGTGACGCTGGACCCCTTGGCGGAAAAGTTGATCACATCGGCGCTGAGTCGCTTCGCCGCCGCCTCGAAGGAGATCCGGGTGCGGGTCGAGTCCTCGTAGAAGAGGTTCACCACCGTCCGGCCCCGCAGCGCGGGCAGCTTCTTGATCTCGCGGCCGGCCACCGTGGCCATCTCGGCGGCGGTGTCCAGGATTTCGGTGGCGGTGTCGGCGTCCAGGTCCGCGCCGGAGAGCAGGTGCCTGATCATGAGAGCTGCGCCTGCCTTTCGTTCGCGACTGCGGGGCTCCGCTTCGCTGCACTCCTCACGCTCACGGCGTACCCCCGTACAGCTTGACCTCGTCGGCACCGTCGGTCTCGGCGAGCGTCACCTTCACGCTCTCGGCGAGCGAGGTCGGGATGTTCTTGCCGACGTAGTCGGCTCGGATCGGCAGCTCCCGGTGCCCGCGGTCGACCAGAACGGCGAGCTGGACGGACGCCGGACGGCCCACGTCGTTGAGCGCGTCGAGCGCGGCCCGCACGGTGCGGCCGGAGAAGAGCACGTCGTCGACGAGGACGACCCGCTTGCCGTCGATGCCGCCGGACGGCAGCTCGGTCGGGCCGATCGCCCGCGTGGCGTGCCGGCGCAGGTCGTCGCGGTAGAGCGTGATGTCGAGCACACCGACCGGAACGGCGATGTCCTCGAAGGCGCTGATCCGAGAGGCGAGCCGCCGCGCGAGGGGGGCGCCCCGGGTGGGGATTCCCAGCAGCACCGTGTCGGCGGCACCCTGGGTCTTCTCCAGGATCTGGTGGGCGATGCGGTCGACCACGCGTTGCACGTCGGCGCTGGCGAGGATCACCTTCACCGAGGGTTGTCGCGGTGGTGACGAGCGGGCAGCCGGTGGGTATGCCACGGCGGACCTCCTTCCCCGCCTCACGGGACGGGTCGTTAAAGGATGTCGGGCACCTCCGGCCGGACCGCGAGAGCGGACCGAGCCGAGGCTTCACGCCACGTTACCAGTGGTCACCGGGCCGATGGACGGCGGCCGCTGACCACCGGATCAGGCCGACGAAATGGGGATAACTCCCCCGGTGCTCCCCAACGGTAAGGTCACGACCACTTGACCAGGTGTCGCAATCCCCGTACCGTCACGCTCCGTAGCGATCGACGGGAGAACCCCGAGCAGCACTGGGAGTGTCCGAATGCCCTCTGAATACGCCAAGTCTCTGGGCGCCCGCCTGCGCTCCATCCGCCAGCAGCAGGGCTTGTCCCTGCAGGGCGTGGAGGAGAAGTCGAATGGGCGGTGGAAGGCCGTGGTGGTCGGCTCGTACGAGCGCGGCGACCGGGCCGTGACGGTTTCCCGTCTGGCCGAGCTGGCCGAGTTCTATCGTGTCCCCGTCTCGGAGCTGCTGCCCGACGGCAGTGGTGTCCGTCACGAGCCCACCAGCAAGATCGTCCTGGACCTGGAGCGGCTCTACGACGAGGCCTCCGAGGACCTGGCCTACGTTGCCCGCTACGCCCGCGCGATCCAGCAGCAGCGCGGTGACTACAACGGTCGGGTGCTCTCCATCCGCGCCGACGACCTGCGGGCGCTCGCCATCGTCTACGACGCCTCGCCGTCGGGTCTGATCGAGCGGCTCACCGAGCACGGTGTGCTGGTGGCCGACCCCCGGGCGTTCTTCGCCTCCTGAGCTGTCGCTCCACCCGAAAGGGCCCGTGCCGTCCGGCACGGGCCCTTTCGTCGCTACGGCGTCGGCGCGGCGCTCAGCGGGTGGCGTACTCGGCGATCCGGCCGAGCACCCCGTTGAGGAAGCGCGGCGAGTCGTCGGTGGACATCTGCCGGGCCAGCTCCACGGCCTCGCTGATCGCCACCGCGTCGTCGATCTCGTCGACGTAGAGCAGTTCGTAGACGGCGATCCGGGCCAGGTTGCGGTCGACGACCGGCATCCGCTCCAGGGTCCACCCCTCGGCGTAGCTGGCGATCAGCTCGTCGATCCGGTTGAGGTGCTCGGCGACCCCCTCGACCAGGCTCACGGCGTAGCCGAGGTGCTCCGGTCGGGGCTGCTCGATCCGCTGCACGTAGCCGGCCAGCACCTCCACCGGAGGCTTGTCCCGCAGGTCGGCCTCGTAAAGGACATCCAGCGCCCGCTTGCGCGCCTTGCGGCGCGCCGGCATCTGCTGCTTGGAACCCTCGGCCATCAGGCGCGGCCGAGGTAACGGCCGTCGCGGGTGTCGACCTTGATCTTCTCGCCGGTGGTGATGAACAGCGGAACCGGCACGGTGGCGCCGGTCTCCACGGTCGCCGGCTTGGTGCCGCCGGTCGAGCGGTCGCCCTGCAGGCCCGGCTCGGTGTAGGTGACCTCCAGCACGACGCTGGTGGGCAGCTCGATGTAGAGCGGCACACCCTCGTGCTGGGCGATGGTCGCCTCCGCCTCGGGCAGCAGGTAGTTGGCTGCCTCGCCGACGGTGCCACCGGGCACCGTGATCTGGTCGAAGGTCTCCAGGTCCATGAAGACGAAGTCCTCGCCGTCGGCGTACAGGTACTGCATCGTGCGCTTGTCCACGGTCGCGGTGTCGACCTTGGTGCCCGCGTTGAAGGTCTTGTCGACCACCTTCCCGGACAGCACGTTCTTCAGCGTGGTGCGCACGAAGGCACCACCCTTACCGGGCTTGACGTGCTGGAACTCGACGACGGCCCAGAGCTCGCCGTCAAGGTTGAGTACCAGGCCGTTTTTGAGGTCGTTGGTGGAGGCCATTTCCTGCCTTGATCATCAATTGGCGGACAGACCCTACGAGTCTACTAGCTGCGTCGAATCGCCCGGTCCCCGCTCGGGGCGACCCCTTAGCGGGCAGCCAGATGGTGCAGGGCGAGACGATAACCGTCGATGCCGAGACCGCAGATCACCCCGGTCGCCACCGCGGAGACGACCGAGTGGTGCCGGAACTCCTCGCGGGCGTGGATGTTGGAGAGGTGCACCTCCACCAGCGGCCCCCGCAGCATGGCGCAGGCGTCCCGCACCGCGTACGAGTAGTGCGACCAGGCGGCCGGGTTGAGCACGACCGCGGCTTCCTCGTCGGCGGCGGCGTGCAGCCAGCCGAGCAGTTCGTGCTCGGCGTCGGTCTGCCGGACCGTCACGTCCAGTCCCAGCTCCCGACCGGTGGCCTCGCACAGCGCCACGAGATCGGCGTAGCTGGTCGAGCCGTACACCGCCGGCTCCCGGGTGCCGAGTCGGCCCAGGTTCGGCCCGTTGAGGACGTACACCCTCACGCCTGGCCACCTGTGGTTCGCGACTGCGGGGCTCGCAAACCCGGCTCACTCCTCGCGCTCACCGGGTGCCCACCTCGCGGTAGGCGGCTTCGAGCAGCGCGTCGTCCGGGCCCTCCAGCATCGCCGGGTGGGCCAGCGCGTCCAGCACCACGAACCGCAGCCGGCTGCCCCGGGCCTTCTTGTCCACCCGCATCACGGCCAGCAGTCGCTCCCAGGCGTCGGCCGGGTAGCTGACCGGCAGGCCGAGCGCGGACAGGATGCCGCGGTGCCGGTCGGCGGTCGGCGCGTCCAGCCGGCCGGCGAGCCGGGCCAGCGCCGCGGCGTACACCAGCCCCACGGCGACGGCGTGGCCGTGCCGCCAGCGGTAGCCCTCGACCTGCTCGATCGCGTGGGCCAGGGTGTGGCCGTAGTTGAGGACCTCCCGCACGCCCGACTCGCGCAGGTCACCGGCGACCACGTCGGCCTTGACCCGGATCGCCCGCTCGATCAGCTCCCGGGTCACCGGCCCGCGCGGGTCGGTGGCGGCCGCCGGGTCACGTTCGACCAGGTCCAGGATGGCCGGGTCGGCGATGAAACCGCACTTGACGACCTCGGCCAGCCCGGCCGCCAGGTCGGCCGCGGGCAGGCTGTCCAGGGTGGCCAGGTCGGCCAGCACACCGACCGGCGGGTGGAACGCGCCCACCAGGTTCTTGCCGGCGGCCGTGTTGATGCCGGTCTTGCCGCCCACCGCCGCGTCCACCATGCCCAGCAGCGAGGTGGCCACCGGCACCCACCGCACACCGCGCAGCCAGCAGGCCGCGACGAAGCCGGCCAGGTCGGTCACCGCGCCACCGCCCACGCCAACCACCGCGTCGGTACGGGTGAAGCCCGCCGCGCCGAGCCGGTCCCAGCAGGCGGCGGCCACGTCGATCTGCTTGCCCGCCTCGGCGTCGGGCACCTCGATCGGCAGCGGTTCGACGCCGGCCGCGCGCAGCCGTTCACCGAGCGCGTCCGCGAGACCCTTGAGCGGGGGCGCGTGCAGCACCGCCGCGCGGGTCGCGCCGGGGAGCAGCCCGGGCAGCGTGTCCAACAGGTCGCGTCCGACCAGCACGTCGTACGGCCGTTCGCCGCCGACCGGGATCCGGGTCACCTCATCCATCGCCGGCAGCCTAGTCGAGTGGACGACGCGGTGCGGGCGGCTGCCCACCTCGCGCTCGGTGGCGGTCGCCCGGTGCCGGGCCTGGAGCAGTGCGAGCAGGGCCGGCACCCGACCGGCGGGATGTGACACGGGACACTCCTCAAAACCGGGCGGATCCTGTCCGGATTCGACCGTACGGTCTGTCGGTAGCCAAGAAAAGGAGCGACAGATGGCGACGTTCGTGCTGGTACCGGGGTTCTGGTTGGGCGCCTGGGCGTGGCGGGAGGTGACCGGACTGCTGCGCGCCCAGGGGCACGACGTCTACCCGATGACGCTGACCGGGTTGGCCGAGCGCGACCACCTCGCCGGGCCGGAGGTGAGCCTGGAGACACACACCACCGACATCGTCCGGCTGATCGAGGTCGAGGACCTGCGCGACGTGCTGCTGGTCGGACACTCCGGCGGTGGGATGCCGGTCGCCCAGGCGGCCGACCGCGTCCCGGACCGCATCGCCCGCGCGGTCTACGTGGAGAGCGGACCGTTGCCGGACGGCACGGCGCAGTTCGACACGGTGCCGCCGGAGGAGCAGCAGCGACTGCGCGCCGCGATCGGCTCGGGGCACCTGCTGCCGCCGCCGACCTGGGACCCGGCGGCCGACCCGACGAACCTGGCCGGGTTGGATGAGACGACGCTGGCCGTGCTGCGGTCCCGGGCCACACCGCAGCCGCTGCGGGCGGCGACCGATCCGGTACGACGCACCGGTGGCCGCCCGGTGCCCACCGCCCTGGTCGCCAGCACCTTCCCGCTCACCGTGGTGCGCGAGATGATCGGCCAGGGGCACCCCTTCTTCGCCGGGCTGGCCGGCGGTCAGCTGTTCGAGCTGCCCACCGGGCACTGGCCGATGCTCAGCGAGCCGAAGGCGCTGGCCGACGTGCTCGACGCGGTCTCCCGCGGCTGAGCCGGTCCCGTTCGGGTCAGCGGGGCAGCAGCGCGGCGATCTCGGCGACGACCGCCGCCGGGGTCCGGCCGTCGGTCTTCACCGTCTCGGTGGCGACCTCCGCGTAGAGCGGCCGACGCTGGTCCAGCAGGTGTTTGAGGGTGGCCCGGGGGTTGATCGCCAGCAGCGGCCGACCGGCGCCGAGCCCGACCCGCTTCACGGCGTCGGGCAGCTCCACGGACAGGTGCACCACCCGGTGCCCCACCAGGGCGGCGCGGGTCTCCTCGGCCAGCACCGCGCCGCCGCCGAGGGCGAGCACGCCGGTGCCGGCGGCGAGCGCCGCGGCCACGGCGGCCCGTTCCAGCGCACGGAAGTGCGCCTCGCCCTCGTCGATGAAGATCTCCGGGATGGGCTTCCCGGCCATCGACTCGATGTCAGTGTCGGTGTCGCGGAACTCCACCCCGAGGGTCGCCGCGAGCGCCTGCCCGACGGTGGTCTTGCCGCAGCCCGGCGCGCCGACCAGCACGACGACGGGCGCCATCAGCGGATGACCAGCGCGTCGAGGTAGCCGGCCAGGTTGCGGCGGATCTCGGCGACCGAGTCCCCGCCGAACTTCTCGGTGGCCGCCTCGGCGAGCACCAGCGCCACCATCGCCTCGGCGACGACCGCCGCGGCGGGCACCGCGCAGACGTCCGAGCGCTGGTTGATCGCGGTGGCCGGCTCGCCGGTGGTGACGTCCACGGTGGAAAGGGCCCGGTTCAGCGACGAGATCGGCTTCATGGCGGCGCGGACCCGCAGCGGCTCGCCGGTGGTGATGCCACCCTCCAGCCCGCCAGCCCGGTCGGTGACCCGCCGGACGCCGGTCGCCGACGGAATGATCTCGTCGTGCGCCTCGGAGCCCCGGGAGCGGGCCTGCTGCCAGCCGTCACCGATCTCCACGCCCTTGATCGCCTGGATGGACATCAGCGCGGTGGCCAGTCGGGCGTCGAGCTTGCGGTCCCACTGCACGTGGCTGCCCAGGCCCGGCGGCACCCCGTACGCCAGCACCTCGACCACACCGCCCAGGGTGTCGGCGGCCTTCTTCGCGGCGTCCACCTCGGCGACCATCAGGGCGCTGGCCTCCGGGTCGAGGCAGCGCAGCGGGTCGGCGTCGATGCGGGCGGCGTCGGACGGGGTCGGACGCAGCCCGGGCTTCGCGGCCACCGGACCCAACTCGACGACGTGCGAGACGATCTCGATGCCGAGCGCCTGCCGGATCAGCGCCTTGGCGACCGCGCCGACGGCGACCCGGGCGGCGGTCTCCCGGGCGCTGGCGCGTTCCAGGATCGGACGGGCGTCGGTGTGGCCGTACTTCTGCATGCCGGCCAGGTCGGCGTGGCCCGGCCGGGGGCGGGTCAGGGGCGCGTTGCGGGCCTGCCGGGCCAGTTCGTCGGGGTCGACGGGGTCGGCGGCCATCACCGTGCGCCACTTCGGCCACTCGGAGTTGCCCACCCGGATCGCGACCGGGCTGCCCAGGGTCACGCCGTGCCGCAGGCCGCCGAGCACCTCGACCTCGTCCCGCTCGAACGACATCCGGGCGCCCCGGCCGTAGCCGAGCCGGCGCCGGGCCAGATCGTCGGCGATCTCGGTGGTGGTCACCTCGATGCCGGCCGGCACCCCCTCCAGCAGCGCGACGAGGGCGGGGCCGTGCGATTCACCTGCAGTCAACCAGCGCAACACAGCGGTCAGTCTGTCACGGCGGGCAACCGGCACGTCGCGCTGCCCGCCGCGTCCCGCCCAGCGGACGCGCGCCGGTCCGGCCGGGCGCCGGCGGCCGAGCCGCTCAGATCCCCCGGCCGCGCTTGTGCAGGGTGC
>NZ_JAEVHM010000095.1 GCF_016802865.1 Micromonospora parastrephiae | reverse complement strand
GAGGTTGGAGGGGTTGGGTTGGGGGTCTTGCGATCTTCTAGGGTGGGGTACGTGGCTCGCAGCGTGTATCTGACCAGCGTGGGGTTGGGCGGGGGCAAGTCGACCATCGCCCTCGGGCTGGCCGAGTTGCTGTCCCGCCAGGTGGGGCGGATCGGCGTGTTCCGGCCGCTGGTTACCGACACCGGCCCCGACCCGATCCTCGCGCTGCTCAGCGAGCGCTACCGGGTCGAGCTGCCGCTCGCCGAGCTGGCCGGATCCACGTACGCCGAGGCGGCCACGCTGGTCGCCGACGGCAGGCGGGAAGAGCTGATCTCCGCCGTCGTGGAGCGCTACCGGGCGGTGGAACGGCAGTGCCCGGCGGTCGTCGTGGTGGGCAGCGACTTCGACGACCCGGGCGACCCGGCCCGCCCCCGGGAGCTGGCCTTCAACGCCCGGCTGGCCACCGAGTTCGGCAGCGTGGTGGTGCCGGTGGTGGACGGCTTCGGGCAGGAGCCGGCGGCCGTCGCTTCGGCGGTGCGCGGGGCGTACCACGATCTGGCCGACCTCGGCGCGACCGTGCTCGCGGTGATCGCCAACCGGGTGACCGAGCCGATGGCGTTGCCCGAGCTGCCGGTCCCCGCGTACGCCATCCCGGAGGTGCCGAGCGTGTCCGCGCCGACGGTGGCCGAGGTCGCGGCGGCGCTCGGCGCCACCCTGCTGGCCGGGGACGACGCCGCGCTCGGTCGGGACGTGCTGGACTTCGTTGTCGGCGCCGCACACGTGCCGACCCTGCTGAGTCACCTCACCGAGGGCGCCCTGGTGATCACCCCCGGGGACCGGGCCGACCTGCTCGTCGCCGCGAGCGCCGCGCACGTGGCCGGGCAGGTGTCGGTGGCCGGGCTGGTGCTCACCCTCGGCGAGCAGCCCGACCCCCGGGTGATGCGGCTGGTGGAGGGGTTGAACACCGGGTTGGCGGTGCTGTCCGTGGGCAGCGACAGCTACGACACGGTGGCCGCGTCCAGCCGTATCGAGGGACGGCCCAGCGCGGCCAATCCGCGCAAGGTGGAGGCGGCGCTGGGCGCGTTCGAGCGCTGCGTGGACACCGACGACCTGGCCCGCCGACTGCGGGTCAGCCGGTCGACGCGGGTCACCCCGCTGATGTTCGAGAACGAGCTGATCGACCGGGCCCGCTCGCAGCCACGGCACCTGGTGCTACCGGAGGGCTCCGAGGAACGGATCCTGCGGGCGGCGGAAATCCTGCTCCGCCGGGGCGTCGCCGAGCTGACCCTGCTCGGGCGGCCGGACGACATCGCCCGGCGCACGCGTGAGCTGGGCATCGACCTCGGTGCGGCCAGCATCGTCGATCCGGTCACCAGCGGGTGGCGCGACGACTTCGCCGCCGAGTACGCGCGGCTGCGCGCTCACCGGGGTGTCACCGCCGAATTGGCGCACGACATCGTGGCCCAGCCCAACTACTTCGGCACGCTCATGGTGGCCACCGGACGGGCCGACGGGATGGTCTCCGGCGCGACGCACACCACCGCCGCGACGATCCGCCCGGCGTTCGAGATCATCCGCACCGTGCCGGAGGTCTCGGTGGCGTCCAGCGTCTTCTTCATGCTGCTCGCCGACCGGGTGCTGGTCTACGGCGACTGCGCGGTCAACCGCGACCCGGACGCCGCCCAGCTCGCCGACATCGCGATCTCGTCGGCCGACACCGCCGCCCGCTTCGGCATCGAACCCCGGGTGGCCATGCTGTCGTACTCGACCGGCAGCTCCGGCGCGGGCGCGGACGTGGAGAAGGTCGCCAAGGCCACCGCGCTGGTCCGGGAACGCCGGCCCGACCTGCTCGTCGAGGGACCCATCCAGTACGACGCGGCGATCGACCCGGCGGTGGCGGCGACGAAGCTGCCCGGCAGCCCGGTCGCCGGCCACGCCACGGTCTTCATCTTTCCGGACCTGAACACGGGCAACAACACGTACAAGGCGGTGCAGCGCTCCGCCGGGGCGGTCGCCGTCGGCCCGGTCATGCAGGGCCTGCGGCGGCCGGTGAACGACCTGTCCCGCGGCGCCACCGTGCCGGACATCGTCAACACCGTGGCGATCACCGCCATCCAGGCGGCCACCGAGGAGGTCTCGTGAGTCGGGTACTGGTGCTCAACTGCGGGTCGTCGTCGGTGAAGTGGCGCCACTACGACGGCGACCGGGTCCTCGACCAGGGCACCGTCGAACGCATCGGTGAGCCCGACGGCGGCCCCGCCGACCACGCAGGCGCCGTCCGGCAGATCCTGGCCGGTCTGGACCTGACCGGGCTGACGGCGGTCGGCCACCGGGTGGTGCACGGCGGCCGGAGGTTCACCGCGCCGGTGCTGGTCGACGACACGGTGCTGGCCGCGATCCGGGACCTGGTCCCGCTCGCTCCGCTGCACAACCCGGTCAACCTGGCGGGCATCGAGGTGGCCCGCGCGGCGCTGCCCGACGTGCCGCAGGTCGCCGTCTTCGACACCGCGTTCCACCACACCCTGCCGGAGGCCGCCGCGACGTACGCGATCGACCGGGACACCGCCGAGCGGTACGGGATCCGCCGGTACGGCTTCCACGGCACCTCACACGCGTACGTCTCCCGCCGCACGGCGGAACTGCTGGGCCGCCGGTACGAGCAGCTCAACACCATCACCCTGCACCTGGGCAACGGGGCCAGCGCCTGCGCGGTGGCGAACGGCCGCAGCGTGGCCACCTCGATGGGCATGTCCCCGTTGGAGGGGCTGGTGATGGGCACCCGCAGCGGCGACGTGGACCCGACCGTGATCTTCCATCTGCGCCGCGAGGGTGGGATGTCGGTGGACGACATCGACGAGCTGCTCAACCACCGCAGCGGCCTGCTCGGCCTGACCGGCGCCAACGACATGCGCGAGGTGCTCCAGCGCCGGGCGTCCGGGGACCAGGCGGCGAAGCTGGCCTTCGACGTGTACTGCCGGCGGATCACCGGGTACGTCGGGGCGTACTACGCACTGCTCGGCCGGGTCGACGCGATCACCTTCACCGCCGGGGTCGGCGAGCACGCCGCGCCGGTGCGGGCCGCCGCGCTGGCCGGCCTGGAACGGCTCGGCATCACCGTGGACGACGCCCGCAACGACGGCGAGGGCGACCGGGTGATCTCACCCGACGGCGCCGAGGTGAGCGTCTGCGTCATCCGCACCGACGAGGAACGGGAGATCGCCCGGCAGACCCGGGACGTGGTCGGGGCGGACTGACGGCGCTCAGACACGCACACCCCCGGGGCGCCGGGGGTGCGGGTGAGCCGGTCGGGCCGGCTCAGCCCATCGCCAGCCAGGCGACGAGGGCCACCAGCAGCACGACGACCACCGCCGCACCGACGATGAGCGGCAGGCGGGACGGCGCCTCCGCCGGGGCGGCGGCCTCCGGCGTCTGGGTGAAGGCGCGGAACGCCTCGGTGTTGCCGCTGGGGTCGGTGTAGTTCTCAGGCATGCCGGTGACCATAGCGAAGCCGGTGGCTGAGCACCGCCCCCGCCCACGTCGCCCGACCGGGTCGACCCGGCCGGCGGAGGCGACCCGGCCGGGTGGTGGGCACAGCCGGTCCGGTCGGCGGGGCCGCTGCGCACGCCCGGGCACCTACCGTGGAACGATGGGGGCGCGGCGGCTGATGGCCGTACTGGTGACAGCACTGCTGGCTGGTTGCGCGCCGGCCACCGCCGTGATCGGGGAGGCCACCGGGCCGGTGTCGGCCCGCCGGGCGCCCGAGGGGCCGTACGCCGTCGGCGTGCGTACGCTCACCCTCGATCCGCGCTCGGCGCGCCCTCTGCCGGTGACGATCTGGTATCCGGCGTCGGCCGACGGGGTGGCGGCCGGGCGGTTCCCGGTGGTGGTCTACAGCCACGGGCTGGGCAGCCGGCCCGACCTGCACGCCGGGCTGACCACCCGCTGGGCGGCGGCCGGTTTCGTGGTGGCCGCACCGGCGTACCCGCACACCCGGCAGGGCGCCCCGCACTTCTCCCGGGCCGACGTCCGCAACCAGCCCGCCGATGCCTGGCGGCTGATCCGATATCTGGGCCGCCTCAACAGGGACCGCGGCGATCTGCTCGCCGGGCATCTCGACCTGACGTCCGTCGCCGCCGCCGGGCACTCGGCGGGCGGATTCACCAGCTCCGGCATGTTCACCGAGGGGCACCCGGCCCGGTTGCGTGCCGGGATCGTCATCGCCGGCGGCGGGCTGCCCGGCAGCTTCGCCGGCCCGGCCGCGCCGGTGCTCTTCGTGCACGGCACCGCCGACCCGGTGGTGTCGGTCACGGTCGGCCGGGCCGCGTACGCGCGCACCCCCGGGCCGGCCGTGTTCCTCAGCCTGCTCGGCCAGGACCACGGCGCGTACCTCACACCGGGCCATCCGGGTTTCACCCCGGTCCTCGCCACCACCACCGACTTCCTGCGCTGGACCCTCTACGGCGACCAGGCGGCGGGAGCCCGCCTGCCCGCCGACGCCTACTCCCCCACCCTGACCCGGTACGAGTTCCGCCCCGCCCACTGACGCACGGGTGATCGACTCCGTTTCGGCGAAATCGGGGTGTCCCGCTGACCCGGATACCCCGAGATCGCTGAACTTGGAGTCGATCAGGCCGAAGTGTGCCGCCTGAATGGCCGTCCCCGGGCCACGCCGGGTGATCGGGTGGGCACAGCGCGCCCGAAGCCCACCGGGCGGGCCCGCCGGGCAGGGCACAATCGGTTTCATGTCGCGTCGCGTCACCCCCGCACTGATGGCCAGCACCGTCCTCCTGGCCGGTCTGGCCGGCTGCTCCACGGACACCCGGCCCAGCGAGAGCTGGCAGAAGCCCGCCGAGCCACCGCCCGCCGCCACGCCGACGCCGCAGGTCCCGGCCGGAAAAGCCCCGCAGCGGGCCTTCGCGGTCGGCGTACGCCAGCTCAAGCTGAACCGGGACGACCGTGCGCTGCCGGTGACGCTCTGGTATCCGGCGGCCGGGGAGGCCGGCGGCGCGGCCAAGCGGTCGGCGACGGCGGCCCAGGGCCGGTTTCCGGTGGTGATGTTCAGCCACGGCCTGGGTGGGCGGCCGGACGACTACGCGACGCTGCTCACCCGGTGGGCTGCGGCGGGCTTCGTGGTGGCCGCGCCGACGTTCCCGCGCACCTCCCGGGGCGGCGACAACAACGTCCTCGACGTGCTCAACCAGCCGGCCGACGTGTCGTACGCGCTGACCGCGGTGTTGGCGCTCGACGGCAAGGCCGGCGACCCGCTGCGTGGCCGGTTGGACGCCGACCGGGTGGCCGCGGCCGGGCACTCGGCGGGCGGGGTGACCACCATCGGTCTGTTCACCGCCAGCCGGGATGAACGGCTGGACGCGGGCGTGGTGTTCGCGGGCACGGCGCTCGGCGTGGGCACCGCGTTCGCCGGTGCGGCCGCGCCGCAGCTGTTCGTGCACGGTGAGCTGGACGAGGTGGTCGACTACGCGGCGGGCAGGGCCGCGTACGACAAGGTGCCCTGGCCGAAGGCGATGCTGAGTCTGCCCAAGGGCGACCACGGGCGGGCGTTGCTCAGTGACAGCGCCACGCTGCGGGTCGTGTCGGACACGTCCGTCGAGTTCCTCCGCTGGTCGCTGTACGGCGACGCGGCGGCCAAGGAGCGCATCTCCACCGACGCGACGCGCGGCGACATCGCCACCTTCGACGACCACCTCTGACGCCGCCAGGACCGCCGAGGGCCGCCCGGCCGCCCGGCGCTCAAGATCACGCAACAACCAGGAAATAGTGGCCTCCCTCGACGCGGAGGCCACTATTTTCGTGATGTTGCACGATCTTGAGCCGCCGGCGGGCGTCAGGACGTGTGGTCGATGACGATCTTGCCGAAGGCGTCGCCGGAGTGCAGGCGGGCGAAGGCGTCCTCGACCCGGCTGAACGGGACCACGCTGTCCACCACCGGACGTACCGCGTTGTCGGCGCAGAACGCCAACAACTCGTACAGCTCGCCAGGGGTGCCCATCGAGGTGCCCAGGATCTCCAGCTGCATCGCGAAGACCCGACGCAGGTTGACCGTCGGCTCGTGCCCGGCGGTGGCGCCGGAGACCACGATCCGGGCCATCGGCGCGGCCGACTTCAACGAGTGGTCGAAGGTGGCCGCGCCGACCGTCTCGATCACCACGTCGACCCGCTCCGGAAGCCGGGCACCGGATTCCACGGCGGTGGCGCCGAGCGCGGCGATCCGTTCCCGCTTGGCGGCGTCCCGGCTCGTCGCGTACACCCGCTTGCCCATGGCGACGGCGAGAGCGACGGCCGCGGTGGCGACGCCACCGCCCGCGCCCTGCACGAGCACGCTGTCGGCGTCCTCGACGCGGCCCTTGGTGGTCAGCATCCGCCACGCGGTCAGCCAGGCCGTGGGCAGGCACGCCGCGTCGGTCGCGGCCAGGCCGTCCGGCAGCGGGATCAGATTCGACCGGGGTACGGCGACCCGCTCGGCGAGGGTCCCGGGGAAGTGCTCGGAGAGGATGGAGACCCCACGCGGGTCGCCCGGCGTGACCACCACCGGGTAGACGACCACCTCGTTACCCTCGGGGTCCACGCCGACCGCGTCGCAGCCGAGGATCATCGGCAGTTGGGCCTCGGTGAGGCCCACCCCGCGCAGTGACCAGAGGTCGTGGTGGTTGAGCGAGGTGGCCCGCAGGTGCACGGTCACCCAGTCGTCGGCCGGGTGGGTCGGCTCGGGCCGCTCACCGACGGTGAGTGCGGCGAGCGGATCGGCGTCGTCGAGGCGGGAGGCGAAGGCGGCACGCATGATCGGCACGGTAACAAGCTGAGCGCCCGTTAAGAAGGGACCCGCCTACCGGCGGGCGACGCCGTCGCGGCGGGCTGCCTCGGCGACCGCCGCGGCGACGGCCGGAGCGACACGCGGGTCGAGCGGCGACGGGACGATCGCCTCGGCGGTCAGCGACTCGGCCACCACGCCGGCGATGGCGTCGGCGGCGGCCACCTTCATCCCCTCGGTGATCCGGGTGGCGCGGGCATCCAGCGCTCCGCGGAACACACCGGGAAACGCCAGCACGTTGTTGATCTGGTTGGGGTAGTCGCTTCGTCCGGTGGCGACGACCGCGACGTGCCGGGCGGCCACCTCGGGGTGCACCTCCGGGGTCGGGTTGGCCAGCGCGAACACGATCCCGCCGGGTGCCATCCCGGCGACGGCGGTCTCCGGGATCTGCCCGCCGGAGACACCGATCAGCACGTCCGCGCCGCGCAGCGCCTCGGTGATGTCGCCCTGGCGGCCGTCGGCGTTGGTGCTCGCCGCCAGCTCCGCCTTGGTGCCGGTCAGCTCGGTGCGATGCCGGCCGATGATCCCCTTGGAGTCGCAGACCACCACCTGGTCGGGGTTGACGCCCCCGGCGATCAGCATCTTCGTCACGGCCACCCCGGCCGCGCCCGCGCCGCTCACCGCGACCCGCAGGTCACCGAGCTTGCGGTTGAGCAGGGTGGCGGCGTTGCGCAGCGCGGCCAGCACCACGATCGCGGTGCCGTGCTGGTCGTCGTGGAAGACCGGGATGTCCAGCGCCTCGTCGAGCCGGCGCTCCACCTCGAAGCAGCGCGGCGCGCTGATGTCCTCCAGGTTGATCCCGCCGAACGAGGGGGCCAGCGCCCGCACCACCGCGACGATCTCGTCCACGTCCTGGGTGTCCAGGCAGATCGGCACCGCGTCCACGCCGGCGAACTGCTTGAACAGCACCGCCTTGCCCTCCATCACCGGCAGCGCGGCGCGCGGGCCGATGTTGCCGAGCCCGAGCACCGCCGAACCGTCGGTGACCACCGCGACGGCGTGCGCCGCCCACGTGTAGTCGTCGGCGAGGTCGGGGTCAGCGGCGATCGCCTCGCACACCCGGGCCACCCCCGGGGTGTACGCGAGGGAGAGGTCCTCCCGGCTGGTCAGCGGGACCGTCGAGGCGACGGCCATCTTGCCGCCCCGGTGCAGTTGGAAGACGGGATCAGCGGGGTCCATGGTGGACGACGACATGGTGGTGACTCCAGGATCTGTCGAGCAGACGGGGCGGCCGGCTTGGCCGCGAGGTGGGCGGCGAGCGGTGGCACGCGGTGCGGGGGGTCACCCGGGCACTTTCCGAGCATAGTGTCGGCACTGCCCCTCGGATGTGAGCAGGGTCATAACCGGCGACGAGGAACCCGCCCGGGACGCGGCCAGTAGCGCGCCACCACCCTCCCCCGCACGTCCGCCACCCCGTACGCCCGGGAGTCGTCGGTGACCAGGTCGTTGTCCCCACGCAGCCACCAGCCGCCGTCCTGCGGCCGGACCGCCCGCTTCACCACCAGCAACTCAGGGCGCGTCCGGAACACGGCGACCACCACGTCACCGGGTCGGATCGGGCGTCCCCCCGAGCGGACCAGCACCGCGTCTCCGTGCCGCAGCGTCGGCGCCATGGACGGTCCGAGCACCGAAACAGCCGTCAGCGGCCCACGCAGGTGAGGCGCCTCCGGCGGGTGATCGGCGTGCACTGGTTTCACCTCCACCCCGTCCGGGGAGCATTCCCAGGAGTAATGTCGCCTTTGATCATCGCAAACTTCCCATGGAGGATCCCGATGCGACTTCCGCGCATCCTTGCGCCCCGCGTCACCGCGAGCGCTCACTGCGACCTGCCGTGCGGCGTCTACGACCCGGCCCAGGCCCGGATCGAGGCCGAGTCGGTCAAAATGATCTGCGAGAAGTACCAGGCGAACACCGACCCGGAGTTCCGCACCCGCGCCATCATCATCAAGGAGCAGCGCGCCGAGCTGGTCAAGCACCACCTCTGGGTGCTCTGGACCGACTACTTCAAGGCCACCCACTTCGAGAAGTACCCGCAGCTGCACCAGATGTTCAACGAGGCCACCAAGCTGGCCGGTGCCGGCGGCGTCAAGGGCAGCCTGGACCCGGCCACCGCCGACAAGCTCCTCGCGAAGATCGACGAGATCTCGAAGATCTTCTGGGAGACCAAGAAGGCGTGACCAACCCGGTCATCCCGACGATCCGGCCGGTACGTCCCGAGGACGTGCCGGCCGTCGTCGCCATGGTGCACGAGCTGGCGGAGTACGAACGCGCGCCCGACCAGTGCCATCTCACCACCGACCAGCTCACCTCGGCTCTTTTCGCGACCGCTCCGGCGCTCTTCGGTCACGTGGCGGTCGACGAGCACGACGTGCCGGTCGGCTTCGCGCTGTGGTTCCTCAACTTCTCCACCTGGGCCGGCGTGCACGGCATCCACCTGGAGGACCTCTACGTACGACCGGCCGCCCGGGGCACCGGGGCGGGCCGGCTGCTGCTCGCCACCCTGGCCGACATCTGCGTACGACGCGGCTACCGGCGACTGGAGTGGTGGATGATCGACTGGAACCCGGCCGCCGGGTTCTACGCCTCGATCGGCGCACGGCAGATGAGCGAGTGGGTGCCCTACCGGCTCAGCGGTGACGCGCTGCGCGGGTTGGCCAGTCAGGCCACCGCCGCCAGCACGCGGTCCGGCGACCGACCGGGTAGAGTCCCCGACCGGGGGGATGAGGCGTGACTCAACTGACCGGCCAGCCAGCGACCGACGACGACGTGGTGCACCTCACGGTGCCCGCCGACGGCGGTTACCTCGGCGTGCTCCGTACCGCCACCGCCGGTCTCGCGGCCCGGCTGCAGTTCGCACTCGACGAGATCGAGGATCTGCGGATCGCGGTCGACGAGGCGTGCGCGATGCTGCTCGCCATCGCCACCCGCGACGCCGAGTTGGAGTGCCGCTTCTCGGTCACCGAGGACGCCCTGACCGTCGAGGTGACCGTGCCGACCGTGCGTGGCACCACGTTGCCCGCCGAGTCGTCCTTCGCCTGGAAGGTGCTCACCGCGCTGACCACCTCGGCGTCCGCCACGGCCGCCGATGGTCGGGCCACGATCTCGCTGCTCACCCGCCGCTCCGGCGGCTACTGACCGACCCGCCGGTCGAGCGGGTCACTCGAAGCCGAGAGCCCGGGTCGTCGGTGGGCTGACCAGCAGCCAGCCCACGCCCAAGCCGAGTGCCATCAGCGGCACGCCCAGCCACCCCAGCCCGCCCTGGATCATGAACCAGCCGATCGGCAGCAGCATCAGCTGGAGCACGATCGCGGGGGCGCGCGCACCGGCCCGACGGCGCAGCAGCGCACGGCCCAGCGCCCAGAGCACGGCCGCCGCCCCGATCGCGAACACGGTCACCAGCAACGCCGACAGCAGGTCGGTGGTGGTGGCCGTGAGGTCGGCCCAGATCAGCCAGACGGCGATCAGCCCGACGACGGCCGCCTCCGCCCACAGCAGCCGCACCGCCCAGCGGAGCGTGACGGGAATCGGGGCCGAGTCGATGGTCACGCGCGCCACGATACCCGGGCTACCGAGAGGTACAGTGCCGCCCATGCGGGCCGTCCTGGTGGTCAATCCGAAGGCCACCACCACCAGCGAACGCAGCCGGGACGTGCTTGTCCGGGCGCTGCGCAGCGAAGTCGATCTCAGCGTGCGCTACACGCGCCGGCGCGGGCACGCCATGGCGCTGGCCCGGGAGGCCGCCACCGAGGGGGTCGACCTCGTCGTCACCCTGGGTGGCGACGGCACCGTGAACGAGGTGGTGAACGGCCTGATGGCGGCCGAACCGCCGCCCGGCGCCGCGGGTGCCACGTCGGCCGACCGGCTGCCCGCGCTCGCCACCGTTCCGGGCGGCTCGACGAACGTCTTCGCCCGCGCCGTGGGCCTGCCCCGGGACTGGCCGGATGCGACCAGCATGATCCTCGAAGGGTTGCGCCTGGGTCGGCACCGGACGGTCGGGCTGGGCCGGGCGGACGACCGCTACTTCACCTTCTGCGCCGGGTTCGGCCTGGACGCCGCGGTCATCCACCGGGTGGAGCAGGCCCGTCGACGGGGGCGCGTCTCCACGCCGGGGCTCTACCTGCGCTCAATCATGAATCAGTACTTCCTCGCCTCCGATCGCCGGCATCCGGCGATCACGCTGGAACGTCCGGGTGAGCCGGCGGAGGGCGAGTTGGGCACCGTCATCATCCAGAACACGGCGCCGTGGACCTATCTGGGCGACCGCGAGGTCAACCCGAATCCGGAGGCGTCGTTCGACCTCGGGCTGGATGTGCTGGCCTTGCGTCAGCTCCGGGTGGCTAGCACAACACGGACAGTGACGCAGTTCCTGTCCCGGCACCCCGATCCTCGAGGTCGGCAGGTGTTACGACTCCATGACACGCCGGAGTTCACCCTGCTCTCCGCCCGTCCGCAGGCGTTCCAGCTGGACGGCGACTATCTCGGCGAGCGGGAGAAAGTCAGATTCACATCCGTTCCCGCCGCACTGAGAGTAATCTGCTAGGTCTCGGGTACTGCCCTAGGTCGACGCGGCGCCACACCGCATCGGCGCCGTCGCCGCCACACCGAGGGGCAGGTGCCGGAAATGTCAGCAATGTCACGTGGACTGTACTATATTGATCCTCGGCTGTGGCACGGCGGGTAACCGGGAAGGCACCAAAACCCGGACAAATGGGTTGTGGGCTTGCTCACCGCCCGGAGTTTTTCCGAGCGTCACCCTTGACATCGCGAATGTTCGTGAAAGTATTCACAAGCGAACTTGAGTTACCGGGACATTGCCTGGATATGCTCGTCAGGTTGAGCTGTTCCAGCAGGTCCCCGGAGCTAACTGCCTGCTCACGCAGTGCCGAATGGACGGACGCGAACTGTCACCGTCGGCATTGCGGATGCATATAGGAAAAGCACGACAAGCAATAATTGCCACCCCATCCAGAATGAGGAGTGTTGCCGCCATGGACTGGCGTCACCATGCTGTCTGCCGCGACGAGGACCCGGAGCTGTTCTTCCCTATCGGGACGTCCGGACCGGCTCTCCTGCAGGTCGAGCAGGCCAAGGCCGTCTGCAGGCGCTGCTCCGTGACCGACCAGTGCCTGCAGTGGGCGCTCGAGTCGGGTCAGGACGCCGGCGTCTGGGGCGGGATGAGCGAAGAGGAGCGGCGCGCTGTCAAGCGGCGCGGCGGCCTCCGGGTGCTGCGCGCTCACTCCGCCTGATCCCCAACGACACAGCTGCACGCCCCGGTGGGTTCGCCCGCCGGGGCGTTCCGCTGTCCTCAGCGAATTCAGCCGCCGATGACGGCCCGGAATCATCCAGCCGGCACCACGACGCGGCCAGACCGGTCATCGACGCGGCGCAGCACCAGATCGGCCAACTCCGGCGCGTCGGTCAACGGGGCGGACACCGCCACCGCACCAGCCGCCCGAGCCGCCTCCGCCACCGCGTCGTGGAACAGGCCCGGCGCCAGGAAGTACCCGACCACCGCCACCCGGCGAGCACCGGCCGCCCGCAACCGGGACACCGCCACACCGGTCTCCGGCGGGGCCGCCGAGGCGTACGACACCCGGCTGGGCACCCCGAACTCCACACCGAGCGCGTCCGCCACCCGGCCCACCGAGCCGCGCGCCCGCGCGTCCCGGGTGCCCGCCGCGGCCAGCACCAGCGCGTCGAAACGACCCGGGCACACCTCATCGAGCCGGCGACGCAGCCCCGCCAGCAGCGCCGGATCCACCGTGCCGTCCGACGGGCCGAGCACGTCGGCCACCCGTACCGCCAGCGGTGGCCCGGACTGCGTCGCGGCGGCGACGGCCGCCGGGATGTCCACCCGACGGTGGTACGCGGCGGTCAGCAGCAACGGCACCAGCACCGCGCGTCGGTGACCGGCCACGGCCAGGCCGCGCAGCACCTCGGTCGGCCCCGGCTCGGTGTGATCCAGCCAGCTCGGCCACACCTCGACGCCGGGCCGGGCTGCCGACACCGCCCGGGCCAGCGCCCGGGTGGCCTCGGCAGCTCGCGGATCCCGGCTGCCGTGCGCCACCAGCACCACCGGGTCCGCCCCGCCGGCCACGTCAGGGCCGGTCGGGGTCGACACCGGGGAGGTCAGACGTGCAGCCCGCACTCGGTCTTCTCGAACATGGCCCACCGGCCGGCCCGCGCGTCCTCGCCGGCCTTCGTCCGGCGGGTGCACGGCCAGCAGCCGATCGAGCCGTACCCCTGCTTGAACAGCTCGTTGACCGGCACGTTCCACCGGGCGATGTAGGCGTCCACGTCCCCCTGCGACCAGGCCGCGATCGGGTTGACCTTGACCTTGCCGCGCCGCGCGTCGAAGGTCACCACCGGCGTGTTGGCCCGGGTCGGCGACTCGTCCCGACGCAGACCGGCGGCCCAGGCGTCGTACCCGGACAGCGCCCGCTCCAGCGGCTCCACCTTGCGCAACTGGCAGCAGTCGTCCGGCGACTTGTTGAACAGCCGGGGACCGTACTGACCGTCCTGCTGCCCCACGGTGAGCCGGGGCCGGATCGACCGGACGTTCACCGGAAGCGTCCGCGCCACCTCGTCGCGCACCCGCAGCGTCTCGGGGAAGTGCAGGCCGGTGTCGAGGAAGACCACGTCCACCCCCGGGGCCACCCGGGACACCACGTGCGCCAGCACCGCGTCGGCCATCGAGCTGGTGACGCAGAACCGGTCGCCGAAGGTGTGCGCCGCCCACCGGGCGATCTCCAGCGCCGGAGCGCCCTCCAACTCCCGGGCGGCCTCCTCGGCCAGCGTCCGCAGTTCCTCCGGGTTGCGCCGGGACGGGTCGGCCGGCGGCCGGCCACCCGGACCGACAAGGTCCAGTCCGGTGGCGGAGACCAGGCTCATCGGGTCACCGCCCGGCTCAACAGCCCGGTGAACTTCACCGAGAAGACCCGGGCGCAGGCGTGGCACTCCCAGGCGCCGTGCGCCGCCTCGTGCGGCCGCAGGTCCTCCTCGCCGCAGTAGGGGCAGTACAGAGGTGCCGCTCGGTTCTCGCTGCTCACCGCAGTTCCTCCTCGTCGACTCTGATCACCCAGTTGGCGAACGTCTCGCCCTCGCTCCGCCCGGCCAGGTAGCGGCGGGCCAGTCGTTCCACGTACTCCGGAAGCTCGTCGGCGGTGGTCTTCAGGCCGCGCAGCTTGCGGCCGAAGCCGGCCGTCCGCCCCTGCGCCATGCCCAGGCCGCCACCGAGGTGCACCTGGAAGCCCTCCACCTGTCGGCCGTCCGGGCCGACCACCAGCTGACCCTTGAGCCCGATGTCAGCCACCTGCGTGCGCGCGCAGGCGTTCGGGCAGCCGTTGAGGTGAATCGAGATGTCCGCGTCGAAGTCCCGCAGTCGCTGCTCCAGCCGGGCCACCAACTCCTCGCCGCGGGCCTTCGTCTCGACGATGGCGAGCTTGCAGTACTCGATGCCGGTGCACGCCATGGTGCCGCGTCGCCAGGCCGACGGCCGGGCCTCCAGACCGATCCCGCGCAGCGCGTCGACCAGCGACTCCGTCCGCTCCGACGGCACGTCGAGCACCAGCAGCTTCTGGTACGGGGTGAGCCGCACCCGGCCACTGCCGTGCGCCTCGACCACGTCGGCCAGCTGGGCGAGCTGCCCGCCGGAGACCCGCCCGACCACCGGCGCGGCACCCACGTAGAACCGCCCGTCGGCCTGCTCGTGTACGCCCACGTGGTCCACCGGCTTCGCCGGCAGGGTCGGCGCCGGGCCGTCGAGCAACGTACGGCCGAGGTACTCCTTCTCCAGGACCTCACGGAAGCGCTCCACGCCCCAGTCGGCCACCAGGAACTTCAGCCGGGCACGGTTGCGCAGCCGGCGGTAGCCGTAGTCGCGGAAGATCCCGACCACCCCGGCCCACACGTCCGGCACCTCGGCCAGCGGCACCCAGACGCCGAGCCGCTGGGCGAGCATCGGGTTGGTGGCGAGACCGCCGCCGACCCAGACGTCGAAGCCGGGGCCGTGCTCGGGGTGGTCGACGCCGAGCAGGGCGATGTCGTTCGACTCGTACGGTGTGTCCACCAGCCAGGAGATCGACGTCTTGAACTTGCGGGGCAGGTTGGAGAACTGCTTGTCACCGATGTACCGGGCGACGATCTCGTCGATGGCCGGGGTCGGGTCGACCACCTCGTCGCGGGCCACTCCGGCGACCGGGCTGCCCAGCACGATCCGCGGGCAGTCTCCGCACGCCTCGGTCGTCTGCAGGCCGACCGACTCCAGTCGACGCCAGATCTCCGGCATGTCCTCGACACGGATCCAGTGGTACTGGATGTTCTGCCGGTCGGTGATGTCGGCGGTGTCCCGGGCGAACTCCCGGGAGATGTCGGCGATCACGCGCAGCTGCGCCAGGCTGAGCTGCCGCCGTCGATGCGGACGCGGAGCATGAAGAACTCGTCCTCCAGCTCGTGCGGCTCCAGCACGGCCGTACGCCCGCCGTCGATGCCGGCCTTGCGCTGCGTGTAGAGGCCCCACCAGCGGAACCGACCGCGTAGGTCCTGCGGGTCGATGGAGGCGAAGCCGCGGTGCGCGTAGATGTTCTCGATCCGCGCCCGGACGTTGAGGGGGTCGTCGTCCTTCTTGATCCGCTCGTTGGCGTTGAGCGGCTCGCGGTGCCCGAGCGCCCACTGACCCTCACCCCGTGGCCGGCGCGGCGCCCTGGCCGGGCGGGCCGTCGGGTCCTCGGAACGGGCCGGGATGCTGCTGACCGCCATCGCGGCGTCCTCCGTTGTCTGCTGTGCCTCGGGGTGGGCGCGGGGCGCGGCGGCCGGCCCGACGGAAGCGGGCGGGACAACGGTGTCTGAGACAGCCGGCGCAGAGCGCGCCCGAGACAGATTGGTCGGGCGTCGTCAGTAGGCCGGACAGATCGCGCTGCGCACGCGGCCGTAATCGACGTGGCGACGTGCCACGAAGCGGCGGACGACAGCGGCGGTCATGTGCCCATGCTGCCACACGACAGTGGGGCCGGCCAATGTCCACGTGCCGGATCCCACATCACGGGCCGAGGCTGGCCGGGTCGCGCCGCCGACGTGATGCCCGCCTGGCGGCCACCGCCTGCGGCCGGCTGACGCCCGTGACCGGGATGGCCGTGGCAGGCTCGGGCCGTGGGCACATTGTCCGAGTCGACCGGGACGGCGTGGGACCGTCTGCGCCGCCTGCCGGTCTGGCTCGCTCCGGCGCTACTGACCCTGGCGGTGACCCTGACCGGCCTGGGCTCCGCCCAACTGTGGCGCGACGAGCTGGCGACCTGGAGCGCGGCCGGCCGGTCGCCCGGCGACCTGACCCGGCTGGCCGGCACCATCGACGCCGCCACCGGCCCGTACTACCTGTTGATGCACGTCTGGACCGCGGTCGCCGGCGATGCCACCGTCGCCCTGCGCCTGCCGGCCGCGCTGGCGATGACGGTGGCCGCCGGGCTGCTCGCCGTACTCGGCGCACTGCTGGTCGACCGGCGCGCCGGCCTCTTCGCCGGGCTGCTCTTCGCGGTGCTCCCCGGCACCTCCCGCTACGGGCAGGAGGCCCGCCCGTACGCCCTGGCCACCATGCTCGCGGTGCTCGCCACCCTGCTGCTGGTGACCGCGTTGCGCCGCCCGAGTTGGGCCCGTTGGGCCGGTTACGCGGCCGCCGTCGCCGCGCTGGGCCTCGTACACCTGGTCGCGCTCACCCTGCTCGCCGCGCACGCGCTGGTCGTCCTGGTCGCCTGGTGGCGGGGGGCCGTCGCAGCGGGCATTGCCACCCCCGCCGACCGCGCCCCCGAGCGGGACCGGCGAATATGGCGGTGGGTGGTCGCCGTGGTGCCAGGCGTGCTGCTGGTCGGCCCGTTGCTGTTCAAGGCCCGGACACAGCAGTCCCGACAGTTGAACTGGGTCACCCTGGCTCGGCTGGACGACCTGGCCGCGCTGCCCGGCGGTGTGGCCCAGAGCAGTGTGGTGGGCGGCCTGCTGGTCGGGATCGCCGCACTGGGCGCGGCTCGGCTCGGGCGGCGCGCTCTGCTCCCGGTGAGCGCGGTGCTGCTGCCGGTCCTGCTGCTCTTCGCCGCCGGCACGGCCGTACCGCTGTGGGTGCCCCGCTACCTGGTCTTCGTGGTGCCGTTCGCCTGCCTGCTGGCCGGCACGGCGCTGGCGGCGGTGGCCGCACCGTCCGCGCTGGCCGTGGTGGTCCTGGCCGGACTCCTCGGCCTGCCCGACCAGGCGGCGCTGCGGCGGACCCACGAGTGGCCACGCACCGCCCCGGTGGACTACGCCGGCGCGGCGCGGGTCATCGCCGACGGTCAACGGCCGGGTGACGGGGTGGTCTACTCGCCCCGGCACAGCTGGCTCTTCCTCGACCTGGGTATCGAGTACCACCTCGGCGACCCACCACGCGACGTGCTGGTCACCGAGGACGAGGTCCGCCGGGGTGACCTGTGGGCCGCCGAGTGCCCCCAGCCGGCACAGTGCCTGGCCGACACGAAACGGGTGTGGCTCGTCGTCGCCGGTCGGCACGCCGAACCGCTGGCCGCCGTGCCCGACGCCAAGGGTGACGCGCTGCGCGCGGACTTCGCCGTCGCGCAGGTCTGGCAGCGCCCCGGCCTGACCGTCGCCCTGCTGACCGACCGCCCCGGCCGCTGACCCCGTCGTCCGGCCCGGTCGCCCGTCCAGCGCCACCGCCCGGCCGCCCCGCCGGGTCGCCACCACCAAGGTAGGCGCCATACCTGTGAGTCATATTTATGACCCACAGGTATGCGCTCGAAACGGCAGGGCCGTTCGGACACGGCGCGCCGCCAGCGCGGCCGTCAGGCTTGTGAGCGGCCGTCGTGGGCGCTGCGGGCCAGCGGGACGACCAACACCGCTTCGGTGCCGCCCTTGGCGCCCGCGCGCAGCTCGATGGTGCCGCGCAGTTCCCCGGTGACCAGGGCCCGGACGATCTGCAGGCCGAGCCGGCTGCCGCGCTCGGCGTCGAAGTCCGCTGGCAGCCCGCGCCCGTTGTCGGTCACCGAGACGTGCAGCATCTTGCGGAACCGGTGCGCCGAGACCACCACCTCCGGCCGCGCCGACGGGTCCACCTCGGCGACGCCGGCCGGCACCACGCCCGGGGCGGCGGGCAGTGATGCGTCGTCCGCCTCGTCCGACGGCGGGAAGCCGTGCTCGACGGCGTTGAGCAACAGTTCGTTGAGGACCATCACCAACGAGGTCGCGATCTCCGCCGGCAGCACGCCGAAGCTGCCCCGCCGACGCATGCCGACGCTCACCTCGGTCGCCGCGACCTCGGTCGCCGCGCTGGCCACCCGGTCGACGATGCCGTCGAACTCGACCGCCTCGTCGCTGGACATGGAGAGCGTCTCGTGCACCAGGGCGATCGAGGCGACCCGACGGACCGACTCCTCCAGCGCGACGCGGGCCTCCGGCATGGAGACCCGGCGGGCCTGCAACCGCAGCAGAGCGGCCACCGTCTGGAGGTTGTTCTTCACCCGGTGGTGGATCTCCCGGATGGTGGCGTCCTTCGTGATCAGCGCCCGGTCCCGGCGACGGACCTCGGTGATGTCCCGAACCAGCACCAGCGCGCCGATCGGCACCCCGGCGGGCATCAGCGGCAGCGCCCGGGTGAGCATCGTGGCACCGCGCGCGTCGATCTCCCGTCGGGGCGGCGCCTCTCCGCGCAGCGCGGCCAGGATGCCGTTCGCCGCCTCGGTGCCATCCAACGGGTCACCGGCCAGTCTGCGGTGCAGCGCGGCCAGGTCCTCCCCCACCAGGTGGGAGGCGTAGCCCAACCGGCGGTACGCGGACTGCGCGTTCGGGCTCGCGTAGGTGACCTTGCCGCCAGCGTCCAGCCGCACCAGGCCGTCACCGACCCGGGGCGCGGAGGTGGTCTCCCCCGGGTGCCGGGGCGGCGGGAAGGTGCCGTCCGCGATCATCTGGGCCAGGTCGTCGGCCGTGGTCAGGTAGTTCAACTCCAGCTGGCTGGGGGTACGCGCCGTGGAGAGGTTGGTGTCCCGCCCCACCACGGCGATCACCTCGCCGGCCTCGCCCTCGGCGGTACGCAGCCGGACCGGGATCGCCTCGTGCCGGGCCGGTACGTCGCCGTACCAGACCGGGTCGCCCTCCCGCCAGATCCGGCCCTGGGAGTACGCCACCCCCAGGTGGGCCACCTCCGGTCCGCCGACGATCCGACCCACCTGGTCGTCCTGGTACGCGGTGGGCGCGGTCGTCGGGCGGACCTGGGCGACGCAGAGGAACGTGCCGTCGGCGTCGACCGGCACCCAGAGCAGCAGGTCGGCGAAGGACAGGTCGGAGAGCAGCTGCCAGTCGCCGGCGATCCGGTGCAGGTGGTCGATGTCGGCCGGACGGAGATGGGTGTGCTCCTCGGCGAGGTCGCGCAGCGTGGACACGGGGACCAGGGTGCCACGCCACGCCTCACATCGTCGCGGTGACCTTCTTCAGCCCGCGCGGCGCGTCCGGATCCTCGCCCCGGGTGAGCGCCAGCGCCAGCGCCAGGCGCTGCAACGGCAGGATGTCCAGCAGCGGGGCGTACCGCTCGTCGACCTCGGGAACGGCGAGCCGGGTTGCGCCCGGCACGTCGGCGGAGCCCACCACCACCACGTCGGCGCGGCGTTCGCCGAGGCGGGGCAGCACCTCCCCCATCGACCTGCCGCCGGGCCCGGAGCCGACCACGGCGAGCACCGGAACCTCCGGGTCGGTCATCGCCAGCGGCCCGTGCAGCAGGTCGGCGCCGGAGAAGGCGAGCGCCGGCAGGTACGAGGTCTCCATCAGCTTCAGCGCCGCCTCCCGGGCGGTCGGGTAGGCGTACCCCCGCCCGTGGTGACCAGTTGCCGGGCGAAGCGGTAGCGCGGCGCGAGCCGGGTCGGGGTGTCGTCGGCCAGGGTGCGGGCGGCCAGTTCGGGTAGCACGGCGAGCGCCTCCCGTTCGGCCGTCGGAAGTACGCCGTCGCCGGCCCGGACGCCCTCCACCAGCATCAGCAGGGCGAGCAACTCGGCGGTGTACGTCTTGGTGGCGGCCACCGCCCGCTCGTGCCCGGCGGCGATGTCGATGCTCAGCTCGGCCACCTCGACCAGTGGCGAGTCGGGCGCGTTGGTCACCGCGAGGGTCAGCGCGCCGGAGGCCCGGGCGGCGCGCAGCACCTCGGCCAGGTCGGGTGAGCCGCCGCTCTGGCTGACGCCGACGACCAGCGCGTCGGAGAGGTCGGGGCGGGCGCCGAAGAGGGTGACCACGCTGGGCGAGGCGAGCCCGGCGGGCAGCCCGAGCCGGATCTCGGTCAGGTACGCCCCGTAGAGGGCCGCGTGGTCGGAGGTGCCGCGGGCGGTGAAGACCACGTGCCGCGGCCGGCGCTCGGCCACGGCCGCCGCCACCCGGGCGATCTGCTGGGCGTTGGCGGCGGAGAGCAGGCGCTCGTAGCCGGCTGGCTGCTCGTCGATGTCGGCGGCCATCCCGGCCCCTGCACGTGTCACGGACACTCCCCCCTTTGCGCGATTGCCGCGCGTTTGCTGCTCAGTCTTGCATCTTTGAACGCATCCGAGCAATCGAACGAGCAGTAGTGCGCAGTTGATCACCTTCTCGTCTCAATATCAACTAGGCTTACCCCGCTTCACCGGTTGTACCTGCGACGAGAGGACGACGTGCCCGAGGGAAGGGACGACCCCGCGCTCTCCGCGACGGAGGAGCTGGCCCTTGCCCGGCTGGCACTGGACGAGGGCGACCTGCACCACGCCGCCGGTCACCTCGCCGGCGCACTGGCCCGGGCGCCCACCCTGCCGGAGGTGCACGAGACCCTGGCCCGGCTGGCCGCCGCCAGCGGCGGCGGGCTCGACCTCTTCCCGATCAACCACCACACCTTCGTCGGCGCGGTCGTCGCCCGGGCCCACCTGCTGGCCGCCACCGGCCATCCCGCCGAAGGGCTCGAACTGCTGGCCGCCGCGACCGGGTACGCGCCCGGCACCGAATGGGCCGGCGTGCCATGGGTGACCGAACCCGAACTCGCCGAGCGGCTCGACCCGGAGCACATCGCCCGGATCCTCATGCAGGTCTGTTCCGCACTACCCGACCCGGTGCCACGGATCGGCCGGGCGGCGCTGACGCCGTACCTCACGCTGGCCCGCAACGCGATCACCGTCCGCCCCGAACACGGTCTGCTGCTGGGCGCGGCGTCCGCGCTGGCCCGGCGGCTCGGCGAGGTCGCGCTGGCGATCCGGTGGGCAGCCCGGGGCGTACGCGCCCAGCCGTCGAAGATGGGCGAGGTCTGGCTCGGGTACGCGTACCGCAGCGCGGGCCGGACCCGCGACGCCCTCGCGGCCCTCAACCGGGCCGTCGCGCTGGAGCCCGACGACCTGGCCGTCTACGCCGACATCGCCGGCACCCTGGCCGACACCGGGCGGCTCGACGAGGCGTTGGAGTGGACCGAGCGGGCGCTGGCCCGGGATCCCTCGTTCGACTGCGCGGTGCACACCGCCCACCGCCTGCGGCATCTGCGCGACGGCGACCTGGCACACCTTGTCGCGCTCGCCGACTTCGTCCGGGACCACCCGGACGACAGCCACGAGCACGGCGACCTGGCCCAGTGCTGCCGGGGGCGGCCGTGGCTCGGGCAGCTCACGCCGGCCGACGGTCCGCTGATCGACGCGATGCGCCGGGCGGTCGCCGACGACGACAACGGTGTCGGCAGCGCGGTCCGGTTGACGGCGGCCGCACCGCCGAGCGCCGTGCGGACGGTCACGTCGACGACGCCCGGGCTACGGATCGAGATCACCGGCATGCCGGAACCGGACCCGCGCGAGCCCCGCAGGGCGTCCGCGCAGCCGGCTGTGGGACTACGCGGGCAGCGTCCCGACGCCCGCGCTGCCGCAGCCCTCGGCGGCGGCGGTCGAGCGGATCGGGCAGGTCGCCCACCCGGCGTGGCCGCACCCCCCGGCGGCCTACGACGCGGCGGTTGGCCTGGCCGGCCTCGACGTGGCCGACCTGCTCGGCCTGCTGGTGCACCCGCCGGCGGCGCCGGCCAACGCGGTGGGTCGGCTGCTCGCCGCCCACGACCCGTCGGTCTGGGTACGCGGAGTGCAGGTGTGGGCCTGCCTGGGACTGCTGCACCACCGCACCGACGAGCCGTGGGACGGCTCGACGCGACGCCGGGTGCTGCTGGACCTGGTCTGGGGCGTGGAGGACTGGGTGACGGAGGCGGCGCTGTTCGCCCTGGTCACCGCCGCCTGGGTGGACCCGGCGGTACGACCGGACGTGGCTCGCGTGGTGGCCGAGCGGCTGGCCGATGTCGCCGCGGTGGCCCGGGCCCGGCCGGTTCCGATCGCCGCCTCGCTGGCCCACCTGGCGCTGGCCGCCCCGACCCTGGACCCCGCCACCGCGGCCCTGGCCACCGAACTACTGGCCGACCGCCAGTCCCACCACACCCTCCCCCG
>NZ_JAEVHM010000094.1 GCF_016802865.1 Micromonospora parastrephiae | reverse complement strand
GTGGCCGCCGAGTTGGGCCGGGTCGCCGACGCGGTGTGGTCGCCGGGCACGCCCGAGATGGCGGGGAAGCGGCCGTTCTGCTCGCGGTGGTGGTCCAGGCGGCTCGGCTGGTCGTGGCGTTGGCCGAGTTGCGCGCGGCCGAGCAACAGGCCCACGCGGCGGGTGCGGCGGCGGCTGCCGCAGCCCACCTGATGCCGCTGCTGCGGGGCGGCGTCCCGCAGACCGAGCAGGGCCAGCCGACGTCCGAAACCGGTCGAGCGGAGTCGGCGGCGACGCCGGCGCGGGTGCGTGTCGACCCGGTGGTGGAGCGGGAGGCACAGCGATGAACAGACGGGAGAGATCGTGGCCGACAACGAGATAGCCGAGTTCCACCAGCGGGCGACCTCGGCGGTGACGGCGGCGATCCAGGCCGCCGGTCAACTGGCGCAGGTGCTCATCGACGCGCGCATCGCTCAGCTTCAGCGGGCCGCCCGGGTGAGCGAGGAACAGGCCCGGCAGATCCGCGCGCAGGCCCGCGCGGCCCAGCAGGCCGATGCGGCGCTGTGGCGGCCGGCGACGCGCCCGGCGTGGTGGCGACAGGCATCACCCGACGACATCGCCCGCGCCTGGCGGGCCAGTTCCGGGTGGGCGGCGGTCGACCCACGTGCCCGCCGCGCCCAGCAGGTCATCGCCGAACGGTTGGCCGAGCGCGGTGTGCGCGTCGACCCGGACGCGGGCGGGCGGCCGGAGAACGCGGCGTGGCTGTCCGACCAACTCGACCGTGCCGCCGTCGACGACGTACCAGAGTCTCGGCGGGATCCGGCCGACGGCCGGGCGGATCCGGAGGACGGTGGGCGGCGGCGCACCGCGCGGCAGCGCCAGGAGGAGATGGCGATCCACGTCCGGGCGGTGTGGTCAACGGAGCGGGCCGAGCGGGTCATCGGCTCCCAGGCGTGGCCAGCCCTGGCGTACAAGCTGGACCAGTTGGAGCAGGCCGGGCACGACGTCCGTGATCTGCTGCGGCAGGTGCCGGGCTTCGTCGACCGTGCCCACACCCCTGCCGCGTACGCGTTCCGGGTCGTCGATGACTACGCCGCCGACGTCGACCAGACGGCGGGACATCAGGGGGAGGCAGGCTCACAGCCGGCCCCGGAGCGCGGCTCGGTCACCCTCGAAGGTGAGTGGCGGGACACTGGTGGCGCCGCCGAGGATCACGCCGCCAGCGAGGGCGGCTCCGACGCTCGCGCAGCCCACCTCGCAGCCCAAGGGTTTCCATCCTCGACCCGGTCCGCCGTCGCCGCGGCGGCGGCTTCGCCTGCGGTCGATGCGCAGCAGCGCCCGGCCGGGCCGGGGGCGCAGGCAGCGCCCGAGGCGGCGTCCGGCCGGTAGCTCACACCTCTTCATTTGAAAGATGGATGCAGTTCTGGTCAGGTGTGCCGATCGCGGGGGATCGGCGCGGTTGCCGCCGCTCCGTGTCCGGCACACCCGACCAGAGCTGTTTAGAGCAGCAACCGCCCGAGGCCCTGAAGCAGAGGCCCGAGGTCGTTGAGGTTGCCGAGCAGGGCGCCGGTCAGCATCCAGCACAGCGACCTGGGGACGGTGAGCTGGATGCGCAGTAGGGGCTCACGGCCGGGATCCCCGGCCGGGGTCGGGTTCTTCGCGCTCACGCCGTCGCTCCCACTGGGCGGGCCTGGACCGCCGGACGCAGTAGCCGGGCGGGACGGTACTCGTAGAACAGGGTCGAGCCCGGCGCGGTCAGCGCCGCCTTCTTGAAGCGCTCGCGTTGCTCGATGAGCCCGTGCTCGCGCAGGTTCTTCAGCCCGCGCAGGGTGGTGTCGGCGGACCAGCCGTACCAGGTCGGCATCCACTCAGCGGGGAAGGCGGCCCAGCTGCGTTCGTTGCAGATCGCCAGCAACATAGCCAGCCCGGGCAGGTTGACCTTCTCGTCGTAACCCTTGGTCCAAAACCCGATGGGCAGCTGCAGGTAGGCGTCCTTGTCCGCAGCGCCGGGCCGGGTGTACGGCTGCTTGCTCCCGTCCTCGCGCAACAGGGTGACGGCGATGTTGCGGCTGCCCTTGGTGCGGCTGCACTCGATCAGGCCCTTGTCCTGCAGCCGGGTCAGGGTCCGCCAGGCCGCAGTCCGGGCGGCGGCGTGCTCGGCGTCCTTGTGCGCGTCGAACAGCCGGGCCCAGACCAGGCTGTCCAGCTCCGTGGTCCAGGTGCCCTGCTCGTTGGTGGCACTGCTGGCTGCCACGACCATCAGGTAGGCGCGCAGGCCGCGCAGGTCGCCCGCAGTGATGAACGGCGCGAGCAGCCCTGGCCGGGTTTCGGCGCTCTGGGGCAGCTGGACGAATACTTTGCGCAGCGGTACAGCAGCACGTTTGGCTCGGGTGAGCAAAGCGCTCCGGGTCTGTCCCCCGGTGACGGGGGCCGGCCGCTTGCTGAACGAGGTCTGCCTCGTTTGCTTGGTCATGGGCCACAGTCTTGCCGTACGACCCGCGCCAAACAAACGAACCACTACCCGCTAAACCGCACCCCACAGCGGGTGCAATGACGAGTACACCTGCCGATCACCGAGTGCCGAGAGCCGCTGACGAGAGCCATGCTGAGGACCAATGCAGGGGGAAGAACCGGAACAGCGGAAGCCGGACGGCGAAACCGGCGCGTGCCGGTGACCATCTCAGCGCCGGACCGAGACCATGTGACCCCGTTACCGGCGAAGCGGACATAAGTGGTCAACCATCATCGCGCGTGGTCGTGGTCCATGCCCCGCTGGACGGGCGCGGGAGAGACGGGTGCCGCCGTGGCAGCTGCGGCAGTGGACGACGCGGTCTGCCCGCCAGGGACGAACGCCTTGGCGGCGACGGCGGCCGCGGTGGCCGGCCGCGAGGCGGCCTCACCTGGCTGGCCGGATTGCCGTGGCGTGAGCTTGGTCCAGACGAGGTTGGTCAGCCCGGTCCGAAACGCCTCGTCGCCGTGCAGCTCGACGAGCCGCACGACGTCGGCACGGTTGTCGAGCTGGCCGATGGCGGTGGTCATGGCGGCACCGAACGCGGCACCGAACGCGGCCTCGTCGCCGGCGCGAGCGGCGGCCTGAACCTGCTCGGCGCGTACCGCCTGCCTGGTGCAGGCGTCCAGCAACGCCCGGTCCTGCTGGGTGGTGGCGGCGAGGATGGCGGCCGGTGTCAGCGGGGTCGCTGCCTGCTGCTGATTCGCCGCCACGGTGGGCTGCGCGCTGGGCGGCGAGTCCGGCGACGGTGGTGGTGTCGCCCGGACGGCGTCGTGGACGGCCTGCCGCGCGGCGTTGAAGAAGCTCGCTCGCCAGTCGGGGTCGTCGCACTTGAGGAAGATCGCCACTGAGAGGCCGGGCTCGTTCGGGTCGCCGAGCATGGCGGTGAGCGCCTTGTCGAAGGTGACGGCGAACGCGGCGACGTCGTCCTGGGCTCGGGCGGCGCCTTGCAGCGTGCCGGCGTTGGCGACGCGGTGAACCCGGGTGGCCAGCCAGGTGCGTTCGTCGTCGGTGAGGCTGTCGCGCACCTGCTCGGGCATCCAGGAGTCGTCGAGGGTGACCGGCACGGCGGGTGCGGCGGCGGTGTTGACCGGGGCGGAGTCGAGGTCGGCGATCGCGTCGACGGCAGCGGAGACGGCCCGCATCCGGTGCCGGGTGTCGACGAGTTCGTCGTGGCGGGCGAAGGGCTGGCCGAGCTGGGTGTGGGCCCGTTCGATCTCTTCCCGTTGGCGTGCGATGTTGGCGACGAGCTGCCCGCGTCGGCCCTCCAGGGCGGCGAGGTGGTGTTCGAGGCGGCGGATGAGGCCGGTGGCGTCACCGGTGGTGGCGTCGGCCAGCGACAGCACGGTGTTCATGCCGGAGTCGTCGTTGACGGTAAGGGAGACCAGGACCCCGTCGCGGCCGTTCCAGATGGTGGCCGTGATGGCGAAGCCGCCCAGCTCTGCCAGTGGCACCCGGTCGCGCTGCTCGGTGGAGCCGAGGCCGGCGGACGCGGCGGTGAGGGCGTGCTGCAACGCCCGGCCGGCGTCGGGGCGCTTGTCGAGCTGGTGACCGGCGACGGTCATCCGGAACTTCTCCCCGCGGATGTCCTGGCGTTGGGCGATCGTCTGGTCCAGGGCCTCGATGCGCCGCTCGTCGACGGCGATCCACTGGTGTAGCTCCCGGATCTGCTTCTCCAGGGCGGCGTGGGTGTTGTGGTGGGATCGGTTGGCCCGTTCCAGGCGGGCCAGCTCCATCCCCAACTCCTCTTTCTCGATGAGCAGCGGGTTGCCGGTGGCGATCGCCTTGATCTGGTGGGCCTGGAGGGTCTCGTCGGAGACGTCCTCGATCTCTCTTCCGACGGTGCCGCGCATCATCTGGTCGATGAAGCCGCCCTTGCGGGCGACGGTCTGCCAACTGAAGGCGTCGAAGGAGCCGGTGACGACGTAGCGGTAGATGCTGACCTCGGCGTTCTGGTTGCCCTGGCGCATGATCCGGCCGTCGCGTTGGGTGATGTCCGCCGGCCGCCACGGGCAGTCGAGGTGGTGCAGGGCGACGGCCCGGTTCTGGATGTTGGTGCCGGTGCCCATTCGGCCGGTCGAGCCGATGAGCACTGACACGTCACCGTTGCGGCAGGCGGAGAAGAGGTTGGCCTTCTCTTTGTCGTTGTTGGCCTCGTGGATGAACCTGACGGCTTCGCGGGGCATCCCCAGCTCGACCAGCCGATCGCGCAGCGCCTCGTACGCCGTCCACCGATCCGGGTTTTTCGGCTTCGGGGTGCCCAGGTCGCAGAACACGATCTGCAGGGCACCCGGGGTGGGATGCTCGATTGGGGTGGCGGCGTCCGGGTCGACCAGGTAGCGGGTCTCGCGGTGTGCCTGCCAGATCTCGGCGATGTTGCGGGCCGCCACGTCGATTTTCCCTGGGGTGTTCTGGTCCAGGCCGAGCAGCCGTAGGTCCAGCGACGCGGCCCGCGCCTCCCCGGAGATCTTCAGGATGTTGTCGATCTCCCGTTCGCGGGGGTTGTCGCGGCACCACTCGACGCGGTCGTCGAGTGTGGCGATGAAGTCGACCAGCTCAGGTGCTGGGTCGATGGGGATGACGTGCGGGGCGCGGTGCCCGTCGGCGTTGACGCTCAGCAGCGGGGTGGGCAGTTGCAGGTCTTCGGGGGTGCGGATGTCGCCGAAGGTGCGCAGCATCAGCGACAGCTCCGCGGCGTTGGTGTACTTCGCCAGCCGTGACTTGGTCTGGAAACCGCTGCCGGTGGGCGAGATTTCGACCGTCGTGACGACCTTGCCGAACACCGATGCCCAGGTGTCGAAGTCCATGGTGCCGGTGGCTTCGAGCAGGTCCGGGCGCAGGTGTCGGGTGACGACGTACAGCTCGCGCACCGAGTTGGCGATCGGGGTGGCGGTGGCTCCGCAGACCACTCGCTGGCCGTAGCGGCGGCGGAGGAAGTCGAGCTTGGCGCGGAAGTCGATCGCCCGGTCTGAGCCGTCGTTGCTGGCGTCGACGATGCTGGACATGATCGTGTCGTTCTTCAGGTCGTGCCATTCGTCGCGGAAGACGAAGTCGACGCCGGTCTGGTCGAACGTCACGCCGGGGTCGGTCGGCTTGTCGAACTTCGCCTTGATTTTCTCCTCCCGGCGGACCAGGGCACCTTGGAGACGCTTGACGGCGGCGTTGCGGCTCGGTTCTTCGTCGTTGGCGATGGCCTGCGCGTGCGCTCGTTCGATCTTGTCCCGGAGTTCTTGTAGCTCCCCGTCGAGGAAGCGCTGCTGCTCGTCGTCGGAGAGCCGCAGGGTCTCGAAGAAGCTGGCGGCCATGATGACGGTGTCCCAGTTGCCGGTGGCGCAGCGGGCCACGAACCGTTGCCGGCGGGCGGCGTTGGTGTCGTCCTGCCCGGCGGCCAGCACGCGGGCCTGCGGGTAGATCTGGAGGAACTCCCGCGAGAACTGTTCGAGTAGGTGCGTCGGCACGACGATGGCGGGCTTGTTGACCAACCCGAGCCGCTTCAGCTCCATCGCGCCGATCGCCATCACGGCGGTCTTGCCGGCGCCGACGCAATGAAACAGGCCCACTCCGGGTTCGTTGACGATCCGGGTGACCGCCTCGATCTGGTGCGGTCGGGGTTTGAACTCCACCGAGATGCCGGGCAGGCTGCGCCGCGCGCCGACGTACGAGCGGGGCACGTGGGCGTTGAACATCCGGTTGTAGGTGGCCGCGATGCGGGCGGCCCGCTCCGGTTCTTCCCACACCCATGACTCGAACCGGTCCTCCAGCTCGACGGCCTTGGCCTGCGCGGCGGCGCTCGCCTCCACGTCGAGGGCCCGTTTGCCCTTCTCGATCTCGTAGAAGACCCGGATCGGGGTCTTGGTCAACAAACGCTGCGCCAAGTCGGGGGCGGCCATACCGGCGGTGCCCCAGGTTGAGCGGGCGAGCACTCCGGTTCGGCTGCCCTTGACCTGCCAGTCTGATCCGCCGGGGTGCGTCACCCTCAGCCGCGGATCGTGCAGGATCTCTTGGAGGAACGCCTGCACTTCGGTGTAGTCGATGAACGGGGCCCCGAGGGACACCATGATCTCGCCGGGGCCGACGTCGCGGGGCAGGACCCGTTGCAGGGCACGGACGTTGACCTCGAACTTCGGGTCGTCCTCAACGGCGACCAGTGCCTGATCGAGCTTGGCGCGGACGTTGTCGGAGAGGTACGCGGCGGCTTCGACCAGGCGGCTGGTGCCGGGATCGTCGTAGACCAGCTCACCGAGGGCTTCGCGGGCTTGGAGCTCGTCGACGCCGAGGAGCCGGGCGATCTCCGGCAGCAGCACGATGCCGTGGTCGTCGAGGCAGATCGCGAGGGCGTCTTCGGGGCTGTCGGCGCCCAGCCGGGGTGCCCGGGGCAGGATGACCCGCTTGCTGAAGATGTCCGCCTTGGTGGCGGTGCGGGTGTCGTCGTTGAAGTTCTCCAGGGCGAACACCGTGGCGGCGTACGGGTCGATTCCCCGGAATCCGGCGAGTTGGGGGTAGTTGCGGTACAGCTTCGGCTGGCCGGTCTCCTCATCGAGGATCGTCTCCAGCTCACCGGTGGCCTTGTTGCGCTGCCGCCGGGTGTAGGTGTCGTAGCGGTTCAGGAAGCCGTACTGCTCGACGTAGGAGTCGTAGAGGGTGTTCAGTCGGATCCGTAGGAACGCCGCGGAGCCGGCCGGCGGCCCGTCAGGGTGTTCGTCGCCGTCGTCCAGCGACGACGACTCCGCTTGCAGCAGGGCCGTGACGGTGTCGCGCAGCAGCAGCAGCGCCCGCAGCTCGTCGGCCTGGGTGGCGGGCACCTTGTGCTCGACGACCTGACCGGCCACGACGGTGGTGAAGCCGCCGTCGTCGAGCGCTTCGATGTGGCCCTCTTCGCGGCCGACGGCGGCCAGGACCGCGACCGGAGCGGCCGGGCCGGTCTCGACGCGCGGGGTCAGGGTCAACCCGGCGAGGCGGGCCTCGTCGACCACGTCGCCCAGGACCCGGGCCAGGTCGGCGGCGGTGTCGCCGGTGCCGGTGACGAGCAGGTCCTTCGCGTTGTGGGCGCCCCGGCCGACGGACAGCTCACCGAGGATCCGGTCGGGCCGGCGGGCGAAGAACTCGTTGACGTGGATGGTTTCGCCGTCCGGTGCGTCGATCTCCTGGGTTTGTTCCCAGGCCATCCCCGCCTGCTCGCGGCCGGGCTCACGCCGGCGCAGGATCAGCAGGTCGGTGACGACCTTGGTGCCGGCGGCGGCTTCGTGCGCGCTGGTCGGCAGCCGCACGGCGGCCACCAGATCCGCCAGGGCCGCCATCTCCCGCCGGGCGGCCGGATTCGCGGCGTCCATGGTGTAGCGGGAGGTCAGCGCCACCACGAGCCCACCGGGCCGGGTCAGGTGCAGGCTTTTGATCAGGAAGTGGTTGTGGATCGTGTGCTTGCCCGGGTTGTGTCGCCGGTCAGCCAGCGCGAACTTCCCGAACGGCACGTTGCCGATCGTCAGGTCGAAGGCAGCGGCCGGTGCGCGGGTGGCCGCGAACGACTCGGTGCGGATGGTGGCGTGCGGGTAGAGCGCGGCGGCGATCCCGGCGGTGACTGGTTCCACCTCCACCCCGACCATCCGGGCGCCGCCGGGCGCCAGGCCGATGAAGGTGCCCGGCCCGCAGCCCGGTTCCAGTACGTCGCCGCCCTCGAACCCGAGGCCGATGACCGCGTCCCAGATGGCGCGGACGTACGCCGCGTCGGTGTAGTGCGCGTTCAGGGTGTTGCGCTCGGCCGCCGCGTACTCCCGCTCGTCGAGCACCTGCCGCAGTTGCTCGCGTTCCGCCGCGAACCGCGCGTAGTCGCGGTGCTCGGTGCGGCCCTCGAACACCCCGGGCACCGCACCCCACCCCGACCAGCGGGCCAGCACCGCCTGTTCCTCGGCGGTAGCCGGCCGGTCCTCGGCCTGAATCGTGCGAAGGGTGCGAAGCGCCGCCAGGTTGGCGTTGAGTCGGGCCACCTCACCCCGAGGGGCCAGATCCTGCTGCCCTCTCGGGGTGAACGACACCGGCCGGTCCGGATCGGGCGCCGGAGCTGGTGCGTGCGCCTCTGGTGGCGCGTCCGGTTCGGCTACCTCAACCGGCGCTGCCGGCTCGGCGGCCGGTGGTGCGGCGTCTAGCTGCGGGCGGGCGGCTCGCTGTCGTCGTTCATCGCGGCTTCCTGCTCCGCGATCTCCTGCCAGCGCGGATCGGTCGGGTCCTCCACCATCGGGATCCAGTCGTCCTGATCCGCCCGCGGTTCCGACGCTGGGGTCTGTGTCGCCGCCGGGTTGGTCTCGTTCGTCTCCGGGTCGAGCAGGATCAGCTCCGGCAGCACCTGTTCCTCGGCCGCCATCCGGGCCTCGTTGAGCCGGCCCAGCTTGTCCAGGTATCCCTCGCCGGCCGGGTCCGGGCCGGCCAGTTGTCTCGTCAGGTCCTCGATCTGGTGGGTCGCCTGGTCCCCCAAAGTCGAGAAGAAGCTGTTCAGGTCCGTCCCGTCGGCTATCAGCGCCGCGTACCGGTTCGGAAGGTACGTCTGCCAGTGCCTCTGGGCTTGCGCCCCGTACCGGTTCATCCTCTGCTGTCTCCGTCTTCTCTGGCGCGGTGGGCGGCTGGTCGGTGTCAGCGCCGACCGGCGGGCCTGTCGTGGTCGCCGCGCGTCGAGGACCGCCGGCACCGGCGCCGGGACCGCCGTCTGCGGGGTCACGGCCGGCCGGGGCGTCGCCGGCGTCGGGTCGACCGGGACACCGAGGCGGCCAGCGGCGTACGCGGCCAACGGCTCGGCGACGTCGTCAGGCTGCCCGTGCAGCATCGCGCGGATCGACTGAGCGGCGACCTCCCGGCCCGCCGCCGTGGTGAAGGTACGCACGGCCCAGTCGACTCGGGCGGTGACCACGACCTCCACCAGCGGCCAGGTGTCCTCGCCGTCCACAGCGGCGGCCAGCACCGGGCCCGGCCGCTGCGGGTGCCGGGCCACCGCCGGGTCGAGCACGTGGAAGGCCCGTGCCGCGGACCTGCGCCCGTCGGCGCTGCCGTCCTCGTCGACGACCACCGCGACGCCGGCCGCCGGATCCGCCTGCGCGGTGAGCGCCGCGACCTGCGGCCCGGTCAAGGCCGGACCGCACGCGGCCACCGCCAGCGGAGCACCCTCGCCGCGCTCGGCCAGAGCGATGGCCTCCAACGCGGTACGCGCCACCACCGACCGGCCGGTGCGCTCAGGCTGCTCGGCGAGCCCGAACACCACCTCGGCCGGCCGGAACACCGCCGTGGCGGGGCTGTGCAGCACCGGCGCCACGTCCGGCACCCCGGGGGGTGCGTAGCCGGCGAAGCCGACCACCGGCCGGTCCGGATCCCGGTGCTCGCGGACGCCGACCATCACCCGGTTACGGAAGCGGTCGACCAGTTGCCCGCTGCGGCCGGTCGCCGCCAGGCCGGACGCCCGGATCTCCACATCGGTGAAGCCCTGCCGCCGCAGCTCGTTGACCAGCGCGGCCGGCCGGTCCGGCGCGTACCCAACCGCCCACCGCCCGTCGACCGGAACGCCCTGGGCAGCTAGCCACCGGGCCGGCGACGCGCCGTCAGGCCGGTCGAGCTGGGCGCGGTAGAACTCGGCCGCCGCGCGCTGAACGGCCAGGAGGCGTTGCCGCCGCGCGTCCGGGACTCCCGTCAGACGAGGCGGGCCAGCGACCTGAGCGGCCAGCGACCCGGCACGGCTGCGGAGCGCGGCAGTCCGGTCGACCGAGGCGGCCACACGCTCGGCGACCTCCCGCGTTGGCCCGGCCGTCGGCTGGTCCGGCGCCGTCATCACGGCCGCCCGTCGTCGTGCTCGGTGGGCAGCAGCCCGCGCGCTCGCAACGACTCGAACAGGCGTTGGTGGTGCTCCAGTGTGGCCGTCAGGTCGTCGATCTGCGATTGCAGGCCGGCGGCGAGCCCGTCGGGCAGGTCCTCCGCGTCCGGCGCGGCCATCGGCACAGCGGCGTCGTCAGCCATCGCTCCCCCATGTGATCGCTTGATCACACCGTAACCAGCATGTCGAGCGGGATCGAAACGCGGGCCGGTTCCCTGGGTACTCCCCGGTGCGTCTCACGCCCCGCACAGGCCGCGTGAGCGCCGCCACCGCAGCGAGGGGCGATGCCGCGGAATCACCAACAGAGGCAGCGGGCCGGCCCAGGTAACGCGGACCGGCGCCCGGGGCGCCGTGGTCGCGCCCTCCAATATCGACGCCTCCGGCGGGGCCTCTCTCGGAGATCCGGCAGGGACCAAAGCGCCAGGTGAGTGAGTGGTCACCCAGGGGTGGGATCCCCTCGCGCCGGCCGCCCAGAGGGCTACCAGACCACCTCTGGGACGGCCAGGCCAAGCCGCTTCGCGGTCGGCTACGCCGAGCCTGGCGTCCCAGAGCCGGCCCGGTCGATCGGAGATCGGCCGACACGAGGAGATCCCACCCCACCCCGGCACCGTGCGCGGGCAAGCCCGCAAACCCCGTCCACAAGGGCCTACACCGACCCCTGAGCGGCGTCGTGCCGGTCGAGCACGTACTTGACGCTGCTCTTGGCCCACTGCCCCTTCCCGGACGGCGTCGGCACCTGCTCGGTGTTCAACGCCGTCGCGATCGCGGCCAGCGACAGCCCGTCACCGCGCAGTTGCACCGCCCGGGTCGCCGAGGGCGGCAACGGCGCTGGCGGACGACCCAGCCGCACACCCCGGTCCCGGGCCGCCGCCATTCCCGCCGACACCTCTGGCCGACGCACCTCAGATTCGCTGTTCATGCCCCTCACCGTACGGCAAAAAGGTACAGAAAAAGACCCCTTGGGCAGCTTTTTCTGTACCTTTTCCTGTACGATAGAGGGACAAGGAACGGTCCGGCCAGGTGAGCCACCACCCAGCCGGACCAGGAAGAACAGCCCCTCCGTGAAAGGGAGTTCCATGATCCAGGGTACGACGAACTCGCTTCGCCCCGTCCAACTCGCCCCCGTCCGCGTCGGGCGCGGGAAGGCCGTGCACCTGGGCAGCCTGAGCAGCATCACCAGCCCCGACGGCAGTCCTCGCTACGTCGCCGCCTGGTGCGGTGCCAGCGGTCGCGGCGATGACGTCCGCGCCGGCGAGGCGATCACCGACCCCATCGACTGCCGCACCTGCCTGCGCACCCAGCCGCGCCCCATCGAGCTGATCAACGCCAGCCTGACCGGCGAGCCCACCACCCTGCCCCACACCGGCCTCGTCGTCCCCCACACCGAGCTGCGCGTCACCGACGTCCGCCCCGTTCCCGGGACCGGTGGAACCCGCGCCCGGCTCATGCTCGGCGAGCACTTCATCGGCTACATCAGCAGCAGCTCGCACTTCCAGCCCATCGGCGGCACCTGGATCGACACCACCGACCTCGCCCGATACGCGGCGGACTGCCGCACTGCCGCCGGGAAGACCCTCAACGTCCGCGACGTGCTCGGTGCCCTGGTCCGCGAGTACGAGGCGGCAGACCAGCGGCACGTCATCCCGGCCGCGGAGTTCGACCACAACAACGAGTGCGTCGGCTGCGGTGCCGCCACCCAGGACGAGCCGTGTGATTCGACCTGCCCCTTCCTCACCGGCACGTTCGGTCCGGCCGTCACGCTGCGCGCCGCCGCCGGCCGCCTGACGCAGCACCCCGGCAAGATCGGCTACCTGGTTCGTAGCGCGATCCGTGCCGCTGCCCGGCATCTCACCGGCAGCCCTCGCTGCTACGACCTCGCCGAGGCGACCATCAGCGTGCTCGGGGACCACCTCACCGAGCAGGCAGACCCGGCATTCGAGCAGATGGGCGGCGGGGAGTTGATCACCTGGTACGGCCAGTGCGCCCCCCTGCGCACCATCACCGTTGCCCTGTACGCCGCTGCGGCCCGATACGACGGCAGCGACTTCGACCCGACCGAAGACGTCGCCGCTCTCCCGGCGTAGACGCGAAGCGGGCCGACCCCGAACGTGGGTCGGCCCGCCGTCAACCCTCGCCCGTCCCCGAGCACCCCGGCCGCTGGCCAGCGGTGCGCCTCGGCGATCACGGGCACCAGGCCGCCACCTGCCCCAGCCACAACGCGGGAGATCACCATGACCAGCAGCCACCGGGCCGACGCCCGCACCATCCTCGCCACCGCCACCCCGGCCACTCACCGCCCACTGCTGGCCTGGGCCGTCGGGATCACCGCGTGCGGGCACGCCATCGACCCCCTGACCTACTGGCGCACCCGAGACGCCCGCCGACTCGCCCCCGAGTACGCCGGACAGACGCTGCCCGCCGGCCGGATGCTCCGCCTCACCCGGGCACGGATCGAGATCACCGACGGAGACCTCCACCACCCGTTGCGGTTGGCCTGGACCGACCTGGGCAACGTCCTCGACAACGGCCGGGTCACCGACGAGCTGATCGGGCGCTGCGAGCAGGCCGTCATTGCCTGGCGCGACCACCCGGGCGGATTCCGTGGTGCCGGCTGGACCGACGTCGTCGACGGCTGCTCCCGAGCCGGCCACGCGGTGTGGACAGCGTGCCGGCCGGCCGACCCCGGTGAGCAGCTCGACCTGTTCGCCCTCACCATCTAAGGCATGGTCAGCGGCGCGGGCCCGGCCGTCGGAGTCAGATCGCGATGACCGGGCCGCCGCCGGCGATGCCGCCGTACAACCCGGGCTGGCCGGTCAGGACGTGACAGCCCAGGTCGATCGCGGCCAGCACCGCGCTGGCCGCGTCGACCCGGCCCACAGTGTCGAGGGTGACCGCGAGAGCGCGCCAACTGTCCGGATCCGGGCTGAGCACCTCAGCGGCGCGGTGGGTGACGAGCAGCGCCAAGCGGTCCTGGTCGGCGACGACACGGGCCGCCTCGGCGAGGCACAGCACCGGCAGGCCGAACACGCAGCCGTCTTCGTCGGCGACCTCGGCGATGACCTCACCCACGTCGATCGACTCACGACAGAACGCGATGATCGCGGACGCGTCGAGAATGACCCTGACGGTCGGGTCGGTCACGCGGCGCGGGCCGGGAGGCCGAGCTGCTCGCGGGCTTCCGCTTCGAGCGCGGGAGTCCATCGGGCGCGGGCGTCGTCCAGGCGGCGTCGGGCGCGCGCCTTACCTTCCTCGGTCACCTCGATTCCGACCGCGGCGAGCATCGCCGTGGTGTCGGTTCCGGTGTCCGGGTTCTGGCTGGCCATACCGGCAGGATACCCCTGGCCAGACCCTCTACGCGCATTCACTCTGCGAAGCCCTGTCCGTCGCGTCGCGCGATCGTGCGCAGCCCGACAGGTTGTGGAGCCATCGGTGCGGCGGACCGCTGGAACAGCGCTCCCGACCGACGTCCGGGATGACTGGAGGTCCGAAGGTAGGTCCAGCCGCGCGAGAGGTAGTAGGTATGCAGGGCCTCGTTGGTCTTCCACGCGTCCAGGCGAAGGTATCGGCAGCCCTGGTGAAAGGCCAGGTCCCCAGCCCAGGCCAAGAGGAGCGCGCCAAGCTCCTGCCCGGCTCGATCCAGGCGGACCGCCAGTTTCGAGACATAGGCAGCTGGTTCTGCCAGCTCGGCGGGTGTCCAGAAGTCCGGATCGCCGGTGAACTCGACAGTGACCGTGCCGATTGCCTCGTCGCGATCCCACAGCAACCAGATGTCCCCCGCCGCGAGCGCCGGGACCAACTTGGTCCGCCATTTCTCCCACGTTGCCCACTGGTCCGACCCGCGATCACGTAGCCACTGGATCCGCTGGGTGAGGAGCCCCATGGCGACCTCGAACTCGTCGTTGTTGGTCGCGGGACGGATGATCAATGTCAAAGCTGGTTCAGCTCCATGTCCGCTCGAACTTGCGCTCGAAGACGATGACATGTTGGTCGCTGGGCAGCACATTGACGGTGCATCGCACCGGTGTGCCGTCTGCGACGTAGCCAGTGACGTAGTGGACGGCCACCGGCGTGCCGGGACCAAGATCGAGCCGGCGGATTTGCTCGGGCGTCGGCATCCGGGTGTAGATCTCATCGATCGCGCGGTCTTGCGGGTAGCCGAGGTCGGCAAGCGCCTGGTTCGTGCCACGGGCGACGTCGGCCGGCGACATGATCTCGGAGTCCTTGACGATGTCGAGCGGGAAGTGGGAATCGTTGATGTTGATCGGCTCGCCGTTGATGTAGCGCACCCGGCGGCGGGCGACGACGACGGTGCCAGGATCCACCCTCAGCCGCTCTGCGATGTCAGGGGGCGCTTGCACCAGGGATACGTCGATCGTCTGGCTCGGGACGCGCCCCTCTTCGATGATCTGCTGGCAGAACCGGTCCATCTCAGGGCTCGCGGGCTGATCGCGGGACTCCCCCTGCGGGCGGTACAGCATGTGCTCCCGCTTGCGCACGAAGTGCCCAAGCGGCCGGCGGGCGACCACCAGCCCTTCGGAGACCAACACGGCGATCCCGTTGCGGACAGTCTGCCGCGCGACGCCCCACTGCTCGGCGAGTTCCAGCTCGGTCGGGAGTTGCTGGCCACCGGCCAACTCGCCTGAGGCGATCTTGTCCCGGATAGCTGCGGCGATCCGTTGGTACGCCGGCAGTGAGGCCCCCCTGAACGTGTCCACCTTCTGAGTCTTACTCATGCGGTTGAACATTGTCTAGTCAATGTTGCCCTTACCCCTTGACGTCGCTTGGGTCTCAGTAGCACCATCAACACCAAGCGCATTGTCTGGTCAATGAGTACCTAATAGTCCTTCAGTGCGCCTACCAAGCAAGAAGGCCCGGCGGGATTGCGCCCCGCCGAGCCCCCGGATGGCATCCAACCCCATCTCTCAAGGAGCAACAGATGCCAGCAATGAGGGTACGTGCTGCCCGGAATCATCCGGTGCAGACCCGACCTGGATCGACGGACAACGACGTGTCTGCGCTGGTGGTGCGGGCTCAGGCCGGTGACATTGAGGCGTTCGGCCTTGTCTACGACCGCTACGTCGACGAGGTGTTCCGGTTCGTCTACCGCCGGGTGCTCGACCGGCAGACCGCCGAGGACCTGACCTCGGAGACGTTCGTGCGGGCCTTGCACAACCTTGCCTCGTTCAGCCGTCCGACTGGCAACTTCGCCGCGTGGCTGACCACGATCGCGCGGAACCTGGTGGCCAACCACCAAACGTCGTTCCGGCAGCGCTTCGAGGTGCCGATGGCGGACATCCACGACGCCACCCAGGTCGGACAGGTGACCGACGCGGCGCAGACGGCCCTGGACCGACTGACCCGCGAGGCGCTGCTCGCGGGCGTCGACCAGCTCGCCGAGCACCAGCGGCAGTGCATCGTCCTGCGGTTCCTGCGGGAGCTGTCGATCGAAGAAACGGCCGAGGTCATGGGCCGCACGCCGGCAGCGATCAAGGCCATCCAGCACAAGGCCCTGCGGGCCCTGCGCGGGCTGCTGCCGCTGTCGGCGGTGATGCCAGCATGAGCACCCCGAAGACGGCCACGCCGGTCAACGGCAACATGGACGCCCTGCGGCGGGCCGCTGCTGGCACGCCGGCCCCCGCACAGCGCGTCCCGATGGGCATCCGGATCATCGCTGGTCCCGGCGTCCCCATCGGGCAGACCGCGCCCGCCGAGAAGACCCCGGCGCAGGCCCGGCCGCCACGGACGCTGGAGCAGCTGCTGGCCCTGGCCAACGGCAGCGACGCCGCACGGACCCGGCACCTGGCCGAGCGTATCGGCGGGCTGGTGGAGGAGCTGACCGGCCGGATCGAGGCCGAGCAGACACAGCGCGAGCAGCGTGAGGCCGCTGAGAAGCAGCGGGCGGAGCTGGCCGAGAAGGAGGCCGCGCTCGCCGCCCAGTTGGCGCAGGTGCGCCAGGCGCTGCGCATCACCGGCCGCGATTCCGCAGCATCACCGAACCGGAGTGCTGACAAGAAGGAGCGGGCGGCGATCCGGGAATGGGCCCTGGCCAACGGCTACAAGGTCCGGGACCGCGGTCGGATCTCCCGCGAGATCCGCGAGGCGTACGCCTCGGCGACTGGGTCGGAGGTGACCCAGTGAGGGCACTCAAGATGCTGCTGCCGGCCGTTGGCGCGCTGTCGCTGGTGGGGCACGTGTGGGCCGCGCAGGTTGCCCGGTCGCAGCGGATTCGGCTGGTCGAGGCCCAGCGGGGCGCGACCACAGATCCGCTGACTGGTCTGGCGAACCGCGCTGGCCTGACGGCCACGCTCGACGAGCTGGACGGCGAGTCCTTCGACCTGGTCCTGGTGGACCTGGACCGGTTCAAGCCGGTCAACGACACCTACGGCCACGCCGCCGGCGACGCGCTGCTGGTCGAGATCGCCCGCCGGCTGCGTGAGTTGCTGGAGGACATCGACGGAGCGGTGGTCGCCCGTATCGGCGGTGACGAGTTCGTGCTGGTGTCGCCGTCGCCGGCGCCGTTGGCGCAGATTCTCGGCGCGGAGGTCATCCAGGCCCTGGCGGGGCCGATCGAGGTCGCCGCCGGCGTGACGGTGACGGTGACGGCCAGCGTCGGTGCGGTCCACGCGACCGCTGGGGAGGACCGGGCTCGGGTCATGGCGGCGGCGGACGCTGCCGCGTACGAGGCCAAGGGGCGTGGCGGTGACGGTCTGGTCGAGCACTGCGTGCTGACGGAGCTGCCCGAGGTGGAGCAGCGTCCGCTGCTGCGGATGCGGGAGCTGGCGGCCCTGACGAGCGCGCTGGGGGTGACCGCATGACCAGCATCAACGAGCGTGCGACGGCCTGCCGGCCGCCCCTGGACGGGCCTCTGCTGCGCACCGTGTTCGAGGTGCCCCCGCCGCTGCGCCTGGACGACGTCGGAGCGCTGTGCCCGCTGGACGACATGGTGCTGATCCGGGTGGCCGGCGGGTGGACGTGCCCCTCCTGCGGTGCCGCCTGGTGCAGCGAGGGCCGCGACGGCCGCTGGCCGGGCGTCGACCAGATCACGCGATGGGCCGACCAGAGTGACGGTGATGGACGGCACGCGGGCCGGCTGACCCGGGCCGCGGTCGTCGGTGTGGCTGCGGCCGGGCCGGCCGCCGTCACGGTGGCAGCGGCGCACCGGTACGCCGAGCACGCCAGCGCGGTGCCCGAGCAGCTCGTCTACTCCCCCGTCGTCGCTGTCGGCCTGGTCGGCGTGGTGCTGGCTAGCCGGCGGGTTGCCCGCTGGGTCGACGACCGCCGCCACCCTCTCGCGGTCGACGTCGACGAGGCCGACCTCGACGCGCTGGGCCGGGAGCTGCTCGCGCAGGTTCGAGCCCGACGAGGGGGGGTGTCGTGATGGCCGGGCTGCTGGTAGTGCGGGTGCACCTCGACTGGACCGCGCCGGGCCACTACGACCGTGACCGGTCTCTGCCCTGCCGGGTCTGCGCCACCAACACCAAGATGCGCGACGCCAAGGGCGCGGCGTGTCACCAGTCGTGCGCCGAGGACGAGATCGCCCGCGAGCTGCTGGGCGCCGGTCGGGCGCTGATCGCCGACGAGCGAGTGCCAGCACCCGCTCAGAGTCTGTTGGAGGTGGCGCGGTGAGCGTCGACCAGGACCTGACGTACCCGACGCCGCCGTCGTGGCGGGCGCTGGACATGGGCGCGGAGTTCGAGCGTCGTGGAGAGTTGCTCGTGCCGGCCGGCGCGGTGCCCGCCAGCGCGCCGTCTGCCGTCGAAACACCCGTGGTGTTCGCACCGTCCGTGGCGCCGGTCCCCGCCCCGGTGATGCCCGAGCCCGAGCCGGAGCCCGAGCCCGAGCCCGAGCCCGAGCTGGTTGAGGCGGCATCACGCCGCTGGCGTCGCCAGGTTGCCGGGTCGGCCGACAAGCTGCGTGAGCGGTTGGAGGAGGCCCGCGCGGTCGTGGACGTCCGCCGTGAGGATGAGCGGGCGCGGCGAGCGCAGGACGTCGAGCACCGCGTCGCGCTGGCCCGGGTGGAGGAGCGGGAGCGGATCGAGGCGCGACAGCGTCGTGAGCGCGACCGTGACGCGAGCGAGGCTACAGAGCTGGCCGAGCTGTACCGGCGGGCGACCCGATCTGGGGAGCGGGCGCGGATCCGGGCGGAGATCCAGGGGTCGGCGGAGATGCGGGCCCTGCGGGTGGCCAAGGTGCGCCAGGTCGCCCTGCTGGCTGGCATCCCAGTCCTCACAGCGTTCGCCGCCTGGTCGACCACCGGCGTGCAGGCCGGCGTCGTGCGGCTGCTCGACCTGCAGGCCGGCACGGCCGCCTGGTGGGCGTCGTGGGCGATGGAGCCTGCGCTGATCGCGGTGGTCGCGCTGATCATCATCGGTCGGGCGGTGCTGCGCTCATCCGGTGGCGACGTTGACGGGAAGGCCGCCTTCGCCGAGTGGACCGCGCTGGGCCTGTCCCTTGCCCTGAACATCATCGGCGGCTGGCATGGCGGCTGGGACGGTCTGCTGACCGCGCTGCCCCACGCGATCGGCCCGGTCGGCTGCGCCGGCACCGCCTTCTTGATCGGTCTGTTCGATTCCTACGTCGCCGCCGCCCGGCCGTGGGAGGGCGCTTCGCGGCTCGCTGACCTCAAGATCACCCCGCCGCCAGCGGTGGCCTCCGACGACGTCCGTACGGCGATCAAGCGGGGAAAACACGGCCCGGCCGGTGTCGGGTCGGACGGTCTTCCGGACGACGTCCGGACGCTTCTGGTCGAGGTACAGGCCGCCATCGAGGACGGTGTGCTCAACGCCGACCCGTCGGGCTACGCGATCTACAAGCACGTGATGGGCGGCAGGGGCGACCGCGCTCGGGCCTCCAGGACGGCGGCCCTGGTCGCCGGCTGGCGACCCGGGCTGCGCGCGGTCTGACCGGCCCCCTCGACCAATCCGCTCGGGAGTGGCGATGCAGACCACCGCCGCTCCCGGGGTCCGACCCGAACAGTCCACACACCAATCAGGAGGTGATCTGGTGAGCGCTCTACCCGCCGAGGACGACTACCGTCCGTCACCGAGGCCGCGAATTCCATTCCGGCGTCCGGCGGACGTGGTTTCCCTGGTCCCGCAGAGGCAGGAGGCCCCGCCGGCCCCTCCCCTACCGGAATTCAACCAGGACGAAACCGCACGAACCGAACCGGCTTCTTCCGGCCCCAACTCCGGTACCGGAATTACTCTGAGTAACATTCCGGGCGACTGGGAGAGCGTCACCGCCGTGTGGACTGGCTCGCCGGAGTCACTGTCCGAAATGGTCGGGCAGGCCGGCCGGGCCCGCGAGGGCCAGGACGCCCACGCGATCGCGATGGCCTGCTGGGCCGTGCTCGTGCTCATCCCCCGTGGGCTGCTGCACCTGGCCTCGTGGGTCCTGGCCCATCCCCTACGCACGGTGGCCGTCGCCGCGGTGGCCGCCGTCTTCATCGCAACCCTCTGAGAGGAGGCACCACCATGACCAGCGCCCTGATCGTGATCGGCGGACTCGTCTACATCGCCCTGTCGATCGCCTTTCACTTCACCCCCCGCCTGCGGGTCGTCGCCGGCCTGGGCGTCGGCGCGCTGCTCGCCGGCGACGTCGTCTCGCAGGTCAACAAGTGGCTCGCCAAGGGCATCACCGCGATCGCCGAGCCGATCGGCGACTGGATCGGCCAGGACACCAAGGACGTCGCCCTGGCCATCCCCACCGCCCTAGGTATCGGGCTGGCGATCGTCGTGGCCGTGTTCCTGCGCGGCAAGGGCGGCGGCAAGTCCGGCGCCGCCGGCAAGGGCGCGGTCGGCAAGGGCGGCGGGGGCGGCAAGGCCAAGCTGGCTCACGCCGCGCTGACCTGCGCGCTGCTGCTGCCGATGGTCATCGGTGGTCTCGGCGCAACGATCCGGGACGTGATCCAGTGATCTTCTTCGACATCCTGGTCTACCTGGCGGTGGCGAAGATCGCCGTGCTGCTGCTGGAGGACGCCTCCTACGCGGTGCGGGGCAAGCAGTCCCCGCGCCGGCAGGCACGCGCCCGCCAGCAGGCCGCCGCGCAAAAGGCCGCCACCGACGGCCCGGCCGGGGCGAGCGCCCCGGCGGCGCGGCCGGACCGGAAGCACGATCGCTGCGGCCAACGGCTATCTCGCCGGGCTGATCGAGGACGCCACCGAGCGGTCCCGGGCCCGCCGCCGCCGCGCCGTTGCCCGCAAGCGAGGCACCCAGGCGGTCGACGGGGTCGTGGTCGACGTCGACGAGGACGGCCGCTGGTATGCCGACTGCGACCACTGCGGGTGGGCCAGCCGTCCGTACCGGATCGAGGCCAACGCGCTGGGCGCCGGCCGGGAGCACACCCGCACCGAGCACCCCGAGCAGTACACCGGTGAGCAGGAGGACCTCCAGGGCAGCGGTGCCGGCGGTGATTCCGCCGAATCGGCCGCCGACGGTGCGGACGAGCAGACGCCGCGCCGGCCGGCGCTGAGGGTGATTCCCGGCGGCGCCCAGGAGCCGGCACCGCCGGCCCGCCAGCAGCCGGCAGCGGCGTCGCAGTCGGTGGCCAGCGATTCGGTGCCGCCTGCACCGACGCTGACCAAAGAGTGGCCGCAGCGGTTCCACCACACCAAATGCGACCGGTGCGGGAAGACCAGCGTCACCGACGAGATGCCGCGCCGCTGTCCCCGCTGCTATGCCGACGACAGCCGGCTGCGGGAGGTTCCCGACCCCGCCCCGGCACCCGACGTCCCCACGTTCCGGTGGCGGTGCCCGAAGTGCGACGCCACCGAGACGGGCTTCGCCACTCGCCCCGCCGCCGACGCCGCAGCGGCCAAGCACACCTGCCCTCCGAGGGAGGTCCCCACGTACTACTGGCGGTGCCCGAAGTGCCCCGCCTACGGGTCGGGTTTCGCCTCAACCGCCGCCGCTGAGGCAGCCGGCGCCCAGCACACCTGCGCGACGGCTACCGACACCCCTGCGCCGACCACGCCCACCGACCCCCCTGCGCCGACCACGCCGACCACCCAGGCCGATCGGGAGCGACTGCGCACCGAGCTGTACGGCAAGTGCGCCTACCGCGAGGTCCGTGAGGGCCACCCCGACAAGTGGTGCGACAACCCGGTCGACGGGCAGGACCCGTACTGCGGCGAGCACCGCAAGGCGGCCACGCCGGAGCCCACGACCGAGGCGAGCGCCGCGCCGGCCGCAACCACACCGACGGCCGAGACGGACCAGCCGGTCGAGCAGCACTACACCCGGTGCGCGGCCTGCGGCCTCGTCAACGGGCCGACCCAGATGTGGCCGTTCCACTGCCCCCGCTGCGGGGCCGGGGACGACCAGCTCCACCCGGCGAACGACCTCGCCGGCGACATCGAGGGCATCCGCGCCGGCTTCGAGTTCGAGCTCTGCTCGTCGTGCGGCAAGGACCTCGACGTCCACGACATCGTCGTGGGCCCGTTCGGCCTCCCTCTGGCCCTGTGCCGCTCGGAGGGGACCGACGACGACCAGGGGATGGGCGCCCGGCCCAGCCCCATGACCAACAGCTTCACCGATCTGAAGGAGATGACCGTGAACCTGGAAGCCATTGGCCCTGAGGAGATCCGGGCCGCGTTCAGCCAGGCCGCCGAGGCTGCCGGGGAGCGGGCCGAGGAGGTCGCCGGTGTCGCCGGCGTCCTGACCGAGGCCGCCGACCGGTACGAGTCGCTGGATATGTCGGCGTCGACCGTTGGGCACCTGCGCGACGCCTCTGAGGCGTTCGCCGCCGCCCAGGCGTCGCTGAACACCGCCCAGGAGGAGCTGCAGGCCGCCCTGGCCGACTTCAACGCGAAGGACGGCCAGGTCGCCGACACCGTCGCCGAGACCGGCGGCAACGTCGCCAGCAAGGAAGTCCTGGTCGGCTGACGACCCCACCCCGGGCCCCGGGGCGAACACCGCCCCGGGGTCCCTCCCCCTCC
>NZ_JAEVHM010000093.1 GCF_016802865.1 Micromonospora parastrephiae | reverse complement strand
GTCCCCGGCGGGGGCACCGGCAGGCCACCGGCGTACGCGGCGGCGGTGCGCAGGTGGCCGCCGGCGGCCGGCAGGTCACCGGCGTACGCCCGCTCGGCGGCGCAGGCCAGGGCCACCTCCGGGTCGGCGCGGACCACCTCCGGCGGTGGAGAGGGCGGCGGCGGGCCGTCCACCGTGTCGCGGTCGTACCGGGTCAGATCCGGCCAGTGCGCGACGAACAGGTCGCCGGCCAGGTCCCACCGGCCGGCGGCCAACGCGTGCCGCAGCCCGTCCGCCGGGCGGCCCTCGCCGGCGTACCAGTCGGCGGCCCGCACGTGCAGCTCGCGTACCTCGTCGGCGGGCAACCGGGCCAGCTCGGCCCGGAGCAGGTCGGCCAGCAGCGGGTCGCAGCGGTACCAGGGCGGACGGCCGTCCTCCCGGCGCAGCAGACCGCCGGCGCCGGCCAGGTCGGCAAGTGCCCGCCCAGCGTCGGTGCGGCCGGTCAACGCCTCGGCGAGGTCGGCGCAGGCCGTCTCGACGAGGGCCGTGCGGCGCAGCAGCTCCCGATCGGCCGGGTCGATCGCGGCGAGCACCTCCTCCTGGAGATAACCGGCGATCTCCGGCTGGTCGCCGCCGAACTGCCCCACCCAGCGCTCCGGGTCGGCCTGACCGCGTACCGCCAGGGCGGCGATCCGCAGCGCGGCCGGCCATCCGCCGGTGCGTTCGCGCAGCCGACGCACCGCGGTCGCCGGCAGCGCCGCGCCGTGCGCGGTGAGCAGGTCGGCCACCTCGTCGTCGGTGAAGGCCAGCTCGTCGGGGCCGATCTCGGTCAGCTCGCCGGCGAGGCGGAGCCGGTGCAGGGCCAACGGCAGCCCCGCGCGCGCCCCGACCACCAGGTGCAGCCGTTGGTCGGCATGCCGCAGCAGGAACTCCAGGCCGGTCAGCGCCGCCTGGTCGGTGACCCGGTGCAGGTCGTCCAGAACGAGCACGACCGGCCGGTCCGCGGCGGCCAGGGCGGCGGCGAGGGCCTCCAACTGGTCCGGGCGGGGCGGTCGGTCGGGCACCGGGCCGTCGTCGGCCGGCCCGGTCGCCGTCCGCAGCGCCGCCGCGAGGTACGCCCAGAGCCGTTCACCGTCGTCGCCCACCTCCACCGACACCCATGCCGGCTCCGGCTGGGTGGCCGTCGGCGCCGCCCCGGCCTCGGGCACCACCGGTCCCGGCCCGATCTCGGGAGCGCCGCCGGTCAGCCGCACCCACGAGGCGAGCAGTGTCGTCTTGCCCCAGCCCGCCGGCGCGGCGACCAGGGTGACCGGTCCGGCGCTGCCCTCGTCCAGCCGACGCAGCAGGCGGGGTCGGGCCACCACCGGCTCGGGTGGCGCGGCCGGCGTCAACCGGGACGCCAGCAGCGGCCGGTCACCCGAACGCCCCGGTGCCGTCCCGACCCGCACGCGATCCTGCTGTTCCGGCACCCGGCCCCACCCCCACCGACGCGTTCCACCCCCCGGTCCGCGGGCGGTTACCCGACGTGGACCGGTTCACCCCTTCCGGGCGAGCCCGCTTCACCCGGTCGGGACCGACGATCGGGGGACGTGGACCGGGAGGACGGGTGGGACCGATGCGACGGCTGACGCGGATGGGATCCGCCCTCGGCGGCCCGACGCTGGCCGGGGCGGCGCGTCTGCTGCGCGTACCCCGTCGCCGTGGCCGGTCCGGCGCGGACGGCGACCCCGCCGCGGCGGCCCGGTGGGAGGTCGTGACGGTGGACCGGCCGCCGGAGCAGGTGCTCCCCGACGGCCGGTGGCCCGAGCCGCTGCGTCTCCTGGAGGGGGCTGTGGAGGTGCGGGTGCGGCCGGCCCCGGGTGAGCGGGGCACCGAGCTGGCGGCCCGCCCGCTGGCCGGGGCGACCCCGGCCGTCGGACTCGCCGCGCACCTGGTCGGCGACGACCCGAGGCTGCTGGTCCGCCGCACGTTGCGCCAGGTCAAGCAGCGCGTCGAGACCGGCGAGGTGCTGCGCGCGGACCGGTCCGCGCTGGACCGACCCGAGGACGGCGGGTGAGGGCGCTGTGCTGGGTTGGCGCCGGCGAGCTGGCGGTACGCGAGGTGCCCGACCCGGAGCTGCGCAACGAACGGGACGTCATCGTCCGGGTCCGTCGAAGCGCCACCTGCGGCGCCGACCTGCCGTTGCTGGCCGGGCGGGATCCGCTGCTGCGCAGCGGTGACGTGCTCGGGGCGGAGTTCCTCGGCGAGGTGGTCGAGGCCGGTCCGCGGGTACGCCGGCACCGCGCCGGTGACCGGGTGGTGGTCGGCGCGGCCGTCGCCTGCGGTGGGTGCCGGTACTGCCGCGCGGGCCTGCACGCCTGCTGCGACAACGGCAGCACCGACCCGGCGAGCGCGGACGCGGACTGGGGACGTTCGGACGTCGGCTGCTTCGGGCGGCCACGCGCGGCGGGTGGCTTCGCCGGTGGCCACGCCGAGTACGTGCGGGTGCCGTACGCGGACGTCAGCGCGGTCCGGGTGCCGGACGTGGTCGGCGACGACCGGGCGCTGTTCGCCGCCGACGCGGCGCCGACCGGTTGGCTGGCGGCCGAGCTGGGCGCGGTGCGGCCCGGGGACGTGGTGGCGGTCTGGGGCGCCGGGGCGGTGGGCCAGTTGACCGCCCGGGCGGCGGTGCTGCGCGGCTGCGCCCGGGTGGTCGTCGTGGACCGGCACGAGGAGCGGTTGCGGATGGTCGAGCGGCACGCGGGCGCGGAGCCGCTGCACTACGGCCGCACCGACGTGTCGGCCGAGCTGCGCGACCGCAGCGGTGGCCGTGGAGCGGATGTGTGCGTGGTGGCGGCCGGTGAGCCGCCGGCCCGCTCGATGGCCGACCGCTTCGGCGCCCGGGTCAGCGACCGCCCGGACGCCCTGCGCGAGGCGGTGCACGCCTGCCGCAAGGGCGGCACGGTGGTGGTGTTGGGCGGGACGGACGGGTTCGTCGACGCGTTCCCGCTGGGCGCGCTGACCGACAAGCGACTCGCGTTGCGCGGGGCCCGCCGGCCGGACCTGCGCGACGTGCCGATGCTGCTGGACCGGATGGCCCGCGACGAGCTGCGGACCGAGCATCTGGCCACCCACCGCCTGCCGCTGGAGGACGCCCCGCTGGGGTACGCGCTGTTCCGGGACCGGGCCGACGGCTGCGTACGGGCCGTGTTCACCCCGTGACGACCGGCCCGGACGCCGTCCGGCGGATGGCAGACTCGCAGGATGGCTGGGGAGCGAACGTACGACGTGGTGCTGTTCGGGGCGACCGGGTTCACCGGGGGACTCACGGCCGAATACCTGGCCCGGCACGCCCCACCCGGGCTGCGCTGGGCGTTGGCCGGGCGTAACCCGGACCGGCTCGCCGCCGCGCGGGACCGGCTCGCCGCGATCGACCCGGCCCTGGCCGACCTGCCGCTGCTCAGCGCCGACGTGACCGACCCCGACTCGCTGCGCACGGTGGCCCGGAGCGCCCGGGTGGTCGCCAGCACCGTCGGCCCGTACGTCCGGCACGGCGAGCCGCTGGTCGCCGCCTGCGCCGAGGCCGGCACCGACTACCTGGACATCACCGGCGAGTCGGAGTTCGTCGACCTGATGTACGTCCGTCACCACGCCGAGGCGACCCGCACCGGCGCGCGGCTGGTGCACGCCTGCGGCTTCGACTCCGTACCGCACGACCTGGGCGTCTGGTTCACCGTCAAGCATCTGCCCGCCGACGCAGCGATCACCGTGGACGGTTACGTCCGTGTCTCGGCGAGGTTCTCCGCCGGCACGTACCATTCCGCGCTCACCGCGTTCTCCCGTACCGGGCAGGCCAGCCGGGCGGCCCGGGAGCGCCGGGCGGTCGAGCCGCGCCCCACCGACCGTCGGGTCCGGGCGGTGTCCGGCCGGCTGACCCGCTCGGCGGAGCTGGGCATCTGGACCGTGCCGCTGCCCACCATCGACCCGCAGGTGGTGCGCCGCTCCGCGGCAACCCGCCCCGAGTACGGCCCGGACTTCCGCTACCGGCACTTCGCCGCGGTGAAGCGGCTGACGACCGTGCTGGCCGGCGGAGTCGGGCTCGGCGCGCTGGTCGGCCTGGTGAAGGTGCCGCTCACCCGGCGCTGGCTGCTCGGCCTCTCAGCTCCGGGCAGGGGCCGACACCGCGGCAGCGGGCGGCGGCCTGGTTCCGGGTCCGGTTCGTGGGCACCGGTGGCGGGCGGCGGGTGCTCACCGAGGTCGCCGGCGGCGATCCGGGCTACGACGAGACGGCGAAGATGCTCGCCGAGTCGACGCTCTGCCTGGCGCTCGACGACCTGCCGCCGACCGCCGGTCAGGTCACGCCGGTCGCCGCGATGGGCGAGGCGCTGCTCGACCGGCTGGTGCGGGCGGGGCTCACCTTCCGGGTGCTGAAGCAGAGCACCGTGGAACACTCGGCTTGACCCTCGACCGGGTCGAGGGGGCAGGATGCCCGGCGTGAGCGACCTGCACAGCATCGGTGAGCTGGCCCGGGCCAGCGGCCTGACCGTCAGCGCCTTGCGCTTCTACGACTCGGCCGGGGTGCTGGAGCCGGCGCTGGTCGATCCGGTGACCGGCTACCGCTGGTACACCGAGGAGCAGATCGCCCCGGCCCGACTGGTGGCCGGGCTGCGCCGGATCGGGATGCCGGTGCCGGAGATCGCCGCGGCGGTACGCGCCGAGCCGGCCACCGTGCACCGGCTGCTCGACACGCACCTGCGTCGACTCGTCGACGGGCTCGCCGACGCCCGCCGTGAGGTGACCCGGCTACGGGCCCTGGTCGACCCGCCCCGGCCGGCCGCCACCACGCTGCTGCTCTCCCCCACCGATCTGGCCGCCGCCGTCGACGCGGTGCGTTTCGCCGTCGGCGCCGACCCGGAGCTGCCGATGCTCTCCGGTGTGCTGCTCGACGTGGAGTCCGACGGCGTCCGGCTCGTCGCCACCGACCGGTACCGGCTCGCGTTGGCCCGGGCCGGGGCGGACGTCGACGGTCCACCGGCGCGGGCGTTCGTTCCGGTGGATCTCGTCGACCAGCTCCGGGCGCTGCTCGACCCCGCCGACGCCGACCGGTACGGCTGACCGTGACCGGCGCCGACCTGCGGGTGGTGGCGGCCGGCCGGACGCTGACCGGCACCGCCCTGCCGGACGACTTCCCGGACTACCGTCGACTGCTGCGCAAGGCCGTCGGCGAGCGGCCGGCCGCGTACCGGATCCCGGTGGACGTGGCGGCGCTGCGCGCCGCGCTGGCGGACCCGGCGGCCCCGACGGTGGCCCGCGACCACGGCGGCGGACCGCTGGCCGTCACCGTGCTCGGCCTCGACGACGACGGCGGTCTGCGCCTGCTCCCCGCCGCCGACCTGAGCACCGACGCGGTGCGGGTGGGCGTCAACGGTGACTACCTGCTGGACGCGCTGGACGCCGCCGGCGCCCCCCAACTGGTGCTGGAGTTGGACGGGCCGGTCGCCCCGCTGGCCGTACGGCGACCGGACGACGCGGATACCTTCTCCGTGCTGATGCCGATCCGGCTGTAGAAGCTGACGCCGATCCGGCTGTAGAACCGGGCCGTCACTCCCCGTCCCGGACCGGAAGGGGCGCGACGGTAGCATCTGGAGGTCCACCTGACCCCGGACGGAGGCGTACGGAGCAGCATGCTCGACATGGAGTTGATCCGGAAGGATCGCGAGGCGGTGGCGACCGCGCTGGCGAAGCGTCTGGATCCCGCCGAGGTCACCCGTGCCCTGGACGAGATCCAGCGGCTCGACCAGGAACGACGCGCCCTCATCACGGAGATCGACGCCGAGCGGCAGCGCCGCAAGGCCGAGGCCCGCGCGTACGCGCAGGCCAAGCGCGCCGGCACCGAGCCGCAGGCCACCGCGCCGGAGGCCGAGCGTAAGCAGCTCGCCGAGCTGGAGTCCCAGCTGGACGAGGTGCAGGCCCGGCTGCGCGACGCGATGAGTGAGCTGCCCAACCTGCCCAGCGACGACGTCGTGGCCGGCGGCAAGGAAGCCAACCGGGTCGTCAAGACCTTCGGCGAGCCGCCGGTGATCGAGAAGGTCCGCGACCACGTGGAGCTGAGCCGCGCGCTGGGCCTGGTCGACTACGAGCGCGGGGTCAAGCTCGGCGGCTCCGGCTTCTGGATCTACACAGGCGTCGGCGCCCGGCTGGAGTGGGCGCTGCTCAACTACTTCGTCGACCAGCACATCAAGGCCGGGTACGAGTTCCTGCTCCCGCCGCACCTGCTGCTCGACTCGGCCGGCTTCGCCGCCGGGCAGTTCCCCAAGTTCTACGACGACGTCTACCACCTGGACTCGGCGTCCGCGCCGCGCGGTCAGTTCCTGCTGCCCACCTCGGAGACGGCGATCCTCGGCGCGTACCAGGACGAGATCCTGGAGACGTCGAAGCTGCCGTTGAAGGCGTTCGCGTACACGCCGTGCTACCGGCGGGAGTCGGCCGGCTCGCACTCCGACGAGCGCGGCACGGTGCGGGGGCACCAGTTCAACAAGGTGGAGATCTTCCAGTTCACCCTGCCGGAGCAGGCCGACGCGGCGCTGGAGGAGATGCTCGCCCACGCCGAGAGCCTGGTCGAGGGGCTGGGTCTGCACTACCAGCGCACCCTGCTCTCGGCCGGTGACGCCAGCGCGTCGATGAAGAAGACCCTCGACATCGAGGTGTGGATGCCCAGCACCGGCAGGTACAAGGAGGTGTCGTCGGTCTCCTGGGCCGGCGACTACCAGGCCCGCCGCGCGGCCATCCGCTACCGCGAGCCGGGCGGCAAGCAGACCCGCTTCGTGCACACCCTCAACGGGTCGGCGCTGGCCACCAGCCGGCTCTTCCCGGCCATCCTGGAGCAGTACCAGCAGGCCGACGGCAGTGTCCTGATCCCCACGGTCCTCCAGGACCGCCTGGGCACCGACCGCCTGACCCCGCTGCGCTAGCTAGCGGACAACGCTCCCCGCACCTGGTCGACGGCGGCGGGACTGATGCCTTGGCACCAGTCCCGCCGCCGTCCACTCGGCCACGAGCCGTGGTCAATCCCGACGCGGAGCTGTTCCGGCTCCGGCGCGGACGTGCGGTGCCGGTTCAGGCACCGAACACCTCCGCGTGGGTCAGTCGGGCGTCACCGGGCTGCCAGTCGGCGACCGCGATCGCCACGTACCGCCCGGAGGACCTGGTCGAGATGGTGGTCTCGGGTTGCGGCTTCGGGACCGAGGCGACCGCTACGTAGCCGAGCCCGTCGGCAGAGGTGGCTACGGTGATCGGCCGCCGCCGACCGGGAGTCCAGGTCAGGCGGACCGATGCCAGATCGTGGAGCGATCCGAGGTCGATCACCAATCGGCCGGTCGGGCCGGGTTGCCAGGCGGTACCCGGGTCGCCGTCGACGGCGGCCGACGGGTCGGTCATGCCAGCCGGGAGCGGTGACGTCGGGTAGGTCGTCCGAGACCTGGCCAGGTCTCTGGTTGGCGTCACCGTCGCACCCGCGAACGCGACGTCCCGGCTGCGTCCAGCGGGTACCGTCACCCGCCGTCGGGCACCGCCGGCCGCGGACTCCAGCTGCACCATCACGATGTGCTCGGCGGGTGCGGTGATTCGGAGATGGTGCGAGTCGGTGACGTCGAACCGGGTACCGGCGGGAATCGACTTCGCCGGCCGTGCCGCGGTCGCGGTGAACCGCGGCGGCTCGACGCGTGCGGTGGCGGCGGCAAGGTCGACCTGGTAGCTGGTGGTCCCGGATCCGGTGACCTGGCTTCCGTGGTACAGCCGCAGCGTGGCGTGCTGCGACAGGGTGACGGCCGCCGTCGTGATGTCGTCGTCGGACAGGTTGAACAGGCTCAGGTATCCGTCCGCGTCACTCACCCGCAACGCCTCCGGACCGCCATTGGGCAGGGTTCGAGACGCCGCGGCGGCCAGGGCCGACCTGCTCGCGCCCGTGTACCCCTCGATGATCAGCCGAGTGCTGCCGGTGGCCGGTCCGCTGGACAGGGTGACGGTGGTGGCGGTCACGGTGATCGGATTCTGGCCGTTGTGGACGACCAGACCCGCTCGTCCGTCGACGTCCAGCCAGGAGCCGGCGATGGTCGGGCTGTCCGGCACGACCGCCGCGTCGCTCCAGTTGGTGCCGTCCAGAGAGGTCTGGATGACGTACCGGGTGCCGTACGCGGCCTCCCAGTCCAGGCGTACGCCGCTGATGTCGATGGACTTGCCGAGGTCGACGGCGAGCCAACTGTCCGCGCGGCCGCGTTCCTCCCGGGCGACCGCCCAGCGGGTGCCGGAGTTGCCGTCGGTCGCGTTCGGTGCGGGGTAGGCGGGGTCGGCGGACGAGGCCGTGGTGGGCCGGCCGGTGGCGAGGTCGATCCCGCTGGCGTCGAGCACGGCGAAGGCGAACAGCGAGTAGCCGTACTGGTTGACGGGGGATCGGCCGAGCATCCGCACGTACCTGGCTGGACGAGACGCAAAGCTGATCTGGTCGGTTCCGCCGTCGCCGAGGCCCTGCTGTCCAGCCAGGGTGACGGACCCCTGTTCGCCGGTGAAGGTGCGGGTGCCGGTGAGCCCGGGCACACCGGGCATGTCCAGGTTGAACAGGGTGAGCGCGCCCTCGTCGGCACCGATGCCGGTGGTGGCGTACACGACCGTACCGGTGGGCAGCGTGACGTATCCCGCGGTGCCGCCGGCGACGCGTAGAACGGTGGCCGTGGCGTCGAGACCGTCCCGGGCCATGGTGTACGCAGCGGAGGTGCGGCCGAGGACCGGCGCCGACTGCCTCGGCAGCAGCGAGGCGGCCCGCGTGTCGAACAACCAGTTGTCGTGGGCGGGGGCCCACAGGAACGAGACGTACCCGGTCTTGCTGACCGCCGCGGCGAAGGCAGTCGGGGTCTGCTGGGCGGTCAGCCCGGCCTGCTCCCCGAAGTCCCGGGTGCCCGCCGCCGCCGCGAAGAACGTGGTGCTGGCGACCGGCTCGACCACGCCGCCGTTGGCTGCCCGCCAGGAATGGAAGAGATAACTGATGGCGAGTTCGGCCCGGGCCTCGGGCTCGTACTTCGGCTCGCCGCTGAACTTGGTGAGCCGATACTCGGGCGGGTAGTTCAGGTAGGGCATGAGCCGGTCGGCGAGGTCCGCCTCGGCTCGGGCGGCGTGCCGGTCGCCCTGGACCTGCGCGAGGAAGGCGAGCGGCAGGACATCACGGCCGTACAGGTGGTAGCGGTCCGCGACCATCGGCATGAAGGGTTCGCCAGCATCGCTGGCCAGCAGCCGCATGGTCCGCCACAGCTGGGCGGCGCTGGGCTGCCGGGTGAGTGCCTCGGGGAGCGGTTGGCCGGCGGTCAGGAAGTGCGCAGCGGTACGACCCGCAGTGCGCCACAGTTCTTCCTGGTAGTGCGGGCCGAAGGAGCCGTGATTCTCGACGAGGAACGTGTCGTGGATGTTGTGGGCGGTGTTCCAGTCCGCGACCGCCCGCCCGTCGACGACGGCGGGATTGGCGCGGTCGGCTGCGGGTAGTCCGGTCGCGTTGAGCGTCCACGTCAGGAACCGCTCGCGCCACGCCGCGGCTGCGGGGTCGTCCGTCGCCCAGGCCAGGCCGGGCGCGATCGCCTGGGCGTAAACCCCCATCTCCTCGAGCTTGGTGTCACCGATCCAGCCACCGGTGAGGCCGTTCGGCGTCCAACTGCCACTCAGCGGGTCGTTACCGGTGCCGAGGGAATGGGCGTACGCGGCCTGCCCACGGGCGATGCGGTCAACGTTGTTGCGGGTCACCTCGTCCAGTTCGGACCACAGCAGTCGGGCGGCCAGGACGAAGTACAGCTCGAAGGTGCTGTCCCAGAAGAGCTGTCGGCCCCACTCGGTGCCGCCGGCGAGCCGGTTGGTGGCCGCGAATCGGCGGATGGTGGCGACGGTACGGGCGTGCAGCGTGTCCCGGTCGACGCCTGCGGCCGCCGGGTCGTACCCGGGCGAGATGAGCAGGACCGCGTTACCGAGGACGACCGCGAACCTGAAGTCCGCGAGGCGGTATGCGTTGATCGCCGGATCCCATTGCTCCTCGGCCCATCGGGTGTGGGCGAGCAGCAGCGCGTGGTAGGTGTTGGCAACCGGGCCGGTGGGCGCGGCGTATGGCGTGGTGGCGGCTGGCGCGGCTTGGGCGGTGGCGGCGGGTCGGGCGATGGCGAGTCCAGCGCCGACGGCGCTGCCAAGGATGAGGAGCCGCCGCCTGCTCAACTCGAATTCGGATATACGCATGGTGGCCCTTCGGGGTGACAACGTTGTCAGACAGACTCTGACGATCGTTTCCCGATGTCAAGACCGGCCGTCGATCATGAAGTTATTGCCCGTCGCCTCGGCGTGTCGTGGCAACAACCTCATGATCAACGAGGCTGGGTGGGGTGCGGAGGCGGTGGGTGCGGGAATGGGTCAGGGCTGCCAGGATCAGCAGGGCCGCCAGGGTGGCCAGGAGCAGGGCTGGGCCGAGGGTGTCCACGGCGTTGGCCAGAGTGTGTTGGACCCGGGACGCCGCACGGATGATCGGGTCCTGGAGGGCGTCGCGGCGGCCGGCGGCGAGCCGCACCTCGTACCAGCCGTACCAGGCGACGTAGCCGCCGGCGAGCAGCAGCACCAGGCCACTGAGGCGGGGCACCAGCGCGCCGGCGACGCGCAGCCGGGCCACCAGCCCGTCGCGCAGCAGCGCCACACCGAGCGCGGCGACCGCGACCACCAGACCCATCCCGAGGGCGTACGCCCCGAACAGGGCCAGCCCACGCCCGGTCGAGCCGGCCTGGAGGCTGGTCACCACGATGGCCAGGAACGGCGCGATGGCGCAGCCCAGTGACGCCAGCGCGTACGCCGCCCCGAACAGCGCCATCGACGGCCAGGAACGGGTCAGCCGGGGCGCTCGGGTCGACCAGCCGGGGGCGGGCAGTCGCCGGCCGGCGAGCAGCCAGCAGCCGGCCACCAGAAGCAGCACGCCGAGCGTCACGGTGAGCCACGGCAGCCGGGGCCGCAGCCAGCCGGCGAGCGGCGCGAGCGCCAGGCCGAAGGCGCCGAAGACCAGCACGTACCCCAGGGTGAGCCCGGCCGCCGCGGTGAGCGCGCGGCGACCGCGCCGCGGGTGTCCGACGCCCGGCGACCAACAGCGAGAGGTACGCGGGCAGCAACGCGAAGCCGCACGGGTTGACCGCGCCGAGCATCCCGGCGGTCAGCGCGAGCAGCAGTGCGGCGGTCACGCCCCGGCCAGCGCGGCGACCCGGGCCGTGAGCGCCTCACCGTCCAGGAAGCCCTGGTGCACGACCGTGCCGTCCCGGTCGATGATCAGAAAGATGCTCTGCTCGGTCACCTTGAACCGCTTCCAGAGCACGCCCTTGCTGTCGTTGATCTGTCGTGCCCCGTCGAGGTCGAACTCGGTGACGAACTCCTTCATGGCCCGCTGTTCGCCGAGCCCGGCGACGCCGATGATCGGCACGGTGTCCCGGTACCGGGGCGCGACCTCGGCCACCGTCCACGCCTGACTGGCACAGGTGGCGCACCAGGGCGCCCAGAACCACAGCACGACGGGCCGGCCGGCGAGTTGCGCCGCGTCGAACGCGGCCCCGGTGAGGGTGGTCCCGGTGAACCGCAGCGTGTCCGGCACCGTGGCCGCAGCGGCGGTGGGCGTGCCGGTCGCGGTGGCCGCCGAGGAGCTGGTCGCGGTGGGCGTGGCGCCGGCGGCGGCAGCATCGGCGGCGGCGTCGGGCGGCACCGTGCCGGTGCAGGACGCCACGGCGAGCAGGGCCGCGAGGAGCGCCCCGGCGGTGGCGGCCCGGGATGGACACCCACCCGTTGTTCGCCCGATCCGCATCCGCTTCTCCGTTCGACAGGTGTGGGGTGGGTGCCGGTCCTACTCGGCCTTGGCGAGGCGCAGCGCCAGCTCCGGGCAGACCTTCACCGCCTTGAGGGCGCCCTCGCGCAGCCAGGTCGGCACCGGAGTGGGTGGGAAGGCGGGATAGCCGTTGCCGTCGAGCCGGATGAAGTCCGGCACCACGTGCGCGCAGAGCCCGTGCCCGTCGCAGCGCGACCAGTCCAGGGTGAGCTTCTGCGGGTTGGGGTCGGGTGCGCCGGGCAGCCCCATCACGCCCTTGACCCGCCGGCCGCAGCCGTCGCCGGTGCTGTGCAGCCGCAGGTCGTCGCTGAAGACCTCGATCGCGGAGAGGGCGAACCGGGCGGTGCCATCGGGGTGGCTGCACGCGCCCCGCCCCTTCACCTCGCCGGCGGCGGCCCGGACCACGTCGGCCGGTTGGCTGCCGGCGACGGCCAGGTCCACGGCGCGGGCCAGGTCCGGCAGGCCCATCTTGCACGGTCCGCACTGGCCGGCGGACTCGCCGGCCAGGTAGCGCACCACCTGGGCGGCCTCACCGAGCGGGCAGGTGTCGACCCCGAGCGGGATGATGATGCCCGCGCCGAGGGTGCCGCCGACCGCGGCGAGGCCCTTGCGGGACACCTCGGCCTTCTCCGCCGCCTCCGCAGTGATCCACTTGCCGTGGTAGCCGCCCATCAGGATGCCCTGGACGTCCGGCACCTCGCACAGGTCGAGGACGTCGCGCAGCGGCATTCCGGCGGTGCACTCCACCACGGCCGGGCGGCCCGCGGCGCCGGTCACGGTGAGCAGCACGGTGCCGGGCTCGTCGTCGGTGCCCAGCGCCGCGTACTCGTACGGGCCGAGTCGCGCGCCGACGGCGAGCTGGGCGTACGTCTCGGCGTTGGACAGCAGGGTGGGCAGGCCGCTGACACCGGAGTCGCTGGAGCGCTTCTTGGTGCCCGGCGGGATGTGCGGCAGACCGTTGATCCCGTTGACCAGCGCGCCGCCCTCGCCGGAGATGAACCGGTGCGGCACGGTGACGATGGTGGTCGGCACCGGCATCCGGCGTTCCGCCAGTGCCTCCATGAGCGAGTCGCGGCCCACGCCGTCGTCGGCCACGCCGATCACGATCTCCTCGGCGTCCAGCGCGTACGCGGTCAGCGCCGCGCCGTCGAGGATCAGGTGCGGGGCGCGGGTCAGCAGCACCTTGTCCTTCCAGCTGGCCGGCTCCCCCTCGGTGGCGTTGACCACCACGACGGCGGCGAGGTCCTGCCGCTCGCAGGACTCCAGCACGGCGCGCAGCTTGCGGGCGAACGGGAAGCCCGCCCCGCCCTTGCCCTTGAGCTGCATGCCCTCGGCGAGCCGGAGCAGCTGCGCTGGCTCCATCGGACCGACCGGCCCGTGCACCTCCTCGTGCGCGGCCAGGTCGAGCCGCCCGAACTCGGCGAAGCCCGCGGTCAGCCGTGGCTCACCGACACAGGCGACCGGGGGCACGGTCGTCCGCATCACTTGGCCTCACCCCGCAGCCCGGCCCAGTACGCACCGTCCACCGCGTCCGCGTTGGCCTTGCGGCGCTTGGCGGACCGGCCCTCCGCCCGCCGCGCCCGGCGGGACGCCAGGTCGACCAGGGTCGGGGTGTCGTCGACGGGAGGCGCCACCTCGTCCGGCACGTACCGGGCCGGCGGGCGCCAGTAGTCCGGCTCCTCCGGCAGGTCGTCGTCGGCGCTGTGCCGACCGCTGCCGCTGCGCGGCGCCGCCGAGATCGGGCCGGCGGAGATCGGGCCGGCGGAGATCGGCTCGGCGGACACCGGGCCGGCCGAGATGGGCTCGGCGGCCTGCCACCGGCGCGGGCTGTCCCACGGCTCCTCGGGCTCGATCCGCTGCGGCGGTGCCGAGTAGCGGCTGCCCTCGTCCTCGGAGCGGGACCGGCGGCTGGTCCGCTCGGCGGCCGGTTCCTCGGCGCGTCGGCGCCTGGTCGGGGCCGTCTCCTCGTCCCGGTCGCGGCTGCGCGACCGCGTCGCCGGGTCACCGGCTCCAACTCCTCCTCGTCGCGTCGTCGGGTGACGGTCTCCTCGGCGCCGCGGCGGCTCGACCGGCGGGTGGTGGGCTCGACCTCGTCGCGCCGGCCACGGGTCGACCGTTCGGTGTCGCGGCGGGCCGCCGGCTCCTCGTCGCGGCGGCGGCTGGGCCGGGCGGGCTCGGCGAGCGAGCCGGGCTCGGGCACCACCGGGACGGTGAACCGCTCGGGGTCGCGCCGCCGGGCACCGGGCGGGGCGGTCCACGTGGCGGTGGTGGCCTCCGCCCAGGCGGGACGCTTGTCCTCGGTCGAGTCGCGGCGACGGCCCAGCCCGGCCAGCAGCGACCGGCCACGGCTCTCCTCGCCGGCCCGGGCGGCCATGGCCGCGTTGCGGACCGCCGCCTGGTGCTGTTCGCGGCTGCGTCGGCCGATGGTGACCGAGAGCCGCACCAGCAGCGCCAGCACGACCAGCAGGATGCAGCCGAGGTAGCTGAACGCCACCCAGGGCGCCGCGGCCCGGCCGGCGTTGAGGCCGTGCAGCACGGCGAACGGCCAGGACAGGTATGCGGTGGAGTGCAGCGCCCGCCACAGCCACTTCGGACCGACGCCGGCGAAGCGGGCCCGGATGATGCCGGTCCAGATCACGCTGACCATCAGCAGGGCGGCCACCGTGCCCAGGCCGACGTAGAGCCCCCGGCCGCCGACGAACGGCACCAGGGCGTCGGTGGCCGCGGCCCGACCGGTGGCGATCTTCGTGAGGACGTGGAAGCCCAGCCCGGCCACGCCGAGCACGCCGGTGGCCCGGTGCGCCGACTGCATCAGCACCCGGTGCGAGATGCGCAGCACCAGCCGGTCGGTGGCGAGCAGGCCGAGCATCACCGTGAGGCTCAGCGACACCAGGGCGATCACCCCGGCGAAGAACTCGGTGAAGAAGAAGCCGTACGCGTACGCCGTCTGACCGGCGCCGGTCAGCATGGTCGCCGCCCAGAGCGCGGCGAGCACCGACGCGATCAGCGCGGCGGTCGCGGACCGCGATCGGGTGCGTACCCCCCGACTGCTGGCGCTGGTCCGGACGGTGGCCGCCTTCTGGTTCTGCTTTGCCCGGGCCATCTGCTCCTCGATCGTCTCGCGGCGGCGTACCACCGGCCGACCCCTGCTCCCCCATCCAGTACGGACGGGCGGGGCCGGCGGATCACCCGCGGGTGAAAAATTCTGGGCCGCGATCGAACCAACTGGCGTCGGCGTGCGTTGTGCCCGCTCCCACGGACCGATCCGGACAGCGACGAACGTCCATGCATTGACAGTCGTTGCAACGCGCTTGTAATCTTTCGGCAATTTTCAGCCTGAGTTGCAAGATTCCGGCAAGGCCAGGCTTCTCCCCCACGCGCCACCACCCCCACCCCGCTCCCGTCAGGAGTCCCCCATGCACCGACGTCGACGCGGCTCGGCGATCCTCGCTCTCGGCCTGCTCGCCAGTCTGCTCGTTCCCACCGCCGTGACGGCATCCCCGGCCGTCGCCGCCCCGCCCGGCGGCAAGAAGGTCATCGTCCAGCTCTTCGAATGGAACTGGCCGTCGGTGGCCAGCGAGTGCCAGAGCACGCTCGGCCCGAAGGGCTACGGCTACGTCCAGGTCTCGCCGCCGCAGGAACACGTACGGGGCAACCAGTGGTGGCTGGCGTACCAGCCGGTCGGCTACCGGATCGAGTCCCGCAAGGGCACCCGGGCCCAGTTCCAGTCGATGGTGAACACCTGCCACACGGCCGGGGTCAAGGTGATCGTCGACGCGGTGGTCAACCACATGTCCGGCCAGGACAACGGCGGCACCGGCTGGGCCGGCTCGCCGTACTCGCACTACGACTACCCGGGCATCTACCAGACCCAGGACTTCCACCACTGCGGCCGCAACGGCGGCGACGACATCGCCAACTACAACGACCGCTACGAGGTGCAGAACTGCGAGCTGGTCAACCTCTCGGACCTGAAGACCGAGTCGGACTACGTCCGCACGAAGATCGCCGCGTACCTCAACGACCTGCTCTCCCTCGGCGTCGACGGCTTCCGGATGGACGCCAGCAAGCACATGCCGGCCGCCGACATCGCCGCGATCAAGAGCAAAGTGTCCCGCACGGCGTACGTCGTGCAGGAGGTCATCTACGGCGCCGGGGAGCCGGTCCAACCGACCGAGTACACCGGCATCGGTGACGTGCACGAGTTCCGCTACGGCAAGGACCTGGCCCGGGTGTTCCGCTCCGAGCGGCTGGCGTACCTGCGCAACTTCGGCGAGGGCTGGGGGCACCTGCCCACCGGCGTGGCCTCGGTGTTCGTGGACAACCACGACACCCAGCGCGACTCCGGCGGGGTGCTCACCTACCGAGACCGCGGGATCTACGCCCTGGCGAACGCCTTCATGCTGGCCTGGCCGTACGGGTCGCCGACCGTCATGTCCAGTTACACCTTCAGCAACCGGGACGCCGGCCCGCCGTCGGACGGCGCGAACAAGACGCTCAACACCACCTGCTACTCCGGGTGGGAGTGCGAGCACCGCTGGCCGGTGATCGCCAACATGGTCGGCTTCCGCAACGCCACCGAGGGCGCCGGCGTGGCCAACTGGTACGACAACGGCAACAACCACATCGCGTTCAGCCGCAGCGGCAAGGGGTTCATCACTGTCAACGACGAGGACGCCGCGGTGAACGGCCGCTCCTACTACACCGGCCTGCCCGCCGGCCGGTACTGCGACGTCATCCACGGCACGTACGCGGGCGGCTCGTGCAGCGGGCCGGTGATCACGGTGGACGGTAACGGATGGTTCGTCGCCAACGTGCCCGCGCACGACGCCGTGGCCGTCCACATCGGCGCGCGGGTCTGATCGTCCGGGGCCTCCGGCCGGCGGGTATCGCCGAACCGGGGGCCCCGGGCCGTCCGCCACCATAGAGTGGTTTGGTGCCGTTTGACCGGATGACCCTGAACCGCCGTCGCGCCGGCTGGATCGCCGCCGCGATCGCCGTAGCCCTGCTGCTGGTCGCCGCGCTGCTGGTCGGCCAGGCCCTCACCCCACGCTCGACGGCCCCCGACGACCGACGCGTGGTGGCCGCCGACCCGACGCCGAGCAGCGTCGAGCAGAGCCCGGAGGAGTCGGTCCCGCCGGCGGCGCCCGCCCCGGACGGGCTGCCGGTCGTCGACTACGACCCCGCGCCCAAGGGATTCCCCGCCGACCCGGCCACCATGGACACCACGCCACTGACCGAGGGCGTGCACCCGACCCGGCGGATCGCGGCGTACGACGCGCCCGGTGGACGTCCGCTGGCCTTCCTCGAACCGACCCTCGCCGGTGTCGAGCTGACCGTGCCGGTCGCCCAGCGGCGGGTCGGCTGGACGGCCGTCCTACTGCCCTCGGCCAACCGGCGCCTCGCCTGGTTGCCGCCGGGCGGGTTCGACACGGTGGCGCTGCGCGACCAGATCGTGGTGGAACGCAAGGTCCACCGGCTCACCTGGTACCGCGCCGGCAAGGCGGTGCGCTCCTGGAAGACCAGCCTCGGCCAGGAGGGGCAGGAGACCCCGCTCGGCCGCACGTTCATCCTGGGCCGCACGCCGCCGCCGGAGGCGGTGTACGGCGGGGTGGACATCTACGCCCTCGGCTCGGTGCCCGACGATCCCGGGGCGGTGCCGACCGGGCTGCGCGGCGCGCACATCGGCCTGCACAGCTGGTACAACGACGACGAGCTGGGCGAGAACACCACCAACGGCTGCATCCGGGTGACCCGCAGCGGCCAGCGGGAACTGCTCGCCGAGGTGCGCCCCGGCAGCAGCCTGGTGGTGGTCGACCAACTGCCCACGCCGCCGCCGACCGCCTGAGCGCGGCCGAAGGCTCAGTCGATCGACCGCGGTGACGGGCCGCCACGCGGAGCGTCCCGGGCCGCGGCGGACATGGCGCAGAGCGATATGACTCGGAGTCATAGATATACCGCTGAGTCATATCGCCTGCCAGCACGTCCGCCGCCGGCCCGACAGGCGCGCCCCGGGGCGCAGGGCCGAGCGGCCGATCCGGCGAGCGGAGGAATTCCGCGCGCGGCAGCGGGTAACCGCCGGGCCGGACGTTGCGACACCGGGAGGACGCGATGGGTGCCACACCGCAGGGTCAGGTCGACACGGTCGTGCTGGTCCACGGGCTCTGGATGACCCCGCGAAGCTGGGAGGGGTGGGCCCAGCGGTACACCGCGCGCGGCATGCACGTCGTCGCCCCCGCGTGGCCCGGCATGGACCGGTCCGTCGAGCAGTTGCGCGACGATCCCGGCCCGATCGCCGAGCAGAGCATCGCCACCATCGTCGCGCACTACGACCGGATCATCCGGGCACTGCCCCGGCCGCCGATCATCATGGGGCACTCGTTCGGCGGCCTGTTCACCCAGATCCTCGTCGACCGGGGCCTCGGCGCCGCGGCGGTCGGAGTCCACCCCGCGCAGGTGAAGGGGGTGCTCAAGGTGCCGCTGAGTCAGCTGCGCTCGGGCTTTCCGATCCTGCGCAGCCCCGCCAACCGCAACAAGGCCGTCCCGTTCACGGAGGACGACTTCGCCTACACCTTCGGCAACACCATGAGCCGCGAGGACTCAGACCGGGCCTGGCAGCGCTACGCCGTCCCCGGCGCCGGACGGGTCTACTTCGAGGGCGCGTTCGCCAACCTCGACCCGCGTTCACCCGCCCGGGTCGACGTCGGGCGCGACGACCGCGCGCCGCTGCTGCTGATGGCCGGCGAACTCGACCACGTGGTGCCGGCGTCGGTGGTCCGCTCCAACGCCGGGCTGTACCAGAAGTCCCGGGCGCTCACCGCGTACGAGGAGTTCCCCGGCCGTTCGCACTTCACCGTCGGGCAGGACGGCTGGGAGGACATCGCCGACTACGCGCTGGACTGGGCGCTGCGCGCGGCGGCGCTGCCCCGGGAGGCGACCATCGCCAGCGAAAGCCCTCGCCGTTGAGCACGGCCGACAGCCCGTACGCCGTCGAGGGCATGGGCCGGCCGGCCGGGGGTAACGGGCAGGGATGAGGGCGAGCTTCCGGCTTGGCCGGGTCGCAGGGGTGCCGGTCGGCGTCAACTGGAGCGTTCTGGTCATCTTCGCGCTGATCGCGTGGGGGTTGGCCGCCAACCAGTTCCCCCGCTCGTATCCCGACCGGTCACCGGTGGCGTACGCCCTCGCGGGGCTGGCCGCGGCGGTGGTCTTCTTCGTCGGTCTGCTGGCCCACGAGGTGTCCCACGCGATCGTCGCCAAACGTAACGGGCTGGAGGTCGGGGGCATCACGCTCTGGCTGTTCGGCGGGGTGGCCGAGCTGCGGGGCGAGCCGCGCGACCCGGGCGCGGAGCTGCGGATCTCCGGCGTGGGGCCGCTGGTCAGCCTGGTGATCGGGGCGTTCTTCGGCGCCATCGCGTTGGTGCTCGCGCTGGCCGGGCAGGGCGGGCTGCTCTTCGGGGCGGTGGCGTGGCTGGCCGGCATCAACGTGCTGCTGGCCGTCTTCAACGTGCTGCCGGCCGCGCCGTTGGACGGCGGTCGGCTGCTGCGCGCCGCCGTGTGGAAGGCCACCGGCGACCGGACCCGGGCCTCCGTCGTCGCGGCCCGGGCCGGCTGGGTGCTGGGAGTGCTGCTGATCGGCCTCGGGCTGTGGCAGTTCCTGTCCGGGGTCGGGTTCGGTGGGCTCTGGCTGGCGCTGATCGGCTGGTTCCTGATCGGCGCCGCCGGCATGGAGGAGCGCCAGGCCCGCACCGGCAGCGCCCTGCGCGGCATCCGGGTCGGCGAGGTGATGACCCCGCAGCCGCAGACCGCCTCGGCGGAGATGACGGTCGCCGACTTCGTCGACCACTACCTGTTCGCGTACCGGCATTCGGCGCTGCCACTGACCGAGGAGGGTCGCCCGACCGGCCTGGTCACCCTGGACCGGGTGCGCGGCGTACCGGCCGACCGGCGGTCGTCGACCAGCCTGGCGGAGGTGGCGTGCCGGGCCGACCAACTGGTCCTCGCCCGCGCCGGTGAGCAGCTCAACGACCTGCTTCCCCGGCTCAGCGAGTGCGCCGACGGCCGTGCCCTGGTGGTGTCCGACGACGGCCACCTGGTCGGCATCGTCTCCCCCAGCGACATCAGCCGCGCCGTGCAACGGGGGACCCTGCGCACCCCGGTCGGTCAGCGGGGAAGGTAGCGGTCCAGCAGGTCGGTGCGGAACTTCCCGGTCGGGTCCAGGCGGGTGAGCAGGGCGGCGAAGTCGGCGTACCGCGGGTAGCGGGCGGCCAGCTCCGCCGGGTCGGTGACGAAGACCTTGCCCCAGTGCGGGCGGGGCGCGAACGACGCCAGGCGCTCCTCCACGGCGGCCAGGACCGGTAGCACCGCGGCGGCGTCGTCGACCCAGGTGAAGTGCACGACGAAGCTGTCCCGCCGGTGGTTCGGGCTCAGCCACAACTCGTCCGCCGCGACCGTACGCAGCTCGCACACCTGCAACACCGGGGCGATCAGGTGGGCCACGTCGTCCAGGGCGGCCAGCGCCTCGTTGGCCGCCGAGCGGGGCAGGTGGTACTCGGACTGGAGCTCGTCGCCGCTGCTCGGGGTGAAGCCGAGCTTGAAGTGCGGCAGCCGCTCGTGCCACGGGCCCGGCACGCCGAGCTGCGGGGTGCAGTTCTCCGCCGGCATTCCGAGCACCGGGTGCCGGGGCTCGTCGGCGGCGGTGGTGCCGAGCCAGTCCGCGTCCGGTGGCGGCTGGTCCACCAGCTGCTTGCGCCACACCTCCCGCAGTCTCGGCGTACGCCAGTCGGTGAACACGCTCACGCTGTACGCCGAACCGAGCGCCTCGTCCAGCGCCTCCCGCGGCAGGCCGAGGTGTACGTACTGGCGCAGCTCGAAGGCCGGCGCCAGGTCCAGGGTGACCCGGGTGACCAGGCCGAGCGCGCCGAGCCCGACCACCATGCCGGCGAAGGTGTCCCCGTCGGTGTCGCCGTCCACGTGCAGGAGGTCACCGTCGGCGGTGACCACCTCCAGGGCGGCGACGGAGGTGGCCAGGTTGCCGTGGGTCTGCCCGGAGCCGTGGGTGGCGGTGGCCACCGCGCCGGCCACCGAGATGTGCGGCAGCGAGGCGAGGTTCGCCAACGCGTACCCCTGGCTGTGCAGGTGTCGGGCGACGTCGCCGTAGCGCAGCGCGCCGGCGACGGTGACCCGCCCGCGCTCCCGGTCCACCTCGATGGTCGGGGGCAGACCGGCCAGGGTGACCAGGTCGCCGTCGGTGTCGCCGAAGCGGTTGAAGGAGTGCCCGGTGCCGACCGCCCGGATCCGGTCGCTGGCGGCGACGAGCCGGCGCAGCTCGTCGGTGGACGTGGGCCGGTGGAACGCCCGCGCGGAGTACCGCACGTTGCCGGCCCAGTTGCGGCGTGGCACGTCGGCCGACGTGGCGTTCTGTCCCTGCGCGATCATGTGGCGGTCTCCCGGTCGGTGGACTGGTGGTCGGCCAACGCGGCGGCGAGGGCGTCCAGAGCGGCGTCGGTCTGAAGCATCCCGTACCCCCGCTGGGCGACCGGCAGTCCGGCGGTGCGGACGCGTTCGATCCCCGCGCGGGCCGCCTGCCGGGCCTGCGGGTCCCCGGCCACCAGGGCGTCCTGGCCGCGCCGGATCAACCGGTCCACCTGGTCCATCCGGTAGCCGCGCAGGCCGGTGGGAAGGTCCGGGTCGGCGAAGGCGGCGCGGCGCAACGCGGGCAGTCCACGAAACGGTCGCCGGCGTAGCGGGCGAGCGCGGTGGACACCTGCTCGGGCTGTTCGCGGACCTGGTCGAGGACGAGCAGTTCGACGGCGGGACGGCCGTCGAGCGGATGGCGAGCGGTCACCGGACCGATCGTCACGTCCCGCGCGGGTACCAGCAGCAGCCGTGGTGGCTCCGGACGACCGTCGCGCCGGGGCGGCTCGTCGAGGACGAGGGCGTCAACCTCGGCCCACCGGAGCGACCGGCGCAGGCCCGGCCTCCGGACGGTGAGCCCGTCCGCGCCGATCCCGAACCGGAACGGCCGCAGCGCGCTGACCAGCGCGACGGCACCGAGCGCGATGGCGCCGACCGCGATGATCGTCCGTAGCAGGGCCCCGTCGCGGGGCAGGGCCAGCAGGACCACCCCACCGAGTACGCAGACCAGGGCGAGCACCAGGGCGCCCCGACTCCGGCGCAATTCCACGCTCGGACCCCCGTTCATGACCGTGGCGTCGGTCCCAGCATCCTCCGACAGATCGGGTGCCACGGACACCGGACGATCGGGCACGGTTGTTCTCGCCATCGTCGGGGAACCCTACGCCCATGAGCAGCTACCGCGATCCGGCCCCACGGGGCGACGTCTTCCCCTCGGAGGAGGAGCTGGACCCGACCGGCAGCGGGGTCGAGCAGGCCAGCGCCCCGCCGGCCGACGGGTTGGCGAACCATCCAGCGCCCACACCCGGTCCCCGCCCCACACCGGCGCCCGCGCCGGCCCCGACGCCGGTGCCGCGCCCGGGCCGCCG
>NZ_JAEVHM010000092.1 GCF_016802865.1 Micromonospora parastrephiae | reverse complement strand
GGTAAAGCGCCGAAGGCGACCGCGTCGCCCAGCGGCGGCCAGGGCGGCATGGCCCCGGCGTCGCCCAGCGCCACGCCGACACCCTCGGCGTCGACCTCGGCCTCGCCGAGCGCCGCCGCTCCGTCGCCGAGCGCCAGCGCCGAGCCGGTGCCGGCCAGCATCGAGGAGCAGCGCAAGGCCGTCGAGCAGAAGGTCGGCGCCCCCGCCTGGCAGGCCGCCAACGGTCTACAGGCGCCGGCCGACCTGAGCGCCGACCCGTCGCTCGCCGACAAGCTCAAGCCGTTCGGCACGCTGACGCCGCAAGAGGTGGCCGTGCTGCCGGCGCAGATGCAGTTCAACGTGCCGACGATCGGCTGCGCGCAGCTCGACAAGCGCCCCCCGGCGTCGATCTCCGACCCGAAGCAGCAGGTCGTGTCCTGCGAGGACGGCGCGTCGAAGTACCTGCTCGACCAGGCCAAGGTGCTGGGCACCGACGTGGACGACGCCGACGCGGTGCTCGACCAGACCAACGCCTGGGTGGTCAGCCTCGACTTCACCGGCGACGGCCAGGGCAAGTGGACCGCGCTCACCCGTGAGGCGTTCAACAACGAGGGTCAGGCCTGCGACGCGACCGCGCTGGGTCAGGACGGCAAGTGCCGGGTGGCCGTCGTGCTGGACAACGAGATCGTCTCCTCCCCGGAGATCCAGGGCGTGCTGACCGGCAACTCCCAGATCACCGGCAACTTCACCCAGAAGGACGCCAGCGCTCTCGCCGGCCAGCTCCGCTACGGCGCGCTGCCGGTGACCTTCGAGCAGCAGGAGGCGCAGAACGTCACCGCCACGCTGGGTGCCAGCCACCTGCGCGCGGGTCTGCTCGCCGCCGGCATCGGCATGCTGCTGGTCATCATCTACGCGTTCTTCTACTATCGGCTGCTCGGCTCGGTGATCTTCCTGAGCCTGATCCTCTCGGCGCTGCTGGTCTTCGGCGCGCTGGTGGTGCTCGGCCGGCAGATCGGCTTCACGCTCACCCTCGCCGGCATCGCCGGCATGATCGTCTCGCTCGGTGTGGCGGCGGACTCGTTCGTCATCTACTTCGAACGGTTGAAGGACGAGATCCGGGAGGGGCGCAGCCCGCGCAGCGCGGTGCCGCGCGCCTGGATCCGCGCCCGCCGGACGATCATCTCGGCCAACGCGATCACCCTGCTCTCCGCGGTGGTGCTCTACGTGGTCTCGGTCGGCACGGTCAAGGGCTTCGCGTTCGCCCTCGGCCTGGCCACCGTGCTGGACCTGGTGGTGGTCTTCCTCTTCCGGCACCCGATCATGACGATGTTCGCCCGGACCCGGGCGTTCCTTTCTCCGCGGGTCAGCGGTCTGGGTCGGGCACTTCCGGCCCGCACCCAGCAGACTCAGCCCCGCAACCCGCGCGCCAAGGAGGCCTGAGATGGCTGCTAACGGTCTGGCGAGCCGCCTCTACAACGGCGAGGCCGGTCTCAACATCGTCGGTAAGCGCAAGCTCTGGTTCGGCGTCGCCGGGGTCCTGGTCCTGATCGCCATCCTCAGCTTCTCGCTTCGCGGCTTCAGCCTCGGCATCGAGTTCGCCGGCGGTAACTCGTTCCAGGTGCCGGCCAGCGTCGGCACGCTGGAGGACGCCGAGCGGGAGGTCAACTCGGCCCTCGCCACCGAGAACACCGGCGTCGAGGTGGCCACCACGCAGAAGGTCGGCGGCCCCGGTGGCGACTCGTACGAGCTGCGCACGCCGCAGCTCAGCGTCGAGCAGGCCAACTCGGTCAAGGGCCAGATCGCCGAGGACCTCGGCATCGACGTCAACCAGATCAGCAGCAACCAGGTCAGCGAGGCGTGGGGCAGCCAGGTCACCGAGCGGGCCGTGCTCGGTCTGGTCATCTTCATCGCGCTGGTGATGGTCTACCTGATCCTGCGCTTCGAGTGGCGGATGGCCGTCGCCGCCGTGTCCTCGCTGTTCATGAACCTGGTCCTCACCGCCGGCATCTACTCGCTGGTCGGCTTCGAGGTCACCCCGTCGACGATCATCGGCTTCCTCACGATCCTGGGCTTCGCGCTCTACGACGTGGTGGTGGTCTTCGACAAGGTGCAGGAGAACACCCGGGGCATCACCGCCAACAACAACCAGACGTACGGCGAGGCGGCCAACCTGGCCGTCAACCAGAGCCTGATGCGGTCGCTGAACACCTCCGTGGTGGCGCTGCTGCCCGTCGGTGGTCTGCTCTTCATCGGCGCTGGCCTGCTCGGCGCCGGCACGCTGAAGGACCTCGGCCTGGTGCTGTTCGTCGGTATGGCGGTGGCGTTCCTGACGTCCATCCTGGTGGCGACGCCGCTGCTGGCGCTGCTGAAGAACTACGACCCGCGGATCCAGGCGCACAACAAGCGGGTGCTGACCCGACGGGGCGCGTTGGCCCGTGGCGAGCTCACGCCCAAGGGCGCCCCGAGCCCGGCTCAGGCCGACGGAACCGACACGGAACTGGACCCGGACGCGGCCGCGCTGGCCGGCGCGGCACCGAAGGTGGGCGCGCGGCCGGCGGGCAAGCGGCCGACCGGCACCCGGGGCGGTCGCCCCGGTGGCGGCGGCAACCGGCCGGGCGGCGCCAAGCGGCGCTGACCGGCCCCGGGGCGGACCCGGGAGGAAACGCCCGAACGGCGTCCGGCATGCTGTGCGAGCAGCATCGCCGGACGCCGTCGTCGTCGGAAGGAAACGGGGAACAGCCGTGACGGAGACCCACAGCACCGCCGCGCGCGGGGACAGCGGCCCGGAGACCGCCCGGCTGGTGGCCAGCCGGGTGCTGGACGTGCCGGACTTTCCCCAGCCCGGCGTCCTGTTCAAGGACCTGATGCCGCTGTTCGCCGACGGGAAGGTGTTCCGCGAGGTGGTCGACGGGATCGTCGCGTACCACGGGCGGGACGGCTTCGACGTCGTGGTCGGCATCGAGGCGCGGGGGTTCGTCGTCGCGGCGGCCGTCGCGTACGCGGCCGGGGTGGGTGTGGTGCCGGTACGCAAGGCGGGCAAGCTGCCCCGCGTGGCGCACTCGATCTCCTACGCCCTGGAGTACGGCGAGGCCACCCTCGAAGTGCACGAGGACGCCTTCACCGCCGGGCATCGGGCCCTGGTGGTCGACGACGTACTGGCCACCGGTGGCACCGCCGAGGCGACGCTGGATCTGGTGGAGCGGGCCGGCGGGACCGTCACCGGCTTCACCGTGCTGCTGGAGCTCGGCTTCCTGGGCGGCCGGGAGCGGCTGGCGCCGCGTTCCGTGCACGCCCTGCTGACCGTTTGAGCCCGGACCCGTCGGTCGGGCCGGGCGTCGACCGTCCGGCGGAGCGGCAGGGGACCGTCCGTGCGGGTAGCATTGCCCTTTGCTGACGCCGGCGGTACCCCGTCCGGCGGCACGAGACCAGACCGGCCGATGTTCGGTCGGTGTGTTTCCGGCGAGCGGTGAGGAGGCCGGTGTCCCACGATGTCGTCCCTCCGGTGGAGGGCACGGTGCATCCGACAGGCGACGCTGACGGCTCGGTGACCGAGCGGACGGGTGACACGCCGGCCCGGGTGACGGGCAACGGCAACGGCAGAGCCCCGGGCGAGAGCGCGGCGCGCCCGTCCGACGTCGCGTCGGATGCCGTCGAGGCGTCCCCCGGCGCCGACGGGGTGGTGGTTCCGTTCCCGACCGACGCCGGTGTCGACCCGTCGTCGAGTGGCGGGTTCGGGCTGTCCAACGCGCCCACCGGCCGCCGGGTTCGTGCCCGGCTGGCCCGCTTCAACGCCCCGTGGCAGACCTCGCAGGTCAGCGAGGTGCTGGAGCCGCTCATCGCGAGCCATCGGGAAAACCACCCGAAGGCCGACGCGCGGCTGCTCCAGCGTGCCTTCGACACCGCCGCGCGGTGGCACTCCGGGCAGTACCGCAAGTCCGGCGACCCGTACATCACCCACCCGCTCGCGGTGGCGACCATCCTGGGCAACCTGGGGATGGACACCACGACGCTGGTCGCCGCGCTGCTGCACGACACCATCGAGGACACCGAGTACACGCTCGACGCGATGCGCGCCGACTTCGGCGGCGAGGTCGCCCTGCTGGTCGACGGCGTCACCAAGCTCGACAAGGTCAAGCTGGGTGACGCGGCCAAGGCCGAGACGATCCGCAAGATGGTCGTGGCGATGGCCAAGGACCCGCGGGTGCTGGTGATCAAGCTGGCCGACCGGCTGCACAACATGCGCACCCTGACCTTCCTGCCCCGTCCCAAGCAGGAGCAGAAGGCCAAGGAGACGCTGGAGATCCTGGCGCCGCTGGCGCACCGGCTCGGTATGAACACGATCAAGTGGGAGCTGGAGGATCTCGCCTTCGGCACGCTGTTCCCGAAGCGTTACGAGGAGATCAACCGGCTGATCGGGGAACACCAGCCGCAGCGGGAGTCGCTGTTGCGGCAGGTCACCCAGAAGGTCGGCACCGACCTCAAGGCCGCCAAGATCAAGGCGGAGACGACCGGTCGGCCGAAGCACCTCTACTCGATCTACCAGAAGATGATCGTGCGGGGCCGCGACTTCAACGACATCTACGACCTGGTGGGTGTGCGGATCCTGGTCGACACGGTTCGCGACTGCTACGCGGCGCTGGGCGTCATCCACGCCAACTGGCAGCCGGTGCCGGGCCGCTTCAAGGACTACATCGCGATGCCCAAGTTCAACATGTACCAGTCGTTGCACACGACGGTCATCGGGCCCACCGGCAAGCCGGTGGAGATGCAGATCCGCACGTACGCGATGCACCGCACCGCCGAGTTCGGCATCGCCGCGCACTGGAAGTACAAGGAGCACAAGGGCACCCAGATCGTCGGCCCGCCCGCGCACATCGACGAGATGACCTGGCTGCGGCAGTTGCTCGACTGGCAGCGCGAGGCGGCGACCCGAGCGAGTTCCTCGACGCGCTGCGCTTCGACCTGTCCAGCCAGGAGGTGTACGTCTTCACCCCGAAGGGTGACGTCATCCCGCTGCCGACCGGGTCGACGCCTGTGGACTTCGCGTACGCGGTGCACACCGAGGTCGGGCACAAGTGCATCGGCGCGCGGGTCAACGGCAAGCTGGTGCCGCTGGAGTCGACGCTGTCCAACGGCGACGTGATCGAGATCTTCACGTCGAAGTCCGAGACGGCCGGCCCCACGCAGGACTGGCTGGGCTTCGTCAAGAGCCCCCGCGCACGGACGAAGATCCGCCAGTACTTCAACAAGGAGCGCCGCGAGGAGGCGATCGAGGCCGGCAAGGACGCGATCGTCAAGGCCATGCGCAAGCAGGGCATGCCGTTGCAGCGGATGCTCACCTCCGACGCGTTGATGTCGATCGCCCGGGACCTGCACCTGGCCGACGTGGCGTCGCTGTACGCGGCGGTCGGCGACAGTCAGGTCTCCGCCCAGTCGGTCGTGCAGAAGCTGATGGCCGCGTACGGCGGCGAGGAGGGCGCGGCGGAGGACATCGCCGAGACCGCCGTCGCCACCCGGCCGCCGCGCAGCCGGCAGAGCAGCAGCGACCCCGGTGTCGTGGTCCGGGGCGTCAGCGACGTCTGGATCAAGCTGGCGCGCTGCTGCACCCCGGTTCCACCGGACTCGGTGTTCGGCTTCGTCACCCGCTCCGGCGGGGTGAGCGTGCACCGCGACGACTGCGCCAACGCGGAGGACCTGCGCGCGCAGAGCGAGCGGGTCGTCGAGGTGAGCTGGAAGCTCACGTCCGCGTCGACGTTCCTGGTCGCCATCCAGGTCGAGGCCCTGGACCGGCACAAGCTGCTGGCCGACGTCACCCGGGTGCTTTCCGACGAGCGGGTCAACATCCTCTCCGCCACCGTCACCACCACCCGTGACCGGGTGGCGGTGAGCCGGTTCAGCTTCGAGATGGCCGACCCGAAGCACCTGGGCCACCTGCTGGCCACGGTCCGCAAGGTCGACGGCGTGTTCGACGCGTACCGGGTCACCTCCGGCGCCTGACGCGTACCCCGGAAACGACAGCGCCCGCCGGCTCAGCCGGCGGGCGCTTCGTCGTTGCTGGGGCCTCAGCCCTGCGGCGGGCTCATGGTGAGGTCGTTGATGACGACCTCCTTCTTGGGGTGTCCGCCACCGGGCTGCGGGGCGAACGCCCCGTCGTCGCCAGCCTTGCCCACGTCCTTGGCGATGTCCAGGCCGCCGGTGACGGTGCCCAGCACGGTGTACGCCGGGTCCAGCGGCGAGTCGCCGTAGACGATGAAGAACTGGCTGCCGGTGCTGCCCGGCTGCCCGGAGTTGGCCATGGCGATGACACCCTCCGGGTACGGCGGGCGCTTGTCGGTGGGCAGGTTCTCCTCCGGCAGCCGGAAGCTCGGACCACCCGTGCCGTCGGTCTCCCGCCAGCCCTTGCCGGTGGCGCTCGGGTCGCCGCACTGCAGCACCTTGATGCCCTCGGTCACCAGGCGGTGGCACTTGGTGTTGTCGAAGAAGTTCTTGTCCGCGAGGAGGGTGAAGGCCCCCGCCGTGCACGGCACCAGCGACCGGTCGACCTTGGCCGTGATCGGGCCGAGGTTGGTGGTGATCGTCATGGTCTGCACACCCTTGGCGGACTGCTGGTTGCTGGGCAGCCCGACATCCTTGATCTGCGGGGACCGCTGGTCGGCCGGCACCTCGTTGTAGGCGCACTCGGACGCGCCGGCCGCCGGGGCGGCGGTGTCGGTCTTGTCGTCGTCGCCGCCGAGGGTCATGGCCAGCCAGACGGTGCCGGCGACCACGAGCACCAGCACGGCACCCGCGCTGACGATCGCCTGCGTCTGCCGGCGCTTGCGGGCCTTGCCCGCCCGCTCGGCCATCTCCTTCTCGAGCCGGGCGCGTGCCGCCGCGCGCTGCCGCTCTCTGGTGGACGTCACGCCTGGATCCTCCTGGCTGTCTGTTTCCGGGTGCCGCTCGGGTGGGTGGTGCGACCGTCAGCCGGCGCTCGGGCTGCTGGCCGGGGCGCCGGACGGCGACGGTGCCGCGCCGGTGACCGGCTCGCCGACCGTGAGGCTCTGGATCACCACGTCGGTCTTGGGCTTGACCTTCGCCCCGGTCCCATTGTCCACGGTCGGCAGGGCGCCGATCTTCTCCACCACGTCCAGACCGCCGGTGACCCGGCCGATCACCGGGTACTTCGGTTCGGTGGTGGTGAAGTCCTTGAAGAAGATCAGGAACTGGCTGCCGTTGCTGCCCGGCGGGTTGGAGATCATCGCCACGGTCCCCCTGGGGTACGTCGGCGGCTGGCCGGGCGCCGGGCTGGCCGACGGGGACGCCGACGGCACGGTCGGCACGTCCTCGTCGTAGAACGAGTAGGTGGGCCCACCGAGACCGGTGCCGCTGGGGTCGCCACAGCGCAGAGCGCCGTCGGCGGTGATCTCGTGGCACTTGGTGTTGTCGTAGAAGGACCGGCTGGCCAGGTGGGCGATGCTCGCCGCCGCACAGGGCGAGTTGGTCAGGCTCAGCTCCGCGGTGATCGGCGCGCCCTGGTTGGTGGTCACGGTCATCGCCCGGGTGCCGGCGGTGGGCAGATCCTTGGTCGCCGGCGTGCCGACGTCCTTGAGGTTGGTGTTGGCCGTCGCGTCCTGCGGCGTCCAGAGGCAGGTGTCCTCCGCGGCCGTGTTCTGCTTCGGGTCGGAGTCGAACGCCCCGAGCGCCCACGCCGAGCCGGCAACGATCAGCACGAGGACCAGCGCGGCGCCGACCCCGGCCTGGATCTGCCGACGCCGCCGCGTGGCAGCGGCTCGGCGGGCCAACTGCCGGTCAAGCTTGGCCCGCGCCAGTTTGCGCTGCCGGTCCCTGCTGGAAGCCACCCGTGCTCCCCTTTCCTCTACCTGGTCGTCGCCGGCGGCCGGGCGTCCCGGCCCGTCCGGGCGTCACGTGTGCCGCGCCACACGCCCGCCAGAGTGTACGGCTAGCGACTGGGAATGTGGTGTACGAGGTCCACCCCGTCGCGAGCAGCGCTTATCGGGCGATGTCACTGTGCCCGGCGGGGCGGACGGGACGGACGCGACAAACCGGTTCGCCAGGCCGGTTAGGCTGCTGGGCAGGACGACAGTTCGACGGAAGGACAGCGCCCGTGCTCGTGGCCGGCTTTCCCGCCGACGCCTTCGGCACCAACTGCTACGTGGTGGCGACCGCGCCGGGGGAGCAGTGCGTGGTGGTCGACCCCGGCATCGGGGTGCTCGACCAGCTCGACGCGTTGCTCGCCGAGCACCGCCTGCATCCTGCCGCCGTGCTGCTGACCCATGGCCACCTCGACCACACCTTCTCGGTCGCGCCGGTCTGCGGCGCGCGCGGCATCACCGCGTACGTCCACCCCGGCGACCGGGAGATGCTGGCCGACCCCGCCAAGGGTCTCTCCACCGACCTGAGGTCGCTGTTCGGCGGCCGGTTGAGCTACACCGAACCGGAGGACGTGGCGGAACTGACCGACGGCGCCACCCTCACCCTCGCGGGCCTGGAGATCGCCGTCGACCACGCCCCGGGCCATACCGGCGGGTCGGTGCTGTTCCGGCTGCCCGGCGCGGGCTCGGGTTGGGAGGCGGACGAGATCTGCCTCTCCGGCGACGTGCTCTTCGCGGGGTCGATCGGCCGCACCGACCTGCCGGGCGGGAGCATGCCGGCGATGCTCACCAGCCTGCGCGACAAGGTCCTCCCGCTGGCCGACGACACGGTCGTCCTGCCCGGCCACGGCCCCAGCACCACCATCGGCCGCGAGCGCGCCAGCAACCCGTACCTCGTCGAGGTGGCCGGCGCGGGGCCGGCCGCGCCCACCCGGGGCCTCTAGTTCTTTGTCCGCGCCACGCGCGGACCCACGACACCACCGCGCCGCGGGCGCGGGACCGCAAGGAGTACGCCGATGAGCAAGCCCACGCCCATCTCCGGTTTCCCGGAGTGGACCCCCGGCCAGCGGATGATCGAGCAGTACGTGCTCGACCGGATCCGCGCCACCTTCGAGCTGTACGGCTTCGCCCCGCTGGAGACCCGCGCCGTGGAGCCCCTCGACCAGCTCCTGCGCAAGGGCGAGACCTCGAAGGAGGTCTACGTGATCCGGCGGCTGCACGCCGACAGCGAGGGCACCGGCGGCGAGGACCAGCTGGGTCTGCACTTCGACCTGACCGTGCCGTTCGCCCGGTACGTGCTGGAGAACGCCGGCAAGCTGGCCTTCCCGTTCCGCCGCTACCAGATCCAGAAGGTGTGGCGGGGGGAGCGACCGCAGGAGGGGCGGTACCGGGAGTTCGTCCAGGCCGACATCGACATCGTCGACCGGGACACCCTGGCCCCGCACCACGAGGCGGAGATGCCGCTGGTCATCGGGGACGCGCTGCGCTCGCTGCCGATCCCGCCGGTGACGATCCAGGTCAACAACCGCAAGATCTGCGAGGGCTTCTACCGGGGCATCGGGCTGACCGACCCGGAGGCGGCGCTGCGCGCCGTGGACAAGCTCGACAAGATCGGCCCGGCGAAGGTGGCCGAGCTGCTGGCCCAGACGGCCGGGGCGAGCGAGGCGCAGGCCAAGGCGTGCCTGGCGCTGGCCGAGATCTCCGCGCCGGACGCCTCGTTCGCCGATGCCGTCCGCGCGCTGGGGGTCACCGACCCGCTGCTCGACGAGGGCATCGACGAGCTGGTCCGGGTGGTGGAGACCGCCGCCGAGCACGCCCCCGGCCTCTGCGTGGCGGACCTGCGCATCGCCCGCGGACTGGACTACTACACCGGCACCGTCTACGAGACCCAGCTGCGCGGCTACGAGCGGTTCGGCTCGATCTGCTCCGGCGGCCGGTACGACAACCTGGCCAGCGCCGGCGCCACCTCGTACCCGGGGGTGGGGATCTCGATCGGTGTGACCCGGCTGCTCGGGCTGCTCTTCGGCGCGGGCGAGCTGTCCGTCTCGCGTGAGGTGCCGACCGCTGTGCTGGTCGCGGTGACCGCCGAGGAACGTCGTGCGGACAGCAACCGGGTGGCCGAGGCGCTGCGGCGTCGCGGAGTGCCGACCGAGGTGTCGCCGAGCGCGGCGAAGTTCGGCAAGCAGATCCGCTACGCGGAGCGGCGCGGCATCCCGTACGTGTGGTTCCCGGGCGCCGACGGCGCGGCCGACGAGGTGAAGGACATCCGCTCCGGCGAGCAGGTCACGGCCGATGCGGGGGAGTGGATGCCGCCCCGGGAGGACGTCAAACCGGCGGTCAGGTGAGTCTCAGAACTGGCGCGTACGGCCGCGGGGACCTACGGTAGCGTAAGTTACGCCACCGTAGGGAGCTTCTCGTGACCATGAGCACCGCACTGAGCCAGACCGCACTCCTCGTCGAGTTGGAGCCGGTGGTCGCCCGCAACCTGGACCGCCACCTCTCGCTGGCCAAGGAGTGGTTCCCGCACGAGTACGTGCCGTGGAGCGAGGGACGCACCTTCGACGGGCCGCTCGGCGGCGAGGCGTGGTCGCCGACCGACTCGACCATCCCCGATGTGGCCCGTACCGCGCTGATCGTCAACCTGCTGACCGAGGACAACCTGCCCTCGTACCACCACGAGATCGCCACCCTGTTCGGCCGGGACGGCGCGTGGGGCACGTGGGTGCACCGGTGGACCGCGGAGGAGGGCCGGCACGGCACGGCCATCCGTGACTACCTGACGGTCAGCCGGGCGGTCGACCCGGTGGCGCTGGAGCGGGCCCGGATGACGCACATGTCCGCCGGCTACGTCAACGCGCACGACGACGAGGTGCTGCACTCGCTGGCGTACGTCTCGTTCCAGGAGCTGGCCACCCGGATCTCGCACCGCAACACCGGCAAGGCCACCGGTGACCCCGTCTGCGAGGCGTTGCTGGCCCGGGTCGCCGCCGACGAGAACCTGCACATGGTCTTCTACCGCAACCTGCTGGCCGCGGCCTTCGAGTTGGCCCCGAGCCAGGCCATGCGGGCCGTCGCCGACGTGGTGGCCAATTTCCAGATGCCGGGCAACGGCATCGACGGTTTCGCCCGCAAGTCGGTGGCGATCGCCCTGGCCGGCATCTACGACCTGCGTCAGCACCGCGACGAGGTGCTCCAGCCGGTGCTGCGCCAGTGGGACGTGTTCAACGTGACCGGCCTGGACGCCGACGGCGAAGCAGCCCGCGAGCAGCTGGCCACCCAGCTGGAGGACCTGGACCGGGCGGCGACCCGCTTCGAGGAGAAGCGCGACGCCCGAGCGGCCCGCCTGGCCCTGCGCTGAACCCCGGCTCCCGCAGGGCCTTCGGCCTCACGCTGTTGACCATGAAGTTATTGCCCAGCGCGTCGGCGTGTCATGGCGATAACTTCATGATCAATCCAGCGGAGGCGGGGTCAGGCGGGGGTCAGGCGGGATCCAGGGGGAGCAGGAGGCAGGTGCTTGTCGCGTGGGCTATCAGGCGGTTGCCGGCGTCGGTGATGCGGGCTTCGGCCAGGGCCGTGCGGCGACCGCTTTGCAGCACCGTGCCCTCGCACCGCAACGTGCCGCTGTCCACCGTGACCGGGCGGAGGAACTTCACGTTCAGGTCCAGCGAGGTGTAGCCGATGCCGGCGGGCAGCATGGTGTGCACGGCGCAGCCGGCGGCGGTGTCCAGCAGCGTCGAAATGACCCCACCGTGGACGGTGCCCAAGGGGTTGTAGTGGAACTCCTGCGGGATCAGCTCGACGACGACCCGCCCCTCGTCGGCCTCCATTCGCGCCATGTCGATCAGGTGCATCACCGGCGGCGCGGCCAGCTCGCCGGCGATTATCGCGCGGAGCATGTCGATGCCGCTGCGCCGACCGACCTGCGCCGCGTTGGCGGCCGGGTCCGACCAGGTGAAGGTACGGCTGCGCGCCGGCTCCTGCGTCTGTGTCATGGACGCAGCGTGGCAGTCCGTTGCTGAGTCTGTCAATGAGACTTAGCCTGGTCGGATGAGACCCGCGGCACTGGACTGGTCGGTGGACAACTGCACCATCACCCGAGCGATGGCGATCCTCGGTGAGCGGTGGACGCTGGTGGTGCTCCGCGAGGTGTTCAACGGCGTACGGCGCTTCGACGACATGCGGGTGCGCACCGGCATCCCGCGTCAGGTGCTCACCAACCGGCTGGCCTCCCTGGTCGAGCAGGGTGTGCTGCGTCGCGAGCCGTACCGGGAGCCGGGCAGCCGGCTGCGCCACGAGTACCGGCTGACCGAGAAGGGCCTGGACCTGTGGCCGGTGCTGGTCGCCGTGCTCGGCTGGGGCGACCGGTACCTCGCCGATCCGGAGGGCTCGCCGCTGAGCGTGGGGCACCGCGACTGCGCAGCGGAGGTACGCGTCGAGCTGCGCTGCGCCGACGGGCACGAGGTCGTCGACCCCCGCGACGTGTTGCCCCGCCCGGGTCCGGGCGCCCGCCGCCGTACCCCCTGACGCCGGCGGGCCGTCACCCCGGCCCCGGTCGCGCGACGCCCTAACACATCGATGAACATGCGTGTCCGAAACGGATCCGGCGGTGGTTCGGTGTGACGGCTGGTGTCGGCGAGCGTGTCAGCGGTGTTGCGGACATGTGGCCGCTGAGGGTCGGCGAATCCGGGCGAATCCAAGTCTTGTCAATGATCTTAAGCATGTGAATACTTCATTGCACTCGGCCGGTTTCCCCAGATCGGCCGGGTTGCCCTCGGGTCAGCCGCCCCCGGCGAGACCCGGTATCCCCCGCCCAGGAGGTTTGTTACATGCGACCCACGAGGTCATCGTTCCGCGTCGCGGCCACCGTCGCCGTGGCCGGAAGCCTGGTCGTCGGCACGCTCATCGGCGCACCCGCCCAGGCCGCCCCGCCGCCTCGCCCGACGCCGCCGCCGCCCTCTCCGCTCAGCTCGGCTACCGCTCGGCCGGCTCGTACATCGACGCCAGCGGCCGGTCCGTCGTCACCGTCACCGACGCGGCCGCCGCCCGCAAGGCGAGCAACGCCGGAGCCGTCGTCCGGTACGTCACCCGCGGCGCCGCCGAGCTCAACCGGGCCACCGCCGAGCTGGAGCGCTCCGCGAAGATCCCGGGCACCGCCTGGTGGAGCGACCCGGTCACCAACCAGGTCGTCGTCTCCGTCGACAGCACCGTCACCGGTGCCAAGCTGGAGCGGGTGAAGGCCGCGGCCGCGCGGGCCAACGGCGCGGTGCGCATCGAGGCCGAGGCCGGCGTGCTGAGCACCCGGATCTCCGGTGGCCAGGCCATCTACGCTGGCGGCGGCGGACGCTGCTCGCTCGGCTTCAACGTGCGCAGCGGCAGCACCTACTACTTCGTCACCGCCGGGCACTGCACCAACATCTCCGCGAGCTGGTACTCGAACTCCGGCCAGACCGCGCTGATCGGCACCCGTACCGGCACCAGCTTCCCGGGCAACGACTACGGCATCGTGCGGCACAGCAACTCGGCCAACGCCGCCGGCAACGTCTACCTCTACAACGGCAGCTACCGGGACATCACCGGCGCCGGCAACGCCTCGGTCGGCCAGTCGGTGCAGCGCTCCGGCAGCACCACCGGCCTGCGCAGCGGCTCGGTGAACGCGACCAACGCCACGGTGAACTACGCCGAGGGCTCGGTCTCCGGCCTGATCCGCACCAACGTCTGCGCCGAGCCGGGCGACAGCGGCGGCTCGCTGTTCAGCGGCAGCACCGCCCTGGGCATGACCTCCGGCGGCAGTGGCAACTGCAGCAGCGGCGGCACGACCTACTTCCAGCCCGTCACCGAGGCCCTGAGCCGCTACGGCGTCAGCGTCTTCTGATCGACGCACCGCACGCGGCCGCCGGAGCACTCCGGCGGCACGTCGCGCGTGGGGCCCGCCTCACGCCAGCCGATCGGTCCCGTCCGCTGGCCGCACGGGATCCGGGGGTACGACACCGGGCAGAGCCGGACCGACGGGCGAGGCGCCGGTGGCCCACGCCAGGTGCGCCCGCCGGGCCGACAGCACCGCCAACAACGGCCAGAGCGACACGGCAACCGCCGTCACCCGCTCGGCCAACCCCGTGCGTGACCCGCTGGTCACCTCGAACGCGCACCAGCCGAACAGGGCGAGCAGCACGACCGTGGCGCTCAACCCCACGGCCCGGCGGAACGCCCACGGCGGCTGCGGAACCTCCGGACGCGCGGCGTCCGGGCCGTGCGGCAGCCGCAGCGCCGAGCCGGCCGGCCACAGCGCCAGGGCGAGCACGGCCACCGTCGCCGCGATGCCGTGGCTGAGCGAACCTCCCACCGGCGGCCGGGGAAAGGCCACCAGCGCGATGGTGGCCACCCCACCGACCGCGAGCAGGAACCGGCTGGGCAACCCGGCCGCGTGCAACACGGCGGCGACCGACAGATAACAGCAGCCGAGCAGCACCAGGGCCCCGACCATGATCCAGGCGTCGGTGGCGTCCTGGCCCGCCAGCTCGCTGATGGTGTCCCGGACCGGGTCGTACCCGGTGGGCTGCCGCGCCTGCGCGACCGTCCAGCCGGTCACCAGCAGCACGGGTGCGGCCGCCGCCGCGGCGACGGCCCAGGTCGGTACGGCGCGCATTTCGCCACGTTAACCGCCGAGAGAGCCGATTGAGTCGGGTTCGCCCGCCCGTCCCCGTCGGCCAATCGCGCCGGCCTGTCGGGTGCCCGGAGGCGGGCCGGCCACCCCTGACAGAATGCCGGTGAGGACTGTTCCACGATGAGGAGTTGCCAGCCGTGATCCGTACCCACAATGCCGGAAGCCTGCGCGCGACGGACGCCGGCACGACGGTGACGCTCGCCGGGTGGGTGGCCCGCCGACGCGACCACGGCGGCGTCATCTTCGTCGACCTGCGCGACGGCTCCGGCGTGGTCCAGGTGGTGTTCCGCGAGGAGGACGCGCACGCGCTGCGCAACGAGTTCTGCGTGAAGGTCGTCGGCGAGGTGACCCGCCGCCCGGACGGCAACGAGAACCCCGAGCTGCCCACCGGCGAGGTCGAGGTGACGGCCGCCGAGCTGGAGGTGCTCTCCGAGGCGGCCCCGCTGCCGCTGCCGGTGGACGACCAGGTCGAGGCCGGTGACGACATCCGGCTCAAGTACCGCTACCTGGACCTGCGCCGCAGTGGCCCGGCGAACGCGCTGCGGCTGCGGTCGCGGGCCAGCCAGCTCGCCCGGGGGGTGCTGCACGAGCGGGACTTCCTGGAGATCGAGACGCCGACGCTCACCCGGTCGACGCCCGAGGGCGCCCGCGACTTCCTGGTGCCGGTGCGCCTGCAGCCCGGCAGCTGGTACGCGCTGCCGCAGTCGCCGCAGCTGTTCAAGCAGCTGCTGATGGTCGGCGGCATGGAGCGGTACTACCAGATCGCCCGCTGCTACCGCGACGAGGACTTCCGCGCCGACCGGCAGCCGGAGTTCACCCAGCTCGACATCGAGATGTCCTTCGTCACCGAGGACGACGTGATCGACCTCGGCGAGGCGATCGTCTCGGCGCTCTGGAAGGACCTGGCCGGGCACGAGATCAGCCGGCCGATTCCGCGGATCACCTGGCACGACGCGATGGCCCGCTACGGCTCGGACAAGCCGGACCTGCGTTACGGCGTGGAGCTGACCGAGCTGACCGAGTACCTGCGCGGCACCGAGTTCCGGGTCTTCGCCGGTGCGATCGACGCGGGCGGCTACGTCGGCGCGGTGGTGATGCCGGGCGGTGCGGCGCAGAGCCGCAAGGAGTTGGACGGCTGGCAGGACTGGGCCAAGGCGCGCGGCGCGCGTGGCCTGGCGTACGTGGTGCTGGACGCCGAGACCGGCGAGGCGCGCGGCCCGGTGGCGAAGAACCTCTCCGCCGAGCACCTGGCTGGGCTCGCCGACGCGGTCGGCGCCAAGCCGGGCGACGCGGTCTTCTTCGCCGCGAGCGCCACCACCCGGGAGGCGCAGGAGCTGCTCGGCGCGGCCCGCATCGAGATCGCCAAGCGGGCCGGGCTGGTCGACGAGAGCGCCTGGGCGTTCTGCTGGGTGGTCGACGCGCCGATGTTCGAGCCGGCCTCCGAGCAGGAGAACGGCCGGGCGGGTGGCTGGACGGCCGTGCACCACCCGTTCACCTCGCCGAACGCCGAGTGGGCGGACCGGTTCGAGGAGGCGCCGGACCGGGCCCTGGCGTACGCCTACGACATCGTCTGCAACGGCAACGAGATCGGTGGCGGATCGATCCGTATCCACCGGGGTGACGTGCAGAAGCGGGTCTTCGACCTGCTCGGCATCACCCCCGAGGAGGCGCAGGACAAGTTCGGCTTCCTGCTGGAGGCGTTCAAGTACGGCGCGCCGCCGCACGGTGGCATCGCCTTCGGCTGGGACCGGATCTGCATGCTGCTCGCCGGCGCGGACTCCATTCGCGAGGTCATCGCCTTCCCGAAGACCCGGGGTGGCTTCGACCCGCTGACCGGCGCGCCGACCCCGATCACCGCCCAGCAGCGCACCGAGGCCGGCATCGACGCCAAGCCCAAGCCCCCGGCAACCGCCCACACCGGCACGGCAGGCCCCGCCGCCCCGGTGGCCGATCCGGTCTGACCCACCCCTGTTACTTGGTTGATCAAGAGGTTTGCGTCATCATCGCCCGGCGGGATGACGCAAACATCTTGATCAACGGCGGGGGAGTGGGTTGGCGTGCGGGTGCTTGTTGTCGGGGGTAGTGGTTTTCTGGGGCGGGAGGTCTGTCGGCGGGCCGTCGGCCTCGGGTGGTCCGTGGTCGGGACCTTCCACTCCGGTGCGATCGCCGTCGGGGGTGTGGCGGCCCGGCGGCTGGATGTGACGGACCGGGCCGCGGTGCGCGCGCTGGTCGCCGAGGTGCGCCCGGACGCCGTGGTCGGGACCCCCTACCGGTACGGGCACTGGGCGGTCACCGCCGACGGGGCGGCGCACGTGGCCGTGGCCGCCGCCGAGCGGAACGCCCGACTGGTGCACGTCTCCAGCGACGCGCTGCACGCCGGCCGTCCGGTGCCGTACGCCGACGACGAACCACCCACGCCGGTGCACGCGTACGGCGCCGCGAAGGCCGCGGCCGAGACCGCCGTGCGGGCGGTCGACCCCGGCGCGGCAGTGGTGCGGACCTCCCTGATCGTGGGGGAGGGCAGCAAGCAGATCCAGCTCTGCCGGGACGCGCTCGCCGGCCGGGCCACCCTGTTCAGCGACGAACTCCGCTGCCCGATCGACGTCACCGACCTGGCCGACGCCGTGCTGGAGCTGGTCGCCTCGCCGTACGCCGGTCTGCTCAACGTGGCCGGCAGCGACGCGGTCAGCCGGGCGGAGCTGGGCCGGTTGGTCGCCGAGCGGTTCGGCCTGGACACGGCGGGGTTGAAGACGACCACCAGCGCGGCCACCGGCCTGGTCCGTCCCCTGGACGTGCGACTCGATTCCACGCGTGCCGGTGGTCTGCTGCGCACGCGGCTGCGGGGAGTGCGCGAAGTCCTGGCCGGCTGAACTCCCGACACCTCGCACACGTTCTATGCACAACTCTTGTGCAGAGGAAGTGTGCAGAGATAGTGTGCAGGCATGGCGAACGACGGATCGAGCCCACGACCGGCTCCCCGCGAGGTACGAATCGACAAGAGGCAGGTCCGGGTGTTGGCGCACCCGCTGCGGATGCGGCTGGTCGGGGCGCTGCGCGTGAACGGGCCCGCCACCGCCACCACCCTCGCCGAGCTGCTCGGCACCAACACCGGCGCGACCAGCTACCACCTGCGCCAACTCGCCGAGGTCGGGCTGGTCATCGAGGATCCCGAGCGGGGCAGTGGACGGCAGCGCTGGTGGCAGGCCGCGCACGACGTCACCAACTGGGACCCGAGCGACTTCGACGACGACCCCGACGCCCGGGCCGCAATCGAGTGGATCCAGGGCGACCAGGTGCGTCTTCTCGCCGAAAGCGCCGAAAGCTGGTTCGCCGGCCAGCACGAATGGTCCCAAGCCTGGCGGGACGCCTTCGGCATGAGCGACATCTTCATGACCATCCCGCCGGCCCGGCTCAAGGAGCTCACGGCGGAGGTGTGGCAGGTGCTGGAGCGGTACCACCGCGAGGCCGACTCCGCCGGCTCCGCCGACCCGCAGGCCCGCCCGGTCCAGGTCTTCCTGCCGCCTACCCGTTGCGCGAGGGCCTCCGGTGAGCGCGCTGACCGTAAGCCAGGTCCGGTTCCGCTACCTCACGCTGTACGGCCTGCGCTGGCTGCCCACGGGTCTGATGATCCCGGTGATGATCCTGCTGATGCAGGAGCGCGGCCTGTCACTGCCGCAGATCGGCCTGGTCGGCACCGCGCAGGGGTTGCTGGTGCTGGCGCTGGAGCTGCCCACCGGCGGGCTGGCCGACGCCCTCGGCCGCCGACCCGTCCTGCTCGCCGCCGGGGCACTCAACCTCGCCTCCCTGGCGCTGTTCGCGGTGGCCGACTCGTTCGCGCTGTTCTTCCTGGTCTGGGCCTTGCAGGGCGTCTACCGAGCGTTGGACAGCGGACCGCTGGAGTCCTGGTACGTCGATTCCACCCTGGCCGCCGACCCGCAGGCCGAGTACGAGCGCGGCCTCGGGTACGCCGGCACCGTCATCGGCGGCGCCATCGGCGCCGGCGCGCTGCTCAGTGGTGGCCTTGTCGCGCTCGGTCCGCTCGGGCCGGTCAGCGCGCTCACCGTGCCCGTGCTGGTCGCCATCGTCGCGCAGGCGGCGGCGCTGGTCGCGTTGCTCGTCCTGCTGGTCGAACGACGACCCTCCACCGGGGCCGCGGCGCTCTGGGCCTCGGTGACGCAGGCGCCCCGGATGATCGGCCAGGCCGTCGGGCTGCTGCGTCGATCCCGGGTGCTGCTGGCCCTGGTCGCGGTGGAGCTGTTCTGGGGCTTCGGCATGATCACCTTCGAGTCCCTGCTGCCGGTACGGCTCGCCGAGGTGGTCGGCGACCCGGAACGCGCCGCCGCGCTGCTCGGGCCGGCCAACTCGGCTGCCTGGATCGCCTCGGCGGCCGGCGCGGCACTGACCCCGTTGCTGCTGCGCTGGCTCGGCGCCGCGCCGGGCGCGCCCTGCTGCGCGTCGTGCAGGGCGTGACGGTGGTCGGGATGGGGCTGTTCGCCGGGCCGGTCGGGGTGCTCGTGGCCTATCTGGCCTGCTACGCCGTGCACGGCGCGTCGAACCCGCTGCACAGTGGCCTGTTGCACCGGCAGGTCGACGGCCCGTACCGGACCAGTGTGCTCTCCCTGAACTCGATGATGGCGCAGCCGGCCGCCGCGCTCGGCGGGGTGGTGCTGACCGCGCTCGCCGCCGCGACCAGCGTGAGCACCGCGATGGTGGTCGGCGCCGTGGTGCTGGCCGTCGCCGCCCCGCTCTACCTGCCCGCCTGGCGGGCCGGCCGGTTGGCCGTCGCGGACCCGACCGACCCGTCCGTGGTTCCCGCACCCGCCGAGCAGCACGCCACCCGTTAGGCGGGGCGTACTCAGGCGAGTCGGATCGAGGTGAGGTGGTGGGTGTTGGTGAACCCGAGCCGTCGGTAGAGGCGTACCGCCCCGACGTTGTCGGGGTAGACGCCGAGCCCGACGGTGTCGTGGCGGGTCAGCAGCGCGCGGGTCATCGCGGCGGTCAGCGCCGCACCCAACCCGCGTCCGCGCTGGTCGGGGGCCACGGTCAGACCGGCCAGGAAACCGATGTCACCCCGGCCGCGGTCCGCGCCGCAGGCCACGAGCCGACCGCCGGCCCGGATGCCGTACCAGTCGACCACCCGTGGATCACCCGGCCGGGAGGTGGTGGTCGGGAACGCCTCGTCGATCAGTGCGTCGAGCGCCGGATGGTCGGCCTCGGTGAGCCGGACGACCCGCTGCTCGTGCGGCTGCGTCGGCGGCGCCGCGGCGGTCCAGTGGAAGTCCCAGTCGGCGTGTTCGGCCACCGCCAACCGGCCGGCCACCAGGTCGGGATCGAGCCGGGGCAGGTGCAGCCGGTGCTCCGGCCGCAGCACCCCGTCGGCGACCAGCGCGACGACAAGGTCGAGTACCGGTCCGGCGGGTCCGATCGCGTCGGCGCCGGGACCGCGCTCGGGCGGCAACAACCAGAGCACCGCGCCGCCGCGCCGGTAGGCGCGCGCCGGCACGTCGCGCCAGAGCGCGTGCCGTGCGAACGGGTGGTGACCGGCGGCGGCCAGGACGTCGGCCCGGTCGTGGAGCACCTGGTCGTCGATGATCATGGCGTCCAGCCTAGGAGCCGGGGAACGGGGGAGCGCGCCGGGTCGGAGGCGACCGCCCTGATCCACCGTGGAGATTGACGAGTCGACCGATTGGGTACATCACGCGCCGACCTACTGGGAACCCCCACCGGAGGACCGACATGCTCGCCATTCTCGCGGCCATCGTCTTTGGCTTTGCCCTGCTGCTCGACCTGCTCAACACCGATTTCGGCGCGCCGGACCTGTTCAACTGGAACACGCTCGTGCTGATCGGGTTGCTCCTGCTCTCGCTCTACCTGGCCGGCGTGGGCAGCGGCCCGCGCGGCGGTGGCGGCGGTGGCGGCGGTCGCTGGTACCGAGGCCGTCGCCCCGGCCGTGGCTGACCGGAACCGATCATCGGTGGCGGGCCTGCGGCGCGATTCCGGCGCCGTGGGCCCGGCCCGGTACTGTCTTCGTGATGGAGTCCGACGCCCTCTTCTCCCTTGGTGCCCCCGCCGGGCCGCGTAACGCGCCCGACGGTCCCACCGGTGTCGACGGGTTCACTCCGGTAGCAGACGATTCGCCCCTGCCCGTCCGGATGCGCCCCGCGACCCTCGACGAGCTGGTCGGGCAGGACCACCTGCTCGCCCCCGGGGCGCCGCTGCGGCAACTGGTCTCCGGTGGCGCGCCGATGTCGGTCATCCTCTGGGGACCCCCGGGCAGCGGCAAGACCACCATCGCGCACCTGGTCGCCGCGGCCACCGACCGCCGGTTCGTCGCCATGTCGGCGCTCTCCGCCGGGGTCAAGGACGTCCGGGCCGTGATCGAGACGGCCCGCCGCCAGCGCCGCTCGGGCGGCCCGCAGACCGTGCTGTTCATCGACGAGGTGCACCGGTTCAGCAAGACCCAGCAGGATTCGCTGCTCGCCGCCGTCGAGGACCGCACGGTCACGTTGCTGGCGGCCACCACGGAGAACCCCTACTTCTCGGTCATCTCCCCGCTGCTGTCACGGTGCGTCCTGCTCACGCTGCAACCGCTCGACGACGAGGCGGTGCGGGGCCTGCTGCGTCGCGCGGTCGCCGACGAGCGTGGCCTCGGCGGCACGCTCACCCTGGCTGGCGACGCCGAGGACCACCTCGTCCGGCTCGCCGCCGGCGACGTACGCAAGGCGCTGACCGCGCTGGAGGCGGCGGCCGCCTCCGCCATGGCGCTCGGCACCGGACGGATCGACCTCGCCACCGCCGAGCAGGCCGTTGACGTGGCGGCGGTGCGCTACGACCGCGACGGCGACGCCCACTACGACGTGGTCAGCGCGTTCATCAAGAGCATGCGCGGCTCGGACGTGGACGCCGCGGTGCACTGGCTGGCCCGCATGCTGGTCGCCGGCGAGGACGCCCGGTTCATCGCCCGTCGACTGGTCATCTTCGCCAGCGAGGACGTGGGCATGGCCGACCCCGGCGCGTTGGGTGTGGCCACCGCCGCCGCGCACGCGGTCGAGTACGTGGGGCTGCCCGAGGCGCAGCTGAACCTGGCCCAGGCGGTGATCCACCTGGCCACCGCGCCGAAGTCGAACTCGGCCACCACCGCCATCGGCGCCGCGATCGCCGACGTACGGGCCGGCCGTGGTGGGCCGGTGCCGCGCGGTCTGCGCGACGCGCACTACGCCGGCGCCCGAGGGCTGGGCCACGGGACCGGCTACCGCTACCCGCACGACGACCAGCGGGGCGTGGTTACCCAGCAGTACGTTCCCGACGACCTCGTGGGCACCGACTACTACCGGCCGAGCCCGCACGGGGCGGAGCGGTCGGTGGCCACCCGGCTGCCGCTGCTGCGCCGCATCGTGCGCGGGCTGCCCGCCCCGGCCACCCGCCCGGAGACCCCGACGGGTGGGCAGCGCGTAACGGAGCAGATCGCGCCAGCGCCTGCTGGCGAGAACGGTCGCCCGACGACGGACACGGGTGGCGCCGGCACGATGCAGGACAGCGGCACGAACGCCGCAGGAGAGGGTCAATAGTGAAATCGCGTGGTGCGGACCGCCCGGACGAGAGCCCGGACGAGCGGCGCGATACCCGCCCCAAGGGCCGCCGCTGGGGTCGAGGCCGAGCCGAGGCCGAGCCGGAGGAGCCGGTGTCGGGTGAGGAGTTCGGCTGGATCGACGACCTGCGCTCAGCCAAGCAGCAACGCACGGAGCTCGGCCCCGAGGGCGCCGCGGCGGAGGCCACCGGCCCGCGCGGTGGCGCGCCGGCGCCGCCCATCCCGCCCGACGGCCGAAGGGGTGACCCAGACGGCGCCGCCGCGCGACGTCCCGTGGACGGACCATGGCCG
>NZ_JAEVHM010000091.1 GCF_016802865.1 Micromonospora parastrephiae | reverse complement strand
CAGGGATCAAGCCTGACCGCCCGGAGCCGGGCACGGCAGGCCCCCGCCCCCACCGCAACCAGAAGAGCTCAGGAAGCAACCGCGAACAACCGACGCCGAGCCCCCAGCAGCACGACCGACGCCAGCACCAGCCCAACGCCCATCGTGACCAGCAGTGGGCTCGGCTCGCCGGGCAGCAGGCCGGCCACCGACCGCGACGCGGTGCCCAGCGCGAGGTAGAGGCCGGCCCAGGCGGCAGCGCCGAGTGTCGCGCAGCCGAGGAACCTCCGGTACGACATCCGCAGCCCACCGGCGGCCAGCGGCAGCAGGGCGTTGAACACCGGCAGGAACGGCGCGACCACCATCATCCGGCCGCCACCGCGACGCAGGATCCCTTCCGCCGCGCTCCAGCGGGCCTCGCCGATCCAGTCGCCGACCCGGCTGTGGCGCAGCCGTTCGGCGTACCGGCGGCCGACGAGGAAGCTCACCGACCAGCCGGCGAGGCAGCCGACGAGCACGGCGGTGAAGGTGGCGAGCCCGGTGGCCGGGCGGCCCACCCCGACCGCGGCGAGGATCGCCACGTCGCCGGGGATCAGGACGCCGAGCAGCGGTACGGCGTCGAAGAGCATGACGACCCCGAGCGCCCCCATCAGCAGCAGGATGGGCAGCTCTCCGACCTGGGCAAGCCATTGCGTCATGCCCCGTACGCTATGGCCGACCTGCCACCGTGGACATCCGGTCGCGTCCCCCAGCGTCCCCTGGTATCGGCCTCGGGGTCGCCCCTGAGGTGGCCTCGGCCTCACACCGGACGCAGCACCCGGACCTGGCGTAGCGACGAGTCGACCGATGGTTCGGTGGTGGGCACCGGGTAGGCGGCCAGCACCGTCAACCGACCCTCGGGCAGGTGCCCCCGGTCGGGGTCGCCGACCAGGACCTCGGCACCGCCCGCGGCGGCCCGTTGCAGGAACGGCAGTACCCGGTCGGCCAACGCGCGGCTGTAGAAGACGTCTCCGGCGACCACCAGGTCGGCCTCCGCGTCGGCGCGGTCGAGCAGGTCGTCGCCGGTGGTGTCGACGCTGACCTGGTTGGCGCGCGCGTTGATGGTGACGGCGGCCACGGCGTACGGGTCGATGTCGTTGGCGACCACCCGCGCGGCGCCGGACAGCGCGGCGGCGATGGCCACCAGGCCCGAGCCGGCGGCGAGGTCGAGCACCCGCCGGCCGGCGACGAGCTGCGGGTGGTCCAGCAGGTGGCGGGCCAGGGCCTGACCGCCGGCCCAGACCGAGGCCCAGTACGGCGGTGGGAGGGTGTGCCCGGCGGCTGCCTCCATGCGGGCCCACCAGACGATCGCGTCCTCGGCGAGGTGCAGTCGTACCTCCGGGACGAAGGGGATGGGCACCAGCCGGAGCCGGTCCAGGCCGGCACCGGGCGCGTCGATCTCGCGCTCCAGCACGGACAGCGCGGTGGCTGTGGCACCCCTCATCGGCGCAAGCATGCCCCAGCGGCGGGTCAACGGGGTGTGTTTCACGTGCCGCCGCGCAGAGTTCACTCGACTTCGCACAAAGACCTACGGCACTTCGGCCGGCGGATCCGGGGTTTGCCCGTTACTGTCGAACGGGTACGGGCGATCATCGGCCACAGGCCGAGGGTCAGCCGCTTTGAACAGGGAGAGATGCATGGCAACCGGCACGGTTAAGTGGTTCAACTCGGAAAAGGGCTTCGGCTTCATCGAGCAGGACGGTGGAGGGCCGGACGTGTTCGTCCACTACTCCGCCATCGCGACGAGCGGCTACCGGGAGCTCAACGAGGGCCAGAAGGTCGAGTTCGAGGTGACCCAGGGGCAGAAGGGTCCGCAGGCGGACAACGTCCGCCCGATGTAGCTCCGTGCCGGTGACGGCGGCCGGGTCTCCGGCCGCCGTCGCAGCGCACTCAAGACGCTGCCGGGGCGGCGGGCAGGTCCCGCCGCCGCCGGAGCGGTCCGATGAACAGAATCATCGGCGTAAGGGCCAGCCACGTGGTCATCACCGTGATCGCTGTCCCGACGCCGTAGCGTGCGCCGACCGCACCGGCCAGCACGGCCGCCAGCGGGATGGCGCCGAAGTTGAGTAGGTGCATGCTCACGGTCACGCGGCCGAGCAGGTGGTGCGGGGTGTACGTCTGCCGGAACGCGCCCTTGAGCACGTTGCCGACGGCCACTCCGAGGCCGATCAGCATCCCGCCGAGCGCGGGCCAGACCAGTCCCACGCCGGGTGCGGCCAGTGGGATGAGCAGCGCGGGCGGGCCGGTCAGGGCCGCCCCGACCAGAATGCCCCGTGCGGTGCCGCAGCGCCGGGCCAACCTGGTGGCCAGCAGCGCGCCGACGATCCCTCCGACGCTCATCACCGCGACCAGGGCACCCACCATGCCGGGCGCGAGTCGCAGCTCGCGGACCAGGAAGACCACCAGCACGGCCTGGTAGCCGGTCAGCCCGATGTTGCTGGCCGCGCCGAAGACCGTGAGCACCCGCAGGTACGGGTCGCGGATGACGAAGCGCAGCCCTTCGGCGATGTCGCGGCGCAGCGACCGGGAGCGGCCGGCACGGCCGGCGCGTGGCTCGACGGTGCGGATGCGCAGCAGGAAGGCCGCGGAGAGCAGGAACGTGATGGCGTCCAGCAGCAGCGCGGCGACGGCCCCGGTGAGCTGGGCGATCAGGCCGGCGATGCCCGGCCCGACGACGTAGCTGACGGTCTGGGTGGCCTGGAGCTTCGCGTTGCCCTCGGGCAGTTGCTCGGGTCGCAGCACGACCGGGAGGTAGACCTGGTCGGCGGTCTCGAAGAAGACCCGCGCGGCGCCGGCGCCGAGCGCGACGAGCAGCAGGTGCCCGACGGTGAGCCGGTCCAGCGCCACGGCCAGTGGCACGCTGAGGAAGGCCAGCGCGCAGAGCAGGTCGCAGACCACCATCACCGGCCGGCGTGGCAGTCGGTCCACCCACGCGCCGGCCGGAAGGCCGATCAGCAGCCACGGTAGCCAGGCCGCGGCGGTGAGCACGGCCACCTGGAAGGTGCCGGCGTCGAGGACGGCCACGGCGACCAGCGGCAGCGCCACCGTGGTGACGTTGCTGCCGATGCTGCTGACGGTCTGACCGGCCCAGAGCAGCCGGAAGTCGCGGTGCCGCAGCAGCCCGCCGCGCGCTCGGGCACGGCCGGGGCCGGCGTGGGTGGTCGTGGTCACGGCCGGGCCGGGATGCCGTGGGCGAACACGAACACGGGCTGCCGGTCGCGGCCGTCGTCGGGCAGCGGCCGGTCGGCCCAGCGGGCCAGCAGGTCGATCACTTCGCGGCTCAGCTCGGCCAGTTCCTCGGGGGTGAGGTGCAGCCACTTGTCGGTGGAGAACGGGCCGTCGTGCCAGGCGGCCTGCGTCGACTCGTCGGCGGCGTGCCAGGCCCGGGCCAGGGCGACGTGTCGGTCGAGATTGAGTGAGGTGGCCGCGTCGGCGACGGCCCGGGCACCCGGGTCGGTGTCGAAGTCGCTGTTGGACCAGCGCACCCCCCGGGTGACCAGCCGCCACCACCGCTCCCGTCGGTCCCGGGCCAGCTCCGGGGCCTCGGTGACCAGCTCAGCGGCGGCGAGCACCTTGAGGTGGTGGCTGACGTTGGCGGGCGCCTGGTCGGTGCGCTCGGCGAGCATGCCGACGGTGGACGGCCCGTGGACCTTGAGGACGTCCATGAGGCGACGGCGCAGCGGGTGGGCCATGGCGGCCAGCACCCGCGAATCGGTGACCTGGCGTACGTCCGGGTTCTCCATACGCCCAGCCTGCCATCCGCAACAACTGTTGTGCAATAGCTATTGCTCAAGGATCGTTGCGGAGTGGCCGACGGAGGCGACGACGATCAGGCGACCAGCCGGCGAGCCAGCTCGTCGGCAACCTGCTTGGCCATGGTGGGCGGAATGGCGGCGGCGATCTTCTCCGGGGTCAGCCCGGCCAGCACACCCTGGATGATCGCCGGTTCGTCGGTGAAGTCCCGGCCGGACAGCGCGGTCAACGCGGTCTGCAGGGCGCTCAACTGCGTACCGAGCGACTTCAGCGTCGGGTGCCCCGGAACGTAGCTGGTGGCGGTGGCGTCCTCGCCCAGTGCCATCCGGGTGTAGATCTGGCCGACCGGGTTGCGGCCGTCCAGCACGGTCAGGTTGCGGTGGACGGTGGCCAGCCAGGCGTGCTCTTCGGGGGTCATGTCGTTCTCCTCCAGGAGTCCGATGGAGCTGAGGTAACGGCGGAACAGCGGCCGCTGGTCACGGCCTGCCGTGATCGCGTCACGGAAGAAGCTGAAGTGGGTGTGCCAGCGGTGCGAGCTGTCGCCACTGCTGCGCTTGCCGAGCCGGTCCCACCGCTTCACGGTCGAACCGTCGGGGCTGTAGATGATCTCGCGGATGTCCCGGGCGTCCGCCGCGTTCGCGGCGCACTGCCCGACACACCAGAGCGAGAAGCTGGCCAGGGTGTGCGTGCGGCCGGCGGAACGGACCTCGAAGTCGCCAACGTCCAGCGCTGCGGCGTCGAGCGTCAGGCCGGCCCGGTCCCGGGGTGACTCCACCACCGAGTAGTCGTTGGTCACCACCCGGTCGGATCCACAGTGGTACCCGCCGCGGTGGTCGGCGTTGCCGACGATGCCGACCTCGGCCGGCTCCAGGTCCGCGGCGCGGACGGTGTCCCGGTCGACGTTGAGATGGGTGAGAAGCAGACTTCGGAGGGCCAACAGATTCGCCGGGGCCCGGGTCATGGGGGTCCCCCTTTCCGATGGGCGGGGGCCGGGCGCGACGTCACACCGTGTACGCGGTGCGGGGTCCTTTCGGGCGAGCCCGGCCTACTGGTGCACGGCGCCGGGCGTTGACTCAACCATAGCCCTCAATTCTGGCGAATGCCCAGCTCAGAGGCATGAATCTTGTGCGGAGCCACAGTGGACGACCGGCAGCACCAGTGCGGACGGACGCTCCGGGTCATGGAAAACCTGTCGCCAGCCAGCACGCAGCGTCACTGCCGTACCGAGGGATTCGCCGCTGCCCGGGTTACGCGCCCAGCGCGGATGGGCGCCGCCGGAGACCTGCACCCGCAATCGATGTCCGGCCGCGAACCGGTACGCGGTCGGCCAGAGCGGCACCGGGACCCGCAGCGCGCCGGACGGATCGGCCGGGAACCGCTCGGGAGTGACCCGGACCAGTCCGTCGCACACGTTCCACGACCGGCCCCGACGGTCCACGTCGCACAGTCGCACGAAGACATCCAGGTACGGCAGCTCACCGCGGACGTGGATGTCGGCGCGCACCGGACCGATCACCTCCACCGGCCGGCTCAGCGGCGCACTGGTGTACGTCAGCACGTCGGGGCGGGCCTCGACGCGCCGGTTGTCGAACGCGCCGGCGCGCTGCGCGACGAGCAGCGGCCCACCCAGCGACGGGGTGGGATCGGCCGGGTCGTAGCGGAACTCGTCCGGCGTCGAGGGGACCGGTGGACGTGTTGCCAGCTCGCCGCCCGGGTGCAGGTGCCACGCGGTGTCGACCGCGGGCGGTGGCCAGTCCGGCAGGTCCCGCCAGCCGCCGCCACGGCCGCCCACGTACAGCCGGACCGGCGTCGCCGCCGACTCGCGCGCACGCCGACCAGCCGGAGCCAGGTGCGTATCCAGCCAGGCCAGGCCCTCCCGGAGGGCGGCGACGAACAGACCGGGACTGCCGTGCGTCCACGGGCCGATCACGAGGCGCGGCCGTGCGCCGGCGGCGCGCAGGGTGGCATGGTCGTCGAGCTGGGCGGGCAGGAAGATGTCGTGCCAGCCGGTGACCATGATCACCGGTGCTCGTACGCGGGCGACCCGGTCGGCGAAGACCCGCGTCCGCCAGTACGGGGCGTCCGGGGTGTGGTGGCGCAGCCACTCCTGAAAGAAGGGGATGGTCACGCCGGTGGCCACCCGGTCGGCGTCGGCCAGCGGCAGGTGCTCCAGCGCGGCGGCGAGCCGGGGTTGCCCACGCTTGAGCTCCCACTGCCGGGCCAGCCACGGCACCGTCTGCGCGTGCAGCAGCTCCGCCCAGGTCAGCACCGTGTCCAGGGCGAAGGACTCCCCCGCGTACGTCGAGTCCCGGGTGGCCGAGGCGGTGACCACCGCGACCATCGCGCGCAGATCGTCGCCGGCGTCGGCGGCCAGCGCCCACTGCGCGAAGCCCTGGTAGCTGACCCCGAACATGCCCAGCGCGCCGGCCCACCAGGGTTGGCGGCGCAGCCAGTCGAGGGTGTCCGACCCGTCGTCGCGCTCGTGCACCAGCGGGGCGAAGGTTCCGCCGGACCCGCCGGTGCCCCGGCAGGACTGGATGACCGCGTGCTGGCCGCGTGCGGCGAGCAGCCGTCCGAGCAGCCGCAACGGTCCACCCCGGCCGTACGGGGTGCGGATCAGCACGGTGGGCGCGTCGGGGGCCGCCGGGGCGTAGTGGTCGGTGCGCAGCACCACGCCGTCGCGGGCTCGGACCGGGATGTCCCGGGTGACCCGCACCGCCGCGGTGCGGGTCCGCCGGCAGCCGCAACGCGGCACCGGCCAGGCGGGCGACGAGTGAGCGCGGCACGGTCAGCTCGTCGGGCGGCGGGGCGGCTCGGGCCGGGTGGCGCGCACCGAGTCGCGGTGCGCCCGGACCGACTCGCTCATCGCCGCCATGAACCGGTGCACCACCTCCAGCTCGTCCTCGCCGAACCGGTCCATCACCGTGTCGGTACGGGCGCCCAGCGGCTGGAAGAACTCCATGGCGAGCGCGGCGCCCCGATCGGCGTAGTGCAGCAGCACCTTGCGCCGGTCGACGGTGTCCCGGTCCCGGCGGATGTGCCCGGCCCGCTCCAGCCGGTCGATGAGGGCGGTGACCGAGCCGGAGGAGAGGTTGAGCTGATCACCGAGGCGGCCGGGGGTGATCGGGTCACCGAGCAGTTCGGCGTCCATCACGGCGATCAGCGCCTGCAGGTCGGTCGGGTTGAGTCCGTGCAGGTTGGCGAACGCGTGGCCGACCTGCTGGGCGTCCACCGCGTACCGCCGAAGGTTGTTGGTGATCTCCGCGACCAGCTGCTCGCGGCGCGTGTCGCGCCGCCGGTACATGCCGTGAGTCGCCACCTCGCGTCGCTTCTTTCCGGTCGTCGGTCTCCCGGGTTGCAGCATAGAACAGCCGTCGATAATCTCGATTGTCGAGATACTCGACGATCGAATGATTCCGAGGTCGCCTGATGTCCGTCTTCACCAGAGTCGCCCGCGGCCGGTTGGCCGCCTGGCTCACCGTGGCCGCCGCGATCGTCGTCGGCGCGGCCGTCTTCGGCCTGCCCCGCCCGAACAATCCGGCGCCGGTCTCCGCCACCGGCCTGTCCGTGCGGTGGGAGTCGACCCAGGTGCAGCGGTTGCAGGACCAACTCCCCTCCAGCCAGGTGCAGCCGGCCATCGTCGTGGTCAGCCGGGGCGACGGCGGCGCGCTCAGCCAGGCCGACCGGTCCGCCGTCGGCGACCGCTCCGGCGACCTCGCCCGCTTCGGGGCCGGTGGGCAGGTGAGCCCCGCCCAACTCTCCCCGGACGGCACAGTGGCGCTCGTCGCCGTGCCGCTGAGCACCGCCGGAGGTCAGGCCGAGGTCACCGAGACCATCGCCCAACTGCGGGCCGCCCTGGCGGACCTGCCCGGTGGGCTCACCGTCGAGGTGACCGGCGCCCCCGCCTTCACCGCCGACCTCTCCTCGGTCTTCGACGGCGCCGACATCACCCTGCTCGCGGTGACCGCCGCGGTGGTCGCCCTGCTGCTGCTGATCACCTACCGCAGCCCGTTCCTGTGGATCGTGCCGCTCGTCGTGGTCGCGGCGACCGAGCAGCTCACCCTGCGCGCCGTGGACACGATCGTCCCGGCCGTCGGGATCAACCTCCAGCAGGGCCAGGTCACCGGTATCGCCAGCGTGCTGGTCTTCGGTGCGGCCACCGACTACGCCCTGCTCCTCATCGCCCGCTACCGGGAGGAACTGCGCCACGAGGAGAACCGGTTCGAGGCGATGCGCGCCGCGCTGCGCCGTACCGCCGCGCCCATCCTCGCCAGCGGTGGCACCGTGGTGCTCGGCCTTCTCACCCTGCTGCTCAGCGAGCAGGAGACGAATCGGGCACTCGCCGTCGCCTGCGCCACCGGGGTGGTCTTCGCCATGCTCTCGGCGCTGTTCGTGCTCCCCGCCGTGCTGGTGCTCTTCGGCCGCGGCCTGTTCTGGCCGTTCGTACCCCGGGTCGGTGGCGCGGTGCGCGAGGGTCGGCTCTGGGGTCGGCTCGGCGCCGCCGTGCAACGCCGCCCGGTACCGGTCGCGCTGCTGGCGACGCTGCTGCTCGCCGGCCTTGCGCTGGGGGGTCTGGGCATCCGCACCGGGCTGTCCGAGACCGAGCAGTTCCGGGCCCAGCCCGAGGCGGTGACCGGCGCGCAGACCCTGGCCCGCGCGTTCCCCGCCGGCACCACCCAGCCGGTGGCCGTGCTCACCGCACCGGCGGCGGTCCGAACGGTCACCGACGTCGCCGCCGCCGTTCCCGGGGTGGCCTCGGCCCGACCCGGCGACGCCGGGCAGGGCGTCGCCCAGGTCGACGTGGTGCTCACGGCCGAACCCGGCACCACCGCGTCCGACCGCACCATCGAGGCGCTGCGCGACGCGGTCGCCGCCGTCCCCGGGTCCGCGCCCCCCGCCGTCGACGGCGCCGACGCGCCGACCGGGGCGATCGTCGGCGGCACCGTGGCCGCCACCCACGACTCGGAGAGGGCCAACGACGCCGACCTGCGGTTGATCCTTCCGATCATTCTGCTGCTGGTCGGCGCCGTGCTCGTGCTGCTGCTGCGCGGCCTGGTCGCGCCGGTGCTGCTGGTGCTCACCGTGATCGCGTCGTTCTTCGCCAGTCTCGGCGCGGCGTGGCTGCTCTTCGACCACGTGCTTGGTTTCCCGGCACTGGACAGCGGCGTCCTGCTGCTCGCCTTCGTGTTCCTGGTGGCGCTCGGGGTGGACTACAACATCTTCCTGGTCACCCGCGCCCGGGAGGACGCCCGCCTCGCGGGCACCCGCGACGGGATGCTCTCCGCGCTGCGGGTCACCGGCGGCGTGATCACCAGCGCCGGCGTGCTGCTCGCCGCGGTCTTCGCCGTCCTCGGCGTCCTCCCGTTGATCACGCTGACCCAGATCGGCATCATCGTGTGCATCGGCGTCCTGCTCGACACTCTGCTGGTGCGCACGGTCCTGGTGCCGGCGCTGGCATTCGCGCTGGGCGAGCGCTTCTGGTGGCCCGGCCGGATCGCGCACCCTAGTAGGGCTCGACCGGTCGGCGAGGCCCCTGCGGCGGCGGCCGGACCGGCTCCACGGGTTGTTCCCGATCCCCCACCGCCCGGTCCCGGGTGGCCCAGGCGACGATGAACACCACCGTCCACAGCACCCCGAGCAGCACCGCCGCCGCGGTCCCGCTCGCCGTGTCCAGCCCGAGGTAGAGCCGCGCCCCGCCGACGCCCACCACGCCCGCGGCGGCGGCCGTCCAGGCGGCCACCGCCACCGGCCAGCGGGCGCTGCGCGACACCAGCCAGGCCAGGGTGCAGAAGCTCGCCGCGACCACCGCGTTCTGGGTCGAGAACGGGACCGACTCGCTGCCGCCCGGCCCGGCGGTGGGCGAACCGGTCAGCTCCGCCACCACGGCCAGCACCAGCAGCGGCACGAACGCGCCCACCGTGCCGACCACACTGAGCAGGTCAGCCCGCCACGGCCGGTTCCGCCACGCCAGCACCGCCGCCACCAGCGCCACCAGCACGATCAGCACCCACCCGCGCACCAGGGACACCACCACCATGGTGCGTCGGCGGCGCCCGGGGTACGCCGGGCCGCGAACCAACCCTCGATCGCCCCGTCCAGCGCGGCCAGCCCGCTGTTACGCACCACCACCGCGAGCACGCCGGCGATGGCGAAGCCGGCGGCGAAGAGCAGCAACAGCCCCGCGGCCAGGTTGAGCAGCAACGTCCAGGCCGGCCCGATCCGCATGGCCACCAGGAAGAAGAGCAGCCCGTAGCGGGCGCTGAGCCAGCGCACCGGTGGCAGCGCGCCGGCCCGGGAGAGCAGCGCGCGTACCGGATCGGGGTTGCGGCCCAACCACCGGCCGGCGAGCACCACCCCCAGCAGGCCGGCGAGCAGCACCAGCGCCGCGCCGGTGGCACGGCCGAGGAAGGCGGAAACCGTGTCGTACGACTCACCGGCGAGGTGACCGAGCAGCACCGAAGCGCCCACCCAGGTGACGACGCCGGCGAGGTTCCACGGCGCGAACCGCCGGTACGGCATGCCGGCCGCCCCGGCCAGCCGGGGTACCAGGGTGCGGGCGAAGGCCACCCAGCGAGCAGCGAACACGCCCCGGCCTCCGAGACGGGCCAGCATGGCGTCGGCCCGGCCCCACCGCTCGGACCCGACCCGGCGGCCCAGCCCGGCGCGCAGCTTCGGGCCGTACCGCCGTCCGGCGCGGAACGCCAGCCCATCACCGAGGACGGCCGCGACGATCATCGCGAGCAACGCCGGGCCCAACCGCAAGGTACCGTTGTAGGTGAGGAAGCCGACGAGCAGCAGGGTAGCCTCACCCGGCACCAGCAGGCCGAAGATCACCGCGGTCTCGCCCGCCACGATCAGCGCGGCGACCAGGTAGATCCACAGAGTGGGCAGGCCCTGCACCGTGGTCAGCAGGTCGTGCACTCAGGCCCCCGGGACACGGGAGCCAGCATGCCAGCCGGGGGAACGACCGGCACAGCGGTTTCACCATAGATCAGGGGCACCTCGGGGTGACCCCGACGCAGCCTGCGCGAGCGCAGGCGGAAGGATAGAGGGTATGCAGCTTCGCACCGACCTCCGCAACGTCGCCATCATCGCTCACGTCGACCACGGCAAGACCACCCTGGTCGACGCCATGTTGCGGCAGGCCGGCGCGTACGGCGCACGAGGCGAGACGACCGAGCGGGTGATGGACTCCGGAGACCTGGAACGGGAGAAGGGCATCACCATCCTGGCCAAGAACACCGGCGTGCGCTACCTGCCGGCCGACGGCTCGGACCCGGTCACCATCAACATCATCGACACCCCCGGCCACGCCGACTTCGGTGGCGAGGTCGAGCGCGGCCTGACCATGGTCGACGGTGTGGTGTTGCTGGTCGACGCCAGTGAGGGCCCGCTGCCGCAGACCCGCTTCGTGCTGCGCAAGGCCCTGCGGGCCCGGATGCCGATCATCCTGGTGATCAACAAGGTGGACCGCCCCGACGCCCGGATCAAGGAGGTCGTGGACGACACCTACGAGCTCTTCCTCGACCTGGACGCCGACGAGGAGCAGATCGACTTTCCGATCGTCTACGCCTGCGCCCGCGACGGCATCGCCTCGCTGACGCAGCCCGCCGACGGCTCGGTGCCCGACGACAGCACCTCCCTGGAGCCGCTGTTCCGCACCCTGCTGGACACCATCCCGGCACCCGCCTACGAGGACGGCGCGCCGCTACAGGCCCACGTCACCAACCTCGACGCCTCGCCGTTCCTCGGCCGGCTGGCGCTGTGCCGGGTCCGCCAGGGCACCATCAGCAAGGGTCAGACGGTCGCCTGGTGCCGCACCGATGGCAGCACCCAGCGGGTCCGCATCTCCGAGATGCTGATGACCGAGGGCCTGGAGCGCAAGCCGGCCGAGACGGCCGGCCCGGGCGACATCATCGCCGTCGCCGGCATCTCGGACATCATGATCGGTGAGACGCTCGCGGACGCGGAGAACCCGGTGGCACTGCCGCTGATCACCGTCGACGAGCCGGCCATCTCGATGACCATCGGCACCAACACCTCGCCGCTGGTCGGCCGGGTGAAGGGCTCCAAGGTCACCGCCCGGATGGTCAAGGACCGGCTCGACAAGGAGCTGATCGGCAACGTGTCGCTGCGGGTGCTGCCCACCGAGCGACCGGACGCCTGGGAGGTGCAGGGCCGTGGCGAGCTGGCGCTGGCCATCCTGGTCGAGCAGATGCGCCGGGAGAGCTACGAGCTGACCGTCGGCAAGCCGCAGGTGGTCACCCGGGTGATCGACGGCAAGACCTGCGAGCCGGTGGAGCGGCTGACCATCGACGCGCCCGAGGAGTACCTGGGCGCGATCACCCAGCTGCTGGCCACCCGCAAGGGCCGGATGGAGCAGCTGGTCAACCACGGCACCGGCTGGATCCGGATGGAGTGGCTGGTTCCGGCGCGTGGCCTGATCGGCTTCCGCACCGAGTTCCTCACCGACACCCGGGGCACCGGCATCCTGCACCACGTCTTCGAGTCGTACGAGCCGTGGTTCGGCGAGCTGCGGACCCGCAACAACGGCTCGCTGGTCGCCGACCGGGCCGGCGCGGTCACCGCCTTCGCGATGATCAACCTCCAGGAGCGCGGTCAGCTCTTCGTCGAGCCGACCACCGAGGTGTACGAGGGCATGATCGTCGGGGAGAACTCCCGCTCCGACGACATGGACGTCAACATCACCAAGGAGAAGAAGCTCACCAACATGCGGGCGTCGACCTCCGACGAGACGGAGAAGCTGATCCCGCCGCGCAAGCTCTCGCTGGAGCAGGCGCTGGAGTTCTGCCGCGAGGACGAGTGCGTCGAGGTCACCCCGACCGCGGTGCGCATCCGCAAGGTGGTGCTCGACCAGCAGCTGCGGGGTCGGGCCGCCGCCCGCCGCAAGCACGCCGGCTGACCCACCAGCACCCGACGATCGGGCGCGTCGACGCGAGCGGTCGGCGCGCCCGATCGCTGTCCGGCGGGGTACGCGGGCCCGGCCAGCCGACCCGCCGGTGATCGGCTACGGTCACCGGCATGACCTGGGATGATCTCGACGCCCACCTGGATCGGGTGCCCGGCACCGTCTCGGCGTACGTGGGCCGGCTCGACGCGCCACCGACCTGGACCCGGCACGCCGACGCCGCCCACTACGCCGCCAGCACCATGAAGGTGGCGGTGCTCGCCGCGCTGCACCGCGCCGCCGAGTCCGGTGCGCTGGAGCTGGACGCGCGGGTCCCCGTGGTCAACGAGTTCGACTCGGCCCAGCCGGGCGCGCCCCGGTTCTCCTGCGCCCGGCACTATGACAACGACGACGCGGTCTGGGACCGGGTGGGCGACACCGCGCCGCTGCGCTGGCTCGCCGACCGGATGATCGTGCGCTCCAGCAACCTGGCCACCAACCTGGTCATCGGGCATGTCGGCCTGCCGGCGGTGGCCGAGGTGTGGGCGGCGGCCGGTGCCCACGGCAGCGTCACCGGCCGGGGCATCGAGGACTTCGCCGCACGCGAGGCCGGCATCACCAACACCGTCACCGCGGCCGACCTGGCCGCCCTGCTCGGCGCGCTGGCCACCGGGGCCACCACCGCCGGCCGGCTCGCCTCGCCGGCCGCGTGCACGGCCATGCTGGACGTCCTGCTCGCCCAGGAGCACCGCGAGGACCTGGCGGCCGGCCTGCCCGACGGCATCCGCATCGCGCACAAGAACGGGTGGGTGCGAGGTGTCCGGCACGGGGCCGGCGTGGTGTTGCCCGACGACGCCCCGCCGTACCTGATCGCCGTCTGCACCACCACGGACCTGGCCGGCGGTGACGACGACGTCGAGGACGACGCCTGCCGGCTGCTCGCGCACGTCTCGGCGCAGGTGTGGGCGGCCCGTCACCAGCTCTGACCAGGCACCGCCCACTCCGGCTACGCTGCTCGCACCCGCACCCCGGAGCCGCCGATGCGCCGCAGCCGTTCCTTCCTGGTCGCCCTTCTCCTCGTGATGGCGGCGAACCTGCTGGCCAACGCCACCGGCGGTGGTGTGGCCGAGGTGCTCACCAAGCCGCTGCTCATGCCGCTGCTGGCCGCGTACCTGTGGCGGGCCACCGTCGAGCGTGGAGCCCGACCGGATCGGCTGGTGCTCGCCGGCCTGGCGTTCGCCACCGGCGGCGACATGGCCCTGCTCGGCCACGGCACCGGTTGGTTCGTCGCCGGGATGGCCTGCTTCCTCGGCACCCATCTGTGCTACCTCGCGGCGTTCACCCGGGGCGGCGCCGCGACCGCGCTGCGCCGCCCGCCGCTGGTCGCCGTCCCGCTGGGGTACGCGGCGCTGACCGTCGTCGCGCTGACCTGGATGTGGCCGGGACTGAGCGAGGCGGGTCTGGCGGCACCGGTGGCCGGCTACGCGCTCGCGTTGGCCGCGATGGCCACCACCGCCGTCCCGCAGGGTTGGCGGGTCGGTCTCGGCGCCGCGCTGTTCCTCGGCTCCGACCTGTTGATCGCCGCCGGGGTGGCCGGCGTGGCACAGCCACCGGGAGCGCCGGTGCTGGTCATGGCCACGTACGCGGCCGGCCAGGCGCTGATCGTCGTCGGCCGGGCGGCCCGCGCCGAGGCGGGGCCGGGCGCACCGGTCACTCCAGCAGCTGCGCCCGCAACGCCGTGAGGACGTCGTCGGTCAGCCCGAGTCCGTCGCGCAGGTAGCCGTCGAACGAGCCGTGCACCCGGCGTACCTCGTCGTAGCCGGCGTCGAGGTACGCGTCGCGGACCTCCAGCACCGGCAGCACGGCCTCGACGTCCAGCTCCGGCTGGCGCCGTCGCATCGCCTCGACGATCACCGCGCGCAGGCTGTCGGTCAGCGCGTTGTTGCGCAGGTACTCCGCGCGGATCGTGGCCTCGTCGACGCCGAGCGCGGTCAGCAGGACGACGGTGAGCCAGCCGGTGCGGTCCTTGCCGGCGGAGCAGTGGTAGACCAGCGGCAGGTTCTCCGGCCGGGTGGCCAGCCGCACCGCCTCGGCGAAGCCGACCCGCGCCGATTCGCCGGTGACGAACCACCGGTAGATCTCCGCCATCGCCCCCGCGGTGCCCTGCCGGGCAAGCTCCGCGTACGCGTCCAGGTCGTGGCCCAGCAGCACTGCCGAGACGTACGTGAAGACGGGATGCTCCGGGTCGTGCACCGGCAGGTGCACCACCCGCGGCTCACCGGGCAGCCGGTCGACCGGGGCGACCGCGATCTCCGAGGAGTCGCGCAGGTCCAGCACACAGGCCGGCCCGAGCTTCGCGAGCACCGGCAGGTCCTCGTCGGTGAGGCGGCCCAGCGCCGGGGTACGGATCAACCTCCCGGCACGTATCCGCCGGCCATCGGCGCCGAGCAGGCCACCCAGGTCACGTGCGTTCGGCGCGCCCACCAGCTCCCAGTCCTGCCCGGCCATTCGGTCTCCCCCTCTGCCGCGTGCCTGCGTATAGGGTGCCCCACATGACGATCTCGGCGGTACGCACCCACCGGGTTTCTGCCCCCTTACACACCCCGTTCGTGACCGCGCTGCGCCGCACCACCACGGTCGACACCCTGGTCGTCGAGCTGGTCGACGCGGACGGCCGGTCCGGCTTCGGCGAGGCGCCGCAGGTCTGGCAGGTCACCGGCGCGTCGGTCGCGGGCGCTCAGGCGTGCGTACGGGAGCTGCTCGGGCCACTGTTGATCGGCCGTGACCCGGACGACCTGGTGGCCCGCTGCGCGGAGGTGCAGCGGGCGGTGGTCGGCAACGAGGCTGCGAAGGCGGCGCTGGACGTCGCCCTGCACGACCTGGCCGCCCGACGGCTGGGCGTACCCCTGGTGCGTCTGCTGGGTGGCACGGCGCTGCGGGTTCCGACGGACGTGACCCTCGCGGCGGGCGACGCGGTCGACCTGGCGGCGGCCGCGCGGCAGCGGCAGGCCGACGGCTTCGGTGTGCTCAAGCTGAAGGTCGGCACCGACGCGGCGGGTGACCTGGACCGGGTGCGGGCCGTGCGCGCGGCGGTCGGCGCCGGGGTCCGGATCCGGCTGGACGCCAACCAGGGGTGGACGCCCCGGGAGGCGGTGCGGGTGATCCGCGGCATCGAGGACGCCGGGCTCGACGTGGAGCTGGTCGAGCAGCCGGTGGTGCGCTGGGACCTGGACGGGCTGGCGTGGGTCAGTGACCGGGTCTCCGTGCCGATCCTGGCCGACGAGGCGGTCTTCGGGGTACGTGACCTGGTGGAGGTGATCCGTCGCCGGGCCGCCGACATGGTGAACGTCAAGCTGGCCAAGTGCGGCGGGCTGTACCCGGCGCGCACCCTGCTGGAGCTGGCCGCCGCGCACGCCTTGGCACGGTGGTCGGGTCGATGATGGAGAGCCAGGTCGGCATCGGCGCGGCGGCGAGCCTGGTCGCGGCGTACGGCACCACGGCCGTCGCCGACCTGGACGCCGCCTGGTGGCTGGCCTGGTCGCCGGTGCAGGGTGGGATCCGCTACGAGGGGGCGACGGTGGTGTTGCCGGAGGCCCCTGGCCTGGGCATTTCCGGCCTGGCTGAAGCTAAGGTGCAGGGCCGCGGTTGATGATCGTTGGTTTCTTTCATAGAGTTTCCTGGACAGCCGACCGAGCTGGGGGTTGACGTGGAGCTGCAACCGGGCCGCGAGGCCCTCGTCCGGGTCGCGGTGGCCACCCTGTGGACCTCCCCCGAGGCGGTCCGTCCGGTCGACGGCCCGGCGCTCAGTGTCGGCGCCGACATCCCCGCCTGGATCTCCGGAATGGACACCGACCAGCAGGTCGGCGACTGCGTGCTGAGCCAACTCCTGCTCGGCGAGCGGGTCCTCGTCAGTGAGCTGCGCCCGGACGGGTGGGCCCGGGTGGTCGCCGTCGAGCAGCCGGCCGCCAAACTGGACCCGCGGGGCTACCCGGGCTGGCTTCCCGCCGACCAGTTGGCCCCCGTCGACCCGGCCGTCGCCGGTGACCCGCTGATGGTCGACGCCACGGTCACCGCGCTGCGCGCCGCGCCGGACGGCCCGGTCGTGGTGTCCGGCGTGGTCGTCGGACCCGCCTCGTCCCCGGCCGGGCCCGGCCCGCGATGGCTGGCAGCCGGTGCACGTCCCCGGTCAGGGGCGCTCCGCTCTGGCTGCCCGACAGCGAGCTGGCCGCGCCGCCGACCGAGCCGCCGAGCGCCGAGCGGGTGCTCGCCGTGGCGCAGCGGCTGCTGCACGTGACGTACGTCTGGGGCGGGCTCTCCGCGTACGGCATCGACTGTTCCGGATTGGTGCACCTGGCGTGGCGGCGCTTCGGGGTGCTGCTGCCCCGCGACGCCGACGACCAGGCGGTCGCCACCTCACCCCTGGCGCTCGGCGCGGAGCGCCCCGGCGACCTCTACTTCTTCGCCCGCCCCGGCCGCAAGATCCACCATATCGGGATCGTCACCGCCGCCCCGGGCGGCGAGCAGCGGCGGATGCTGCACGCCTGCTACCGGCGGCGGCGGGTCATCGAGGAGGCTCTGCCGGCCGAGCGGACCGCCACCCTGGTCGGCGCGCACCGGGTCTGACCGGCCGGGCGCGTTCCCGCACCCGGCCGGTGGAGCTCAGCGTCGGGCGTCGGCCAGCTCGCGGCGGCGGTCCCGGGAGGACTTGATCAGACTGGCGGCGGTGGCGACGCCCAGCGTGCCGAGGATGACCAGCAGCGAGAGCCAGATCGGGATGTGCGGCGCCCAGCCGACGTGCTCCCCACCGTTGATGAACGGCAGGTTGTTGTCGGCCAGCGCCTCCAGCACGAGCTTGACCCCGATGAAGCCGAGCACGACGGCCAGGCCGTAGCTCAGGTAGATCAGCCGGTCGAGCAGGCCACCGAGCAGGAAGTAGAGCTGCCGCAGGCCCATCAGCGCGAACACGTTCGCGGTGAACACCAGGTACGGCTCCTGCGTGATGCCGAAGATCGCCGGGATCGAGTCCAGTGCGAAGATCAGGTCGGTGGTGCCGATCGCGATCATCACGATGAGCATCGGGGTGAACAGCCGCCGGCCGTTCTCGTGCGTGACCAGCTTCGCGTCGTCGTAGCCCTTGGAGATCGGCAGCGCGCGGCGACTCCACCGGATCAGCACGTTCTCGGAGAACTCGTCCTCGTCCGGCTCACCCTGGCGGGCCAGGTTGACCGCCGTGTAGATCAGGAACGCGCCGAAGATGTAGAAGACCCAGGAGAACTGCGAGATCAACGCGGCACCGGCGGCGATGAACCCGCCGCGCATCACCAGAGCCAGCACTATGCCGACGAGCAGCACCTTCTGCTGGTACTGCCGGGGAACCCCGAAGCGGGCCATGATGATCACGAAGACGAAGAGGTTGTCCACCGAGAGGCTGTACTCGGTGAGCCAGCCGGTGTAGAACTGCCCCGCCGCACTGGCCCCGGAGGCCAACCAGACGCCGGCGCCGAAGAGCAGTGCCAGGCCGACGTAGAACGCGACCCAGAGGCTCGACTCCCGCACGCTCGGCTCGTGCGGACGCCGACCGATGATCAACAGGTCGACGAGCAGAACCGCAGTCAGTGCGACGAGAGTCCCCGCCCACACCAATCCGGACACGTCCAACGTTCATTCCTCCGGCAGACACGCGGCGTCCGGCACACCGTACGCCCTGACGGAGGCCGGTGTGCCGGTGACGCTCACTCTGGTGACTGTCGGAGGTCTCTTCCGCCGCCGCCCGCGAGCGGGTGGCGACCGATGGAGCCGGGTCGGGACGCCACGTAGTGGCGATCGACCGTGCTGACGACTCCGTCGCGAGGGAATACTCCCCTCCTCGGGGACCATTCTTGCCCACCACGCGCCGTGATCACACCCCGGGCAGCCGGTGGTACCGACCACTCGTCCATCCGGGAATATCGGCGCGCGCCACACCCACTCGCGTGTCCTAGGAGGCTAGTGCGTGTCGGGTGCGCGAACGGCCCGGCGACCGACCCACGACTCCGCCGCGCCCCACCCCGTGGGAGGCTTTCCGGCATGGTGCTTGAGGTCGCGTTGATCGACGTACTGCCCGGACACGAGGAGGCGTTCGCCGCCGCGTACGCCCAGGGCCACCCCGTCCTGGCCGGAGCCGCCGGCTGCCGGTCGGTGCGGATGACCCGGGGGATCGAGTCCCCGACCCGGTTCGTGCTGCTGGTCGAATGGGACTCGGTCGAGGCGCACGAGGAGAACTTCCGGGCCACCGAGCGGTTCACGCAGTGGCGTGCCCTGATCGGCCCGCACTTCGCCGGACCGCCCGTGGTCGAGCACTTCCTCGACGTACCGGCCTGAGTGGGAGTTGTCGTACCCGCCGGTTAGCGTGCCTGCGCACGCGCCGGCCGCCGGTCCCGACGCGCTCGGGGGCGCCGGGCCCGGTGGCCGCGCGCGCCGTCGCGCCTGCGACGCGGGCCGTCACTCGCCGACGCGGCGGGCCAGCGCGGTGACCGTCTCCTCCGGTGACAGCGCGGCCGCCAGCAGCGCCTCGGTCATCCGCTCGTACCGGTCGACGTCCAGCACCGTGGCCAACCGGACGTCGGTGGTCAATGCCTCCAACATCACCGTCCGCGGGTCCGCCGGGTCGGGAAAGGCATACCAGGAGTACGGCGTGAGCGGGTGCAGGCCACTACCGGCCGCCTCGAGCGGCAGCAGCCGCACCGTGACGTGGGCCAGGCCGGTCACCGCGACCAGGTGCCGCAGCTGTTCGCGCCACACCTCGACCGGCAGGTCACCCAGGTCGCAGGCCGCCTCGGCGAGCACCGCCGTGTAGCGCGGCGGGTCGGCCCGACGCAGCACCTCCTGCCGCAGCGCCCGGGCGCGCACCTCCACCTCCACGTCGACGTCGGGCGTGAGCAGGGCGCCGGCGGAGACCCGCAACCGGGCGTACGCCGGCGTCTGGAGCAGGCCCGGCACGACCGCCGGCTGGTACTCGACGATGTGGGCCGCGCCGGCTTCCAACTCGGCGTACGTGCGCTGCCGTTCGCTCATCTCGCCCAACGTCTTCCACCAACCACGGCTGGTGGCGGCGTCCCGGGCGATCACGATCAGCGCGTCGCGGGCCGGCGGCGGCACCTGGTAGATGTCCAGCAGATCCAGCACGTCGGCGAGATCCGGCCGGCTCTGCCCCAGCTCGATGCGGGACAGCTTCGACGTCGAGGCCCAGCCCAGCCGGTCGCAGACCTGTTCCAGGGTCAGCGCCTCACGTCGGCGCAACTGGCGCAGTTCTGCGCCCAGCCGTACTCGTCGAATGACAGGACTTGTTGGCAGCGGCATCCCGGCCTCCCCACCGAGGGAGAGTACGCAGGACGATCACCCAGTGCAATACCTTGCTCGCGCACCGCAACCGGGATGTGCCGGTCGAGGGACGGACGCAGCCGGGCCTCGGGCAGCCCGAGACCATCTCCTCGACCCGGCGTCACCGCTGTCAACCCCGAGCGGCCACGCCCACGCGGTACGCGGGCCGTCGCCGCCGGGACGGTCGTCACTTCACGCCGGCGGCGTCCATACCGCGCAGTTCCTTCTTCAGGTCGGCCACCTCGTCGCGGATCCTGGCCGCCAGCTCGAACTGCAACTCGCGTGCGGCGGCCAGCATCTGGTCGTTGAGTTCCTGGATGAGCTGCGCGAGATCGGCGCGGGCCATCCCCTCCCGCGAGGGGGTGGTGGTGCTGGCCCGACTCCGGCTGCGTGTCTCCTTGACCGGCGCCTTGCCCCGGGAAAGCTGGCGCACCGCACCGCCGACCCGCGAGTTCTCGGTGTCCTCCGCCTCGCGGTAGATGTCGTCCAGGATGTCGTGGATCTTCTTGCGCAGTGGCTCGGGGCTGATGCCGTTGGCCTCGTTGTGCGCGATCTGCTTGGCCCGACGCCGATCGGTCTCGTCGATGGCCGCCGCCATCGAAGGGGTGATCTTGTCGGCGTACATGTGCACCTGTCCGGAGACGTTACGGGCGGCCCGCCCGATGGTCTGGATCAGCGAGCGGCCGCTGCGCAGGAAGCCTTCCTTGTCGGCGTCGAGGATCGCCACCAGCGACACCTCGGGCAGGTCCAGACCTTCGCGGAGCAGGTTGATGCCGACCAGCACGTCGTAGTCGCCCTTGCGCAACTCGCGCAGCAGCTCCACCCGGCGCAGGGTGTCCACCTCCGAGTGCAGGTAGCGCACCCGGATGCCGTTCTCCAGCAGGTAGTCGGAGAGGTCCTCGGCCATCTTCTTGGTCAGCGTGGTGACGAGCACACGCTCGTCCTTCTCGGTACGTAGCTTGATCTCGTGCATGAGGTCGTCGATCTGGCCCTTGGTCGGCTTGATCACGACCTCCGGGTCGATCAGCCCGGTGGGGCGGATGACCTGCTCGACGAACTCGCCCTGGGCCTGCTCCAGCTCCCACGGACCGGGGGTCGCCGAGAGGTAGACCATCTGGCCGACGCGCTCCAAAAACTCGTCGAAGCGCAACGGCCGGTTGTCGGCGGCGCTGGGCAGCCGGAAGCCGTGGTCGATGAGCATCCGCTTGCGGGAGGCGTCGCCCTCGTACATGCCGCCGATCTGCGGGATCGTCACGTGCGACTCGTCGACCACGGTGAGGAAGTCGTCCGGGAAGTAGTCGAGCAGGCAGTGCGGCGGGCTGCCGGGCAGCCGCCCGTCCATGTGCATCGAGTAGTTCTCGATGCCGGAGCAGAAGCCCACCTGGCGCATCATCTCGATGTCGTAGGTGGTGCGCATCCGCAGCCGCTGCGCCTCCAGCAGCTTGCCCTGACGCTCCAGCTCGGCCAGCCGCTCGGCCAGCTCCGCCTCGATGTCGCGGATGGCCCGCTCCATCCGCTCCGGGCCGGCCGCGTAGTGCGTCGCCGGGAAGATCACCAGCTGGTCGACCTCACGGACCACGTCACCGGTCAACGGGTTGAGGTAGTAGAGCTTCTCCACCTCGTCGCCGAACAGCTCGATGCGGACCGCCAGCTCCTCGTACGCCGGAATGATCTCCAGGGTGTCGCCCCGGACCCGGAAGGTGCCCCGCTGGAAGGCCATGTCGTTGCGGGTGTACTGGATGTCGACCAGCCGGCGCAGCAACTGGTCACGGTCGAGCTCCTGGCCGACCTCCACCCGAACCGCACGGTCCAGGTATTCCTCCGGGGTGCCCAGACCGTAGATCGCCGAGACGGTTGCCACCACGATCACGTCGCGGCGGGTGAGCAGCGACATCGTCGCCGAGTGCCGCAGCCGCTCGACCTCCTCGTTGATCGAGGAGTCCTTCTCGATGTAGGTGTCGGTCTGCGGAATGTACGCCTCGGGCTGGTAGTAGTCGTAGTACGAGACGAAGTATTCGACGGCGTTGTGCGGCAGCAGCTCGCTGAACTCCTTGGCCAGCTGCGCGCAGAGCGTCTTGTTGGGTGCGAGCACCAGGGTCGGGCGTTGCAGCCGCTCGATCAGCCACGCCGTCGTGGCGCTCTTGCCGGTGCCGGTCGCGCCGAGGAGCACCGTGTTACGGTCGCCGCGCCGAACGTGACGATCAAGATCGTCGATGGCGGCCGGCTGGTCGCCGGCCGGCTGGAACTCACTGACGACCTGGAAGCGGCTGTCGAGCCGGGGAATGTCGAGCGCCATGACCTCAACGGTACGCCGGAGGTCCGACAGGATCGGCCGTCCCGCCGGGTACGTGATCAGCTTCAATATTCCCATTGTGTGGCACATGTCACCGGCGCTAGGCTCTCGACGTAGGCCGCTCGCGGCGGCCGACCGGGCCGGTGGCCAAGCCGTCATCTCGGCCGGCGCCCCCGGCACTGCGGGTCGCAGCACCCGGCACGTCCGGCGTGCGCGCCCGTGTGGTCGCGCTCGAGGCGCAGAGCCGCGCCGCGAGCGCCCCTGCTCGTCACCCCGTCGAGCCCCGCCCGTTTCACATCTGTGGACACCTCTGCGCACCCGGCAACCGACACCGACCGCGGGGACGCG
>NZ_JAEVHM010000090.1 GCF_016802865.1 Micromonospora parastrephiae | reverse complement strand
GTGGGGTCGGCGGGTGGGGTGGGTTAGTGGGCGGCCTAGGTGGGAGAGGAGGTCCTGGCGGGTCAGGACGCCCTTGGGCTTGCCGTCGATCAGGACCAGCGCGGCGTCGGACTTCTCCAGCAGACCGACAGCCTCGCTCACCGGCTGGCCGCCACCGATCATCGGCAGCGGGTCGCCCATGTGCCGTTCGATGGTGTCGTGCAGGTGCGCCTGACCGGTGAACAGCGCGTCGAGCAGGTCCCGCTCGGCGATCGAGCCGGCGACCTCACCGGTCACCACGGGCGGCTCGGCCTTGAGCACCGGCAGCTGCGAGACGCCGTACTCGCGCATGTAGTCGATCGCGTCGCGGACGGTTTCGGTCGGGTGCACGTGCACCAGTTCGGGCAGCCCGCCCGGCTTGCTGGCCAGCGCGTCGGCCACCGTCGGTTCGGCGCCGGAGTTGTCGAGGAAGCCGTACCGGGCCATCCACGAGTCGTTGAAGATCTTCGACAGGTAGCCTCGTCCGCCGTCGGGCAGCAGCACCACCACCACGTCGTCCGGGCCGGCCCTGCGGGCGACCTCCAGCGCGGCGACCACCGCCATCCCGCAGGAGCCGCCGACCAGCAGCCCCTCCTCGCGGGCCAGCCGCCGGGTCATCTCGAAGGACGCCTTGTCGGACACCTCGACGATCTCGTCGGCCACACCCCGGTCGTACGTCTCCGGCCAGAAGTCCTCGCCGACGCCCTCCACCAGGTACGGCCGGCCGGTGCCGCCGGAGTAGACCGAACCCTCCGGGTCCGCCCCGACGACCCGCACCCGACCCTCGGACGCCTCCTTCAGGTACCGCCCGATGCCGGAGATCGTGCCGCCGGTGCCGACGCCGGTCACGAAGTGGGTGAGACCGCCCTCGGTCTGCTTCCACAGCTCCGGACCGGTGGTCTCGTAGTGCGAACGCGGGTTGGCCGGGTTGCTGTACTGGTCGGGCTTCCAGGCGCCGGGGATCTCCCGGGTCAGCCGGTCGGAGACGTTGTAGTACGAGCGCGGGTCCTCCGGAGCGACCGCGGTCGGGCAGACCACCACCTCGGCGCCGTACGCGCGGAGCACGTCCTGCTTGTCCTGACTGACCTTGTCGGGGCAGACGAAGACACACTTGTAGCCCTTGAGCTGGGCCACCAGGGCCAACCCGACACCGGTGTTGCCGCTGGTCGGCTCGACGATGGTGCCGCCCGGCTGGAGCAGGCCCGCCGCTTCGGCGTCCTCCACCATGCGCAGCGCGATCCGGTCCTTCACCGAGCCGCCCGGGTTGAGGTACTCGACCTTGGCGAGCACGGTGGCCTGGATGCCCTCGGTGACGTTGCGCAGACGTACCAGCGGGGTGTTGCCGATCATGTCGACGACGTTGTCGTAGTACTGCACGGTGTGCCCTTCGTTGCGGCGCCGGCGATGGCGGCCGGGCAGACGTTTCCTCGCCGCCCAGCGTACGTGCCGTCAGGGCACCAGGCCCCCGGGGATGACGGAGCTGCGTCGGGCCTCCCACTCCAGGAATCGGTCGGTCTCGGCGAGCACGCTGCCCGCCAGCCAGGTGATCATGACGGCGTCGTCGGCCAGCCCGAAGATCGCCAGGGGGATCTCCGGCAGCAGGTCGATCGGCGAGACGATGTACGCCGTCGCCGCCGTCATCAGGGCCAATCGGAGGCCGCCGTCGTACTCGCCCCTGGTGGTGGCCCGGATCATCCGCGGCAGCGCCGCCAACCGGGTGCCCAGCGACGGGCCGCCGCGCGCCCCGGCGGCCAGTGCCCGGGCCAGTGCCGTGAACGCCGCGCTGCGTTTCAGTGTCTTCCCCATCGTCGCGCTCCTCTCCGCCGGATCAGCGTGGCGGGTCGGCGCAAGTCGGCCGACCCCCCCCGCACTGGTACCCCACCGCGTCGGTTTCCAGGCACCCGGCTGCCGGCACGACGACAGCGGCGTGTCGGCCGGGCGCGATAATCTCGCGGTATGGGGGTGGCTGGTTCCGTCGTACCCGTTGGCCCGCGCTGGCGACATGCCCGGCGGGTCGCCCGCCTGGCGGCCATCGGGACGGGCGCACCGCGGCGGCCGCGGTGGCGACCGGCGGGGTGCTGCTCGGCCAGGCCCGGCAGGCCCGGCGCACCATCCCGATGGCCGAGGCGCCGCCGCCGCGCTGCGACGGGATGTACGGCGCGAAGTTCCCCGGTCCCGCGCTCACCATGGTCGTGCTCGGCGACTCGTCGGCCGCCGGCTACGGGGTGCACCGCCGCCGGGAGACGCCGGGCGCGCTGCTCGCCAACGGTTTGTCGCGTCGGCTGCACCGACCGGTGCGGCTGCACCGCTTCGCGGTGGTCGGGGCCATCTCGGCGGTGCTGCGGCACCAGGTGGAGGCGGCGTTGGAGCACCGCCCCGACATCGCGGTGATCCTGATCGGCGGCAACGACATCACCAACCGCACGCCGCGCGCGCTGGCCGTGCGGTACCTGGTCGAGGCGGTGCACTCGCTCCGCGAGGCCGGTTGCGAGGTGGTCGTCGGCACCTGCCCCGACCTGGGCGCGATCCGGCCGATCCAGCCGCCGCTGCGCTGGCTGGCGCACCGCTGGAGCCGCCAGCTCGCCGCCGCACAGACTGTGGCGGTGGTCGAGGCGGGCGGCTGGACGGTCTCCCTCGGTGACCTGCTCGGCCCCCGGTTCGTCGCCGAGCCGGCCCGGATGTTCGCCTGGGACCGGTTCCATCCCTCCGCCGAGGGGTACGCGATGGCCGCCGCCGCTCTCCTGCCGACGATGCTGTCGGCGCTCGGCGCGGGGCAGGAACGACGGGCTACACAGGCGCGCGGCGAGGGCGTACGGTCGCTGCCGGAGGCCGCGCAGGAGGCGGCCCGGCACGCCGGCACCGAGGTCAGCGGCACCCAGGTCCGGGGCCGCGACCGAGGGCCGGCCGGCCGGTGGGCGCAGCTGCGCCGCCGGGCGTTCTTCGGTGTCGGCGCGGTGCCGCAGCACGGGTCCGCCCCCGACACCTCGACAGTGGAGGGACTGGCATGAACGAGCGCAGCGGGCGGGACGTGACCGCCGGCCTCCCCGGCCGACTGGGTCGGGCGGCGGCTCTCTCGCTGCTCGCCGGCACGGTGGGCGGTGCCGCCGTCCTGGCCGGTGAGGCGTTCGCCGCCCGCCACCGGCGGTACGCCCAGCCGGAGTTGGGGTTGGCGCTGCGCGCCACGATCGGGCGGGCCGGTGCCCCGCCGCTGCGGCTGGTGCTGCTCGGCGACTCGTCGGCCCTGGGCGTGGGCGTCGAACGCCTGGAGGACACCATCGGCGGCCAGTTGGCCCATCTGCTCGCGGAGGGTTCGGCCGGCCGGCGGGTGCACCTGTCCAGTGTCGGTGTCTCCGGTTCCCGCTCGACGGATCTGGCCACCCAGGTGGCCCGCGCCCTGCTCGGTGAGCGGCCCGACGTGGCGTTGATCCTGATCGGCGCGAACGACGCCACCGCGCTGCGCCGGCCCGCCGACGCGGCGGCGTATCTCGGGGCGGCGGTGCACCGGCTGCGCGAGGCGCGGGTGGAGGTGGTGGTGGGGACGTGCCCCGATCTCGGCGCGGTACGGGCCATCGCTCCCCCGCTGCGTCAGGTGGTCGGCTGGTCCGGCCGGCGGATGGCCCGCGCACAGACCACGGCCGTGCTGGACGCCGGCGGCACCGTGGTCGACCTGGCCACCGAGACCGGGCCGGTGTTCCGGGCCGACGCGGGGACGTTCTGCCACGATGGTTTCCACCCCTCGGCCGACGGCTACCGGGTGTGGGCGCACGCGCTGCTGCCCGCCGTCGCGGCGGCGGCCGCGATCGCCTCCCGGCGTTAGGCGCGCCGGTCGGGGTGACATTTCCCGCCGGGCGGGCTTCTTCCGCGCCAAGTTACCGGCGGGTTAACGTTGGTCCATGCCGATTGAGTCGTCCCGCGACGCCGTCATCGTCGCCACCGCCCGCTCCCCCATCGGCCGGGCGCACAAGGGGTCCCTGCGCGACGTCCGCTCCGACGACCTCGCCGCGACCATCGTCCAGGCGGCCCTGGACAAGATTCCTCAGCTCGATCCGACCACCATCGACGACCTCTACCTCGGGTGCGGCCTGCCCGGCGGCGAGCAGGGCTTCAACATGGCCCGGGTGGTGTCCACCCTGCTCGGTCTGGACACCGTGCCCGGCGCCACGCTGACCCGGTACTGCGCCTCGTCGTTGCAGACCACCCGCATGGCGTTGCACGCGATCCGCGCCGGCGAGGGTGACGTGTTCGTCTCCGCCGGCGTGGAGATGGTCTCCCGCTACGCCCGGGGCAGCTCCGACGGGCTGCCGCCGGAGGCGCAGGCGCTGGTCGGTGGCGGCTGGGAGAACCCGCGCTTCGCGGCGGCCAGTGAGCGCTCGAAGCGCCGCGCGCAGGGCGGCGCCGAGGTGTGGACCGACCCGCGCGAGACCGGTGACCTGCCGGACATCTACCTGACCATGGGGCAGACCGCGGAGAACCTGGCCCAGGTGTACGACGTCACCCGCGCGGACATGGACGAGTTCGGTGTCCGCAGCCAGAACCTCGCGGAGAAGGCCATCGCCGACGGCTTCTGGGCCCGGGAGATCACCCCGGTCACGACGCCGGACGGCACTGTGGTGAGCACCGACGACGGTCCCCGCGCCGGCGTCACCCTCGACGCGGTCGCCGGCCTGAAGCCGGTCTTCCGCCCGGACGGCCGGGTCACCGCCGCCAACTGCTGCCCGCTCAACGACGGTGCCGCCGCCGTGGTCGTGATGAGCGCCCAGCGGGCCGAGGAACTGGGGCTGACCCCGCTGGCCCGGATCGTCTCCACCGGCGTGACCGCGCTGTCACCGGAGATCATGGGCCTCGGGCCGGTCGAGGCGTCCCGGCAGGCGCTGCGCCGGGCCGGCATGACCATCGACGACGTCGACCTCGTCGAGATCAACGAGGCGTTCGCCGCGCAGGTCATCCCCTCCTACCGCCAGTTGGGCATTCCGGAGGAGAAGCTGAACGTGATGGGCGGCGCGATCGCGGTCGGCCACCCGTTCGGCATGACCGGCGCCCGGATCACCGGCACCCTGCTGAACGCGCTGGAGTGGCACGACAAGACCATCGGTCTGGAGACCATGTGCGTCGGCGGCGGCCAGGGCATGGCCATGGTGCTGGAGCGGCTGAGCTGACCCGACGTCAGAGCGCGCCGCGGGTCGCCGTCACCTCGGCGGCGGCCCGCGCCAGCACCTCGTCGCCAGCCCCGGCGGCCAGCAGGTCAGCGGCCACCACCCGCAGCTGGTCGGGCAGGGCCAGGTCGTTGTCGAGCCGGGGCACCACCCGACGCGGCTGCCCCTCGACGTCGGCGGCCAGGTTGGCGATCTCCTGCACCAGACGGTGCACCAGGTCGGCGCGGGGCACGTTGCCGGTGGTCGCTGTCGCCGCCCAGCGTGGCTGCTGCCAGTGCCCGACCTGGCCGACCAGCAGCCGCACTGCCTGATCCAACTCCGTTGCGCTCATCGGCGCCGAGTCTACGGCCGGCGCCGGTCCCGCCGGGGCGGGCCGGTCAGCGACGCAGGTAACTGATCAGCCGCAGCAGCTGCCAGTACAGGAAGACCAGTCCGGTGAGCAGGCCGAACGCGCTCAGCCACGCGTACCGTCGGGGTCGGCCGTCGCGCACCGAGCGCTCGACGAGGTCGAAGTCGAGGATGAAACTGAACGCCCCGGCGATGATCGCCACCACCGAGAAGGCCCACGGCAGCCAGCCGACCTGCCCGCTGACGCTGTAGACGTCCAGACCCGGCCGTCCCGTGATCAGGTACGACACCAGGTTGACGACGCTGAGCACGGCGATGCCGAGCAGCGTGCCGATCACCAGACGGGCCAGCCGGGGCGTCGCCCGGATGACCCGGGCCCGGTAGAGCGCCGCCATGCCGAGGAAGACACCGAAGGTGCCCGCCACCGCCTGCACCACGATGCCCGGGTACACCTGCTCGAAGGCACGGCTGGCCACCCCCAGCAGCAGCCCCTGGAGCAGGGCGTAGCCGACGATCGGCACCGGGTTGGTGATACCGCGCAGCGAGATGACCAGGACCAGCGCGATCGAGGCGAGGGCGCTGCCGGCCAACGCGGCACCCAGCCACGCCGCGTCGGGGATCACCAACCAGGACACCGCGGCGGCCGCGCCCGTGACGAGCAGCAAGCCGACGGCACGGACCACCACGTCGTCGACGGTCATCGGCTCGACGTCGCGGGCGCCGAGCACCCGGGACTCCAGCCGGCCGGTCTCGTCCAGCCGGTTGAGCACCGGGTTGTTGCTGCGCACCGCCGCCTCCTCCGCCCGCGTACCCCTCGCAGTCACTCTGCCCCGGGCGGCCCGGCGGCGGCGGGGAAACGGCGCGGACGACGGCGCCCGCCCCCACGAGAGCGGGGACGGGCGCCGTCGGTGGAGCGGACGAGGTCAGTCGTCGCCCTGGAAGTAGCTCAGCAGGCGCAGGATCTCGATGTAGAGCCAGACCAGGCTGACCAGGATGCCGAACGCGGCCACCCAGGAGTAACGCTGGGGCAGGCCCATCCGGACGCCGTCCTCGATCTCCTTGAAGCTGAGCACGAAGCTCAGCGAGGCGACCACGATGCAGACCAGGCTGAAGCCGATGGCCAGCGGGCTGCCGTCACGCAGGCCCGTGTTGACGCCGAACAGCGCCAGCACCAGGTTGATCAGCATGACCGCGAACAGGCCGACCATCGCGGCGATCATGCCCTTGACGAACGCCGGGGTGGCCCGGATGACCTTCGCCCGGTAGAGCATCGCCATCAGGAAGAAGATGCCGAAGCTGGCCACGGCGGCCTGGAGCACGATGCCGTCGTAGAGCGTCTCGAACGCCTTGCTGACCATGCCGACGAAGACGCCCTCGACGACCGCGTACGCGATGACCAGCGCGGGGTTGGCCATCCGGGAGAACGAGATGATCAAGCCGAGGACCAGGCCGACCACTGCCGCGCCGATCCAGGCGGCACCGACCAGAGCGTCGGGCACGAGCACCCAGGCGGCCGCGGCGGTGATGCCGAGGATGCCGAGCAGAGCGACCGTCTTGACGACCACGTCGTCGACGGTCATGGGCGCCACGGCGGGCGGCGCGGCCGGGTAACCGACCTGGGACGGGTACTGCTGGGGAATGCCGGGCTGTCCGTACGGCCCGGCCGGTGCGTACCCGGCGGAGCGCTCCCGCTCGGCCGCCTGGCCGAGCCGGGCGAGCACCGGGTTCGAGGTCTTCACTGTCTGGCCTCCCTCAGGGGGTCGTTTGCACGTGAACGTGCCCTCCAAGAGTAAACGGCGCAGCCAAGTCCTGGTGATCACGAATGGAATGCGGCGAAGGCCGACTGGTGCCCGGGGCGGGGGTCGAACCCGCACGCCTTTCGGCAGCCGCTTTTAAGGCGGCCGTGTCTGCCGTTCCACCACCCGGGCGGGGTGCACCGGCGCGCCGACACGCACGGTGCAATGTCACCGTAGCCGGTCCGTGGCGACCCGGCGTACCCCGACGGGCCGGCCACATTAGGGTCGATGCCGTGAGCAGCGCAGCCCCCACGGCCCCCGACGCAGCCCCTGAGCAGGCACTCCGTCTCGCCGATCAGGTCAACCGCCAGCCCTGGGCCGTCCGACTGCTGACTGCCGTCCGCCGCCGTCGGGGAGACCTGTCTGTCGCGCTGCTCTTCGTGGTGCTGGCCGGCTGGCTCACCCACGGGCTGTGGCCCGACCCGGGCGGCCGCACGCTCGCGCTCAACCCGGAGGACCAGGCCCTCTACGAGTGGTTCCTGGCCGTCGACGCGCGAGCGCTGCTCGGTGACTTCAGCCTGCTCACCGACCGGCTCAACGCACCGGACGGGGTCAACCTGATGGCCAACACCACGGTCATCGCGCTCGGCGTCGTCTGCGCGCCGGTCACCCTGCTGCTCGGCGCGCCGGTCACCTTCGCGCTGCTGGCCGCCGCCAACCTGGCCGGCACGGCGCTCGCCTGGTATCTGCTGTTCCACCGCACACTGGGTGCCCGCCGGCTCGCCGCCGCGCTCGGCGGGGGGCTCTGCGGTTTCGGACCCGGAATGGTGTCGCAGACCAACAGCCACCTGCACATGACCGCCCAGTGGCTGGTGCCGGTGATCGTCTGGCTGGTGGTCCGGCTGATGCGGGCGTCCGACCCCGGGCCCACCGGGAGTGGCCCCATGCGGCCCGCCGCACCGGACCGGCGACGGATGCTCAGCTCCGCGGCCGGACTGGCCGCCGCGGTCATCGTGCAGGTCTTCGTCGGCGAGGAGGTGCTCTTCCTCGCCGCCATCGCACTCTTCGCGATGGCGGTCAGCTACGCGGTAATGGACCGGGACCTGGCGCGGCGAGCGCTGCCCAACTTCACCGCCGGGCTGGCCGTCGCCGCCGGACTGGCGCTGCTCGTGCTCGGGTACCCGCTGTGGTTCCAGTTCGACGGGCCGCAGGGCGTCGCCGACGGGATGTTCAGCCCCGCGTACTTCTCGGCCGACCTGAGCAGCTGGTGGACGGTCTCCCCGCTGTCGATACTCGGCCGCGACGAGTCGGCGCGCCTCACCACCGGCCCGGCGGAGTACAACACCTTCCTCGGCTGGCCGCTGCTCCTGGCCGCCGTGGCCTCCGCCATCTGGACCGGGCGACGGCGACTGGTGCTGGCCTGCGTGGTCGCGGGACTCGTCATGGTGGCGCTCTCGCTCGGCCCGGAAGTCGTGCTCGGCGGCACCCGCACCGCACTGCCCGGCCCGTACGCCCTGCTCGCCGGGCTGCCCGTGGTGGACGGCGCGCTGCCCATGCGGTTCGGCCTGGCGCTCCTGCCGATCATCGCGACATTGCTGGTGCTGGCGGTCGACCGGGCGTTGGGCAGCACCGGGCGGGTGCGACGGTTCGTGCCCCTGGCGGTGATCGCGGCGCTGCTGCCGATCTTCCCGACGCCGCTGCCGACCGCCGGGCGGCCCGCCGTGCCGGAGTTCATCACCGGTGGCCACTGGCGGCAGTGCGTACGACCCGGCGGTGTCCTGGTCCCCGTGCCGCTGCCCACACCCAAGGAGCCGTGGCCGATGCGCTGGGCGGCCGCCGCCGACGCCGACTTCGGGCTGCCCGAGGGATTCTTCATCGGCCCGTACGGGCGGGGCGGCACCGCGGCGATGGGCACCTTCAAGCAGCCCACCTCGGCTCTGCTGGCGGACGTCGCGCGGCGCGGCGACCAGCCGGCCATCGGCGACGAGCAGCGCCGGCAGGCCGCGAGGGACGTCGACTTCTGGGGCGCGTCCTGCGTGGCACTGGCCGACGGCGCCCCGCACGCGGAAAGCCTGCGGGCAACGCTGGAGCAGCTCTACGGCCCGTCCACCCGGGTCGCCGACGCCTGGATCTGGCGGGTCTGACCCGGACGCGAAACAGGGCCCCTCGCGGCACCGGCAACGGTGCGGCGGGAGGCCCTGCTCGTCGAGCGGGTCAGACGCGCGGGGCGCCGACCGGCTGGGACGCCTCGGCGAACTCCTCGCGCGGGTCGTGCAGCTGGCCCAGGGCGACCACCTCACGCTTGAGGAAGAACGCCAGCGACCAGTCGACCACCACCCGGACCTTGCGGTTGAACGACGGGATTCGGCTCATGTGGTACGTCCGGTGCATGAACCACGCCGGCCAGCCGGTCATCTTGATGCCGTACACCTGGGCAACGCCCTTGTGCAGGCCGAGGCTCGCCACGCTGCCGACGTGCTTGTGCTTGTAGTTGACCGGTTCGCGGCCCCGGATCACGGCGACGATGTTGTCGGCCATCCGCGCGGCCTGGCGCACCGCGTGCTGCGCGCTCGGCGAGCAGAAGTTGCCGGGTTCCTTGGTCAGGTCGGGCACGGCGGCGCAGTCGCCCGCGCTCCAGGCACCTTCGATCACCCGGTCACCGTCGACCACCTGGAGGGTGGGGATGCAGGTGACCCGCCGACGCTCGTCGCGCGGGAAGTCCGTGGCGTCCAGCATGGGCGACGGCTTCACGCCGGCGGTCCACACGATCGTGTCGGAGCGGAAGCTGTCGCCGTCGGACAGCTTGACCACGCCGTCGACGCAGGACTCCAGCCGGGTGTCCAGTCGGATGTCCATGTTCCGCTTCAGCAGCTGCTGCACCGTGTAGGCGCCCATGTCCCGGTCCACCTCGGGCAGCACCCGCTGGGTCGCCTCGACGAGCACCCAGCGCATGTCCTCCGGCTTCAGCTCCGGGTAGTAGCGCAGCGCGTCGCGGGCCATGTCCTCCATCTCGGCGAGCGCCTCGATGCCGGCGTAACCACCGCCGACGAAGGTGAAGGTCAGCGCCGAGCGGCGAACGTCCGGGTCCGGGGTGACGGCGGCGACGTCCAGCCGGTCCAGTACGTGGTTGCGGAGGTAGATCGCCTCGCCGATGGTCTTGAACCCGATGCCCTGTTCGTGCAGGCCGGGGATCGGCAGCGTCCGGGACACCGAGCCCGGCGCCACGATCACGTGGTCGTACGCGATCTCCCGGGCCGGGCCGATGATCGGCTGCACGGTGGCCACCTTGCGGTCGTGCTCGATGCGGGTGACCGTGCCGGCCACCACCTTGCACCGGCGCAACTCCCGACGCAGCGGCACCACGGAGTGCCGCGGGGAGATGTTGCCCGCCGCCGCCTCGGGCAGGAACGGCTGGTAGGTCATGTGCGGCTGGGGGTCCACCACGATGACCTCAGCCTCACGGGAGCTGAGCTTCTTCGACAGGCGCAGGGCGGCGTACAGACCGACGTGCCCGGCACCCACCACAAGGATCCGCTTCGGATTCACGTTATCTATCTTTCCCCGGCCTGCTCAGGTAATCCCGCTCGCGCCCCCCATCTGTGACGGAGCACAACCCCTGTGACCTGCGTAACCCTGCTGTCCCACAGGGCTATTTGCGCCGCAGGAGCCAGCCCAGCAACGCGGCCGTACCGACCGCCAGCAGCAGGCCGGCCACGGTGACCCACTGGTGGCCGGTCGCGCCGCCCACGCCACCGACCTGCAACAGGAGCACCCCGAGCACCGCGGTACCCAGCAGCACCGCGGCCGCCCGCAGCAGCCACCTAATGATCAACTCCGGGTCCACCACGGCGTCGTAGGGCAGCAGCGCGGCCAGCGCGCACAGGGTGTGCCCCAGGTAGAGCAGCGCGGCGAGGGCGAGCAGCCGCCAGAGCGCCACCGGCCGGCCGTATCCGTCGGTGGCGAGCAGCCACCCGCCCACCGTGACGAGAGCCGCGAAGGTCGACCAGATCCGGCGGGGCCCCACCGCGGGCAGCAGCGCGGCCACCGTCAGGAAGAGCAGCGGCCGACCGGTCAGCACCTCGGCGGGGAACGCCAGCGCGAACCCGGCCAGCACTGTGACGAAGATCCCGGCGCGGACCAGCAGCGGTGGGAGGCTGATCCGGCCGAAGGCGGCCTGGGCCGCACGGACCCGCTCGGCGACGGCGTTCACCGGCCACCCACCCTCGGGGCCGTGGCCAGCCGTGCCACATCCCGCAACACCTGGTCCAGACTGCCGGCACCGGCCCAGCGCACCACCGGCACGCCGTGCTCCCGCAACTGGCCGATCATGGTTTCCCGATCCAACCGCCACAGCCGGTACGCCACCTCCGCCCAGCCCCGGTCCTTCGGCGGCGTCAGGTCGGTCGGCAGCGTGTCGACCGCCACCACGAACCGCCCGGCGCGGGCCAGCCGGGCCAGCATCTGCGCCGACCGCTCGTCCAGCAGCGGCGTGAGCACCACCACCAACGCGTCCGAGGAGAGCAGCTGCGGGCCGAACACCTGGTCGTACGGCTCGTGCGGGGAGGAGTCGGCGCGGACGTCGAGCAGCCACTCCAGGACCGTCAGGTACTGCCGGCGGCCGGCGGCCGGGCGCAACCGTCGCGCCCCCGGCCCGTACTCCAGCAGCGACACCCGGTCGCCGCGGTGCAGGTAGTGCTCGGCGATCGCGGCGGTGGCCCGCACGGTGGTGTCCAGCACCGAGGCGGCACCACCCACCCCGCCGGAGCGACCGGCCTCGGCGAGCACGTCGAGCAGCACCACCACCTCGGCGTCCCGGTCGGAGAGGGTCGCGGCCACGTGCAGTTGCCGGGCGCGCAGCGACACCCGCCAGTCGATGCGGCGCAGCCGGTCACCGGGGGCGAAGATCCGTACGCCGGCCAGCTCGCCGCCCTCGCCGGGCCGGCGGGAGTGGTGCGCCCCGACCAGGCCGGCCGCGCGGGGCATCGCCTCCACCGCCTCGAACGGCTCCGTGCGCGGGTAGACCCGCACCCCGACCGGCTCGGTGATCACCGCGCGGGAGACCAGCAGGCCGCCCGCCGTGGCGACCCGTGCTCCGGCCGGGCCGACCGGATGCCGGCCCCAGCGCAGGGCCCGGCCGGCGAGTTCCAGGTCCACGGCCGCGCCGGTGGGCACCGAGGTCACGAACGCCGGTCGCGACGGACCGGCCGGTGCCACCCCTGGCGGGTGCCGTGGCATCGGGCGCCGGCGCGTCGCCGGAGGATCCCGCACCGGCGAAGCCTGCCCGGTCGATCCGCAGCCACGGCGACACCCGGGACCGCAACACCACCAGGTCGTAGTCGACCGTGTCCGGGTTGCCGACGCTCACCGCCGCCGTCACGTCTCCGCCCTCGACCAGCGGCCCGTCGTCACCGGGGCTGATCCAGACCTGCGGCAGCGCGGTGGGTCGCCGGCGCAGCGCGTACGCGGTGCCCAGCGCGAACGGGGCGGCCAGCACGATCAGGTCGACCCGCCCCAGCAGCACCCCCGCCACCAGCAACAGGCCGGCGAGCAGCACAGCCCGACCGAGTGCCCGGGTGGGCGCCCAGCCGGCGGCCGGCTCCGGCTCGGCAGCGTGCGGAACGGTCGATCCGGTCATCAGCGCCGGGGCCCGCCGGCGGCGTAGCTCGGCAGCGCACCGCTGGCCGGCGCGGGCGTGGCGTCCAGCACCTCGCCGACCACGAACGCCGGGTCGACGCGGCGCAGCCACATCTCCGGGCGCAGCGTGATCCGGTGGGCGAGCGCGGGCGCCGCCACCTCCTTGACGTCCTCCGGCACCACGTAGTCCCGGCCGCCGAACACCGCCCGGACGCGGGCCAGCAGCAGCAACGCCAGCGAACCGCGGGGAGAGGCGCCGACCAGCACCGACGGGTGCTCCCGGGTGGCCGCGGTGAGGGCCACGATGTAGCGGCCGATGGAGTCCTCCACCACCACGTCCTCCAGGGCGGCCTGCATCGCCCGCAGGGTGGCCGCGTCGACCACCGGCTTGATGTCCGCCTCCTCGCGGCGGCGGCTCATCCGGCGACGCAGCACCTCCCACTCCTCCTCGTGCTCCGGGTAGCCGAAGGAGACCCGCAGCAGGAACCGGTCCAGCTGCGCCTCGGGCAGCGGATACGTGCCCTCGTACTCGATGGGGTTGGCGGTCGCCAAAACGTGGAACGGTTCGTCCAGCTTGTACGTCACCCCCTCCACCGAGACCTGCTTCTCCTGCATCGCCTCCAGCAGCGCGGACTGCGTCTTCGGCGGCGTCCGGTTGATCTCGTCGGCGAGGAGCAGGTTGGTGAAGACCGGGCCGCCGGAAGGTGAAGTCACCGTTGCGCTGGTCGTACAGGAACGATCCGGTGACGTCGGCGGGCAGCAGGTCGGGGGTGAACTGGAGGCGGCGGAAGTCCAGCCCGAGCGCCTGGGCGAAGGAGCGCGCGGTGAGCGTCTTGCCCAGCCCCGGCAGGTCCTCCAGGAGCACGTGCCCGCCGGCCAGGATGCCGGCGAGGACGAGCTCCAACGCGTCCCGCTTGCCGACCACGACGGTGCCGACCGCGTCCAGCACCGCCCGCGCCAGGTGGCCGACCTCGGCGGCGGGCATGGTCCGGTCCACGTCGTTCATCAGATCTTCTCCAGTTCGGCGACGATCGCCGCGACGTCGCGTGGCGACGGGGGGCGGCGGGAGGGGGTGGCGAGGAAGCTCCAGAGCTGGTCACCGAGCAGCGCGCGGGCGCGGGTCGGATCGGAGTCGCGGGTGAGGCCGTGCCGCTGGCGCAGCCGCTCGTCGGCCAACTCGCCGAGGCGGGGCAGGATCCGTTCGGTGAACCGCTCACGGTTGCCCGACGACCAGTCCAGCGGCCGCTCCCAGCCGTTGATCGCCGCGCGTAGGGCGTCCCGGGAGCCCCAGTGGTAGCTACCGTCCTCCTCGCCCGTCGCCATCCGGCCGGCGGGCGGCGGCGGGGGTGGCGGCGCGAGCAGGGTGGTGACCCGGCGGACCGCCAGCACGGCGAGCACCCCGGCGATCAACACGGGCAGCGAGACCTGGAGCCCGACCGCGCGGAGGCCGACGAGCAGCACCGCGACCACCGCGGCGGCCACCGCGAGTGAGCGCAGCACCGGGCGGGCCCGGGAGCCGCGCTCCTGCGGGCCGACCGGCGCCGCCTCCTCCTCGAAGGCGAGCAGGTCGTCGATGCTGGTGCTGCTCATGCCGCGACCGCCGCCAGTTCCTGGCGGAGCCGGCGCAGCGCGGCGCGGGCCTGGTCCCGGGTGCGTTCGTCGACCGGGCGGGTGGCATAGCGGGCCTCCCGGTAGACGTACGCGAACTCGGCCAGCACGTCGGCGCTGACGATCGCCGGCACCCCCGCGTCCGGGTCACCCCGCAGCAGTCGGCTGACCAGGTCGGTGGGGGTGTCGCCGGTACGCCGGGGAACGCCCGCCGTGGCGGCGGCCTCCTCCAGGCGTACCCAGCAGGCGATCACCGCCACCCGAGGATCGGTGTCCCGGTCGTCGAGTTCCACCAGACCGGCGTCGAGGGCGGCGACCACCTCGCGGGCGGCGCCCTCGGCCGTACGTCGGGACCACTGCGCGGGCAGCGTACGGGTCGCCCGGCGACGCCGCAGACCGCGCACCAGGATCCAGCCGAGGTAGCTCAGGGCGGCGACGATGGCCAACCCGAGCAGCACCATCGCCACGGTCGCGATCCACTGCGGGATGTGCGCCTGGGTGGCCTCGCCGGCGTCGCGCGGCTCCACCGGGATAGACGGTGGCGGCTCGGCGGTCGGATACTCCGGAACCCACGGCACCTGTTCCACCGGCGGGATCCGGCTGGCCCCGATCGACGAGTTCGCGGACGCCAGCGCGGCTCCGGCGAGCAGGACGGCGATCGCGCCCACCGGCCACCACCGGCGGAGCAGACCGACCGCCGGACGCAGTACCCCGTGCTCGGCGGCCGGGTACGGCGTGGGCGGGCGCGTACTGTCCGTCATCGCCACCGCCCCACGCGTGTCTCAGTCCACTCCGGCCAGCTGCTTAGCCCGGCCGAAGACATCGTCCAGCATCTCTGGTGTCAGCCGCCCGGTGAAGGTGTTCTGCTGGCTGACGTGGTAGCAGCCGAGCAACTCCGGGGCGTCCGTTCCGGACCAGTGTGCCCCATGACCGAACGCGGGTCGCGGGCTGGGCGGGCGCTGCCCGTACACCTGGTGCAGCACCGGCCACCACGCTGCCCACGCGAACGCGCCCAGCGCGACCACGACGCGCAGGGTGGGCCTTATGAGCGTGACCTCGCGGTGCAGCCAGGGGGCGCAGGTGTCCCGTTCGTCAGGCGTGGGCTTGTTGTCCGGCGGGGCACATCGGACCGCCGAGAAGATCCGGGTGTCCCGCAGCGTCAACCCGTCGTCGCTGGCGACGCTGGTCGGCTGGTTGGCGAGCCCGGCGCGGTGCAGGGCGGCGAAGAGCACGTCGCCCGAGCGGTCGCCGGTGAAGATCCGGCCGGTGCGGTTTCCGCCGTGGGCGGCGGGTGCCAGCCCGAGGATGGCGATCCGCGCGTCGGCCGTGCCGAACCCCGGGACCGGCTGACCCCAGTACTCCTGGTCACGGAAGGCGGCCCGCCGGGTGCGCGCCACCTCCTCCCGCCACTGGACCAGCCGGGGGCAGGCGAAGCAGTCGCTCACGGCCTCGTCCAGGCCGGTCAGGTCGGTCGCCCGCGCGGCGCGGGCGACCACCTGTTCGGGGGTACGCGGCTCAGCCAAGCTTGGCCCGGAAGAGTTCCAGTGTCCGAGCCCAGGCGCTGGCGGCGGCCGGCTGGTCGAACGCCTCCGGCCGGTCGTCGTTGAAGAAGGCGTGCGAGGTGCCGGGGTAGTCGTAGAGGTGGCAGGTGCCGCCGGCCTCCTCGATGGCCCGGCGAGCGGTCTGTACGCCTTCGTCGCTGGAGGTGCCGTCCTCTTCGGAGCAGTGGATGACGGCGGCCTTGCCGGCGTAGTCGGTCCAGTCGGGGCGCATCGACTCCCACGGCAGCACCGGGTAGAAGCCCGCGGTGGCGACGATCCGCTCGGAGATGGTGGCCGACCAGAGGGCCAGGCTGCCACCGGCGCAGAAGCCGGCGGCGCCCACCTTGCCGGTGACCTCGGGCCGTCCGGCGAGGTAGTCGGCCGCGCCCGCGATGTCCTTCGCCGCCTCGTCCATCCGCATCGCCATCAGCAGGCGCTGCGCCTCGTCCGGCTCGCTGGTGGTCGCACCGTGGTAGAAGTCCGGGGCGAGGGCGACGAAGCCGGCCTCGGCGAACCGGTCCGCCACCGAACGGATGTGCGGGACCAGGCCCCACCACTCCTGGATGACGATGACGGCGGGGCTGGCCAGACCGCTGGCGGGTATCGCGAGATACCCCTCGCTCGTGCCCCCGTTGCTGCGGTAGCGCACCATTTCGCCCATCGGCCGTCCTCCTAGCGGTCAGTCATCGTTGGCTGGTCGCCCAGTGGTCCTACGTGCCGGTAGCCTGCCACGCCGCACGGCCGTCGGGAAGACGCGGGAACAGTGGCATTCACCTCCTGTTCGCCCCCCGGTGACTCCGGGTACGCCGACGGCGACGAGGGTTCTCTCCCCCGCCGCCGTCGGTACCGGAGGTCGGTCAGGCCTTCTTGGTCAGGCAGAGCACGTAGCCCGTCTTGCCCGGCTCGATGTTGTAGAAGACGTAGCCCTCCTCGCCCTGCTTGAGGTACTGCTCGCACGAGGTGGGGGCCTTGGCCTGCGCCTCGGTCTGCCCGTCCACCCGACCGACCACGTTGTACGCCGCGTCGGTCGAGGTGCAGGAGACGACCTTGGCGCCGTCGACCTTCTCCTCCTTGGTGCCGGTGATCTCGGGAAGCTCCGCGATGCAGTCACCGGCCTTGGCGTCGGCCGTCTCGTCCTTGTTCAGGTAGTTGCCGATCGCCGAGCCGATACCGAACTTCAGGCCGGCGATGACGAGGAACACGACGATCGCGCCGATGATCCCGAGCGCCTTCTTCGCACCGGAATTCTTCGCCTCCGGCTCGGCCGGCTGCGACGCTTCGGCCGCCGGCTGTGGCGTCTCGGCGGCCGGCTGCGAGGTCTCGGCGGCCGGCTGGGGCGGCGCTGCGTCGGGCGCGGAGGGCGATGCGACCTGCTCTGACACGGGGGTTCCTTCCGAGGGGTTGATGAGCAGACGACACCGTAACGATCATTGATTTCCGGTGCCGTCCCGCTCGCCTCGTCCGTTCAGCTATTTCCCAGCTTCACCACATGATCCAGTTCACATCGGCGGTCAACTCGTCGGGGTCGGGGTCGGCTCACCGGTCGGCGTCGCCGTGGGCGCACCGGCGGCCGTCGCGGTCGGCCCCGGCGTGACAGTCGACCCCGGCGTCGCGGTCGACCCCGGCGTGACGGTCGGCGTCGGGACGACGGCGCCCGGCGCCCGGTGCCCGAAGGGCGCCTGCTCGACGCAGTACGGGTAGGGCCGCAGCAGCGGGTTGCCGTACTCGTCGACGGGCCGTGAGCAGTCCGGGTAACCCAGGCGGATCGGGTTGCCGTTCTGGTCGAAGAGCCGGGCATCTTCCACCAGGCGGCCCTCCCTGTCGTAGACGAAGACGTCCCGGATCTGGCTGTACTGACTGTCGACCGATGTCTGGTCGTAGTAGTAGTCGGTGTAGCCGAGCCGGTCCTCGGCGTTGCCCAGCGCGGCGAGCGCGAAGATCACCAACACCAGGCTGCTGGCATGCAGCGCCCACCGCGGCCAGCGGGTCAGCCGCGCGGAACGGCGACCGAGCCAGACCGAGGCGAGCACGAAGCCGACCAGCATGAACAGGCCGGCGAGCAACTCGCCACCGAAGCGGGGCAGCAGCCAGAAGCTGCCCCCGGTGGAGATCACCGTGACCAGCATCGCCGCCAGGTAGCCGCGCAGCACCCACCAGGCGGGCCGCAGCAGACGGAGGAATTCACTCGCCGTCTCGTACCCCAGCACCGGGCCGAGCCGGGTGTCGATCACGCGCAGTCGGCCGCGGAGCCGGGCCACCACGGAGGCGACCCGCTGGTCCAGGTTGCGTCCACCGCGTCCGGTCGCGCCGGCCGCGGCGCGCAACTCGGCGGCGTACGTCTCGGGCTGGCCCAACCGCTCGACGAGGGTACCGTCGGTCTCGGCGGCGAACTCGGCGAGGTGGTCGGCCAGATCCTCGGTCAGCTCGTCGCGTTGTGTGGCCGGCAGGTCGGCCAGGGCCGCCCGGACCCGCGCCACGTAGTCGGTGATTTCCTGCTCCGTGACGGTCATGCCGCCATCCCCCGATCGTCGAGCAGACTGTCCATGGTGGTGGCGAACGAGCGCCAGAGCTTGCCGGAGCGGGTCAACTGGTCGCGCCCGGCGGCGTTGAGTGCGTAGTACTTGCGGTGCGGCCCGGACTCACTCGGCACCACGTAGGTGGTGAGCAGGCCGGCGGCGAAGAGGCGGCGCAGCGTGCCGTAGACCGAGGCGTCGCCGACCTCCTCCAGCCCGGCCTCGCGGAGCCGCCGCAGGATGTCGTAGCCGTAGCCGTCCTCCTCCTGGAGCACGGCGAGGACGGCGAGGTCGAGCACGCCCTTCAGCAACTGTGTGGTGTCCACGCATCGCACACTACTGTGCAGTGCGAAGTAGCGTCAATGTTTCGGCCCCGACACGCCGAGCGGGCGGCCGCGCGACGGGCGGCCGCGCGACGGGCAGGCGCGCGACCGGCGGCCGCAGCCGGTGATCGACTCCAGATCAGCGACGTGGGGGTATCCGCGCCGACGGGACACCCCGACATCGCCGACATCGAGTCGATCGAGCGCGCTAGCGGGAAGCTGGCTGGAGGCTCCAGGCGATGCCGTCGAGGATGTCGTGCTCCGAGGCGACCACGGACGGCATCCCGGCCCGTTCCATGATCACGCGGAGCACCAGCGCGCCCGCGCCGATCACGTCGGCCCGGCCCGGGTGCATCACCGGGATCGCCAACCGCTGCGCGCTGGTACGAGCCAGCAGGTCCTCGGTCACCTCGGCCACGGCGTCGTACGACACCCGGGCGTGGTGGATGCGCTCCGGGTCGTACTCCTGAAGGTCCTCGGCGATCGCGACCACGGTGGTGACCGAGCCGGCGAGACCGATCAGCGTGGCGGCCTCCCGGCCGGGCACCACCGCGAGCGCCCGGTCCACCGCCGCGGCGATGTCGGCCTGCGCGGCCGCGACCTGCTCCGGCGTCGGCGGGTCGTCCGACAGGTGACGCTCGGTCATCCGGACGCAGCCGATGTCCACCGAGATCGCCGCCCGCACCCCGCCGGCCCGGTCACCCACCACGAACTCGGTCGAGCCGCCGCCGATGTCGACGACCAGGAACGGCTCCTTCGCGTCGGCCGGCAACCCGCGCACCGCGCCGGTGAACGACAGCCGGGCCTCCTCGTCGCCGGTGACCACCTCGGGTGCGACACCGAGGGTGGCCTGCACCATCTCGGTGAAGTCGGACGCGTTCGCCGCGTCCCGGGAAGCCGAGGTGGCACACATCCGTACCCGCTCCGCGCCCAGCTTCTCGATGTCGGCGGCGTACGACGCAAGCGCCACCCGCGTCCGCTCGATTGCCTCCGGCGCCAGCCTGCCGGTCCGGTCCACGCCCTGCCCCAGCCGGACGATCTCCATCCGCCGGGTCAGGTCGGTCAACTGCGAATGCGGCCCGGCCGACGCCTCGGGCAGGTCCGCCACCAGCAGTCGGATCGAGTTGGTCCCGCAGTCGATGGCCGCCACACGCGTCGTCACGGCAGCAACCTTACGGCAGGAAGGGTGCCCACCCGGCGGCTTGCCCGGCCGACGGCGACGCCGCCGACGAGTCGGCCCCCGGACCTCCCAGCAACTGCGCCCCGAGCGGGGTGAGGTGGTGCCGGACGGCCCCGCCCTCCCGTTCGCTGGCGATCAGACCGGCGGCCCGCAGCGCGGTGGCATGCTCCGAGGCCGACGACAGGCTGACCCCGACGACCCGGGACAGCGCTGTCGTGGTCAACCCGCCCTCGTCTGCGAGCCGCCGCAGCACCAACGCCCGGGTGGTTCCGAGCAGGCGACCGAGGGAATCACCGGCGTGAGCGGCGGAGACCAGCGGCATCGGCGCCGGGTAGACGAGCAGGATCGGGTGACCCGGCTCGACCAGCACCCGGGGACGGGGGCCGGCCAACGGGGAGGGCAGCAGCATGACCCCGTGGCCGGTGCCGGTCCGGTCCCCGCTCCACCAGGTCTGCACCTCCAGCACCGGCTCCCGCCACCGGATCGCCGGGTGCAGGCCCGCGAACAGCCCACCCAGGCCGTACCGCGCCAGCCGCTGGCTGGCGCAGGTCACGTGCTGACGGTACGCGGACACCAGATCGGGCCAGTGCGGCGCGAGCACCGCGTCGAACCAGGTGCGTACGGCCCCGCCGAACAGGTCCAGCACCTCCGGGTCGGCCGCCGCGAACCGCCGCCGCAACGGGGTGACTGTCGTGTCGGCGTACGCCTCGGTGACCTCGGCGCGTACCCGCCGCGCCGGGGTGGCCCGGATCGCCTCGAGACCGGCCGCCACCGACTCCAGGCCGTCGAAGGGGGTGACGAAATCCGGCAGGCGCCCCCGGTCGGGCAGCAGGTGCCGCAGGACCGCGGTGGCGGCCTGCGCGACGCCCGTGCCCTCGACCGCCACCGCCCGCTCGGCGAGCGCGGGCGCCATCGCCACGACCGTGGGATCGCGCAGCCACTGGCCGGCCAGAAGGGCGGTCCCGACCGGGTGCAGCCGATCGGCGAACCGCACCCGGCACAGGTCCGCCGGCCCGAGCTGGAGGCGAAGCATGGGAACAGCCTGCCTCCCTTCGCCCTGGACCGAAAGGGTTGATCCGCGTGCGGGACACCTCCAGTGTGGACGGCGGGGTCGACGGGGGGTGGCCGGCGTGCGGCTGACGAAGGCGGTGTTGACGGGGCTCTGCCTCCTCGTGACGGTCGCGGCCTGTGAGCGGGGGCAACCCTCGTCGGCCCCCATCGGCGTGGTCAGCGGCGGGTACAGCGGGTCCCTGACCACGGCCGAGTCGTACGTGCCGAAGAACCCGGTCTCCGTGATCACCTTCATCGGCGGGCAGGACCGGTACGCCTCGATCTTCCAGACCGGCATGCGCACCTGGCAGCAGCGGCTCACCTGCAAGCCCAGCCCGAAGGCGTCCGGGGCCCCGCGGGTGACCCGGACCGTGGCGGGCTGCGCGGACGGCAGCGAGGTCAGCGTCTACACCATCACCGACATGGGCCACAGCTGGCCGGGGGCCACATCCGGCCAGCTCGCCGCGCCCGCCGCGGGCCTGTCCGCCACCGACCTGATGTGGGAGTTCTTCGCCGCGCATCCCCGCCGGGCCTGATCACAGGCGCAGCAGCATCCGGGTGTTGCCCAGCGTGTTCGGTTTGACCCGCTCCAGGTCCAGGAACTCCGCGACACCCTCGTCGTACGAGCGCAACAACTGCTCGTACACCGGCTGTGGCACCGGAGCGCCGTCGATCTCCCGGAAGCCGAACGAGTCGAAGAACCGCGTCTCGAAGGTGAGCACGAAGATCCGCGCCACGCCCAGCTCCCGGGCCGCGTCGATCAGCTCACCCACCAGCCGGTGACCGATCCGCCGGCCCCGGCAGGACGGATCCACCGCCACCGTACGGATCTCGGCCAGGTCCTCCCACATCACGTGCAGCGCACCGCAGCCCACCACCACGCCGTCCTCGGCGCGGACCGCCACCCGGAACTCCTGCACGTCCTCGTACAGGGTCACGGTGGCCTTGCTCAACAGCCGCCGGTCGTCGGTGTACGTGTCGACCAGCCGCCGGATGCCGCGCACATCCCCGGTGCGGGCCCGCCGCACCAGGATCTGCCCCTCGACCTGTGCTGTCATTCGGCGGAAGGCACGTCCACGCACGGACCGGCCGACCACCAGGGCTCGACCAGCTCCAGCGTCTCGTCGCCGAACGGGTTCACGCCCGGCCCGGCGCCCAGCGCATGCCCCAGGTGCACGTGCAGGCACTTCACCCGGCCCGGCATTCCGCCCGCCGAGATGCCCGCGATCTCCGGTACCTCGCCGATCGCCTCCCGGCGAGCGAGGTAGTCCTCATGCGCGGCACGGTAGTGAGCGGCCAACTCGGGATCCGTCGTCAGGCGATCCGCCATCTCCTTCATCAACCCCGCAGACTCCAGCCGGCTGCACGCGGCCGTGGCGCGGGGGCAGGTCAGGTAGTACAGCGTCGGGAACGGGGTGCCGTCGGCGAGGCGAGGCGTCGTCTCCACCACGTCCGGCAGGCCGCAGGGGCAACGGTGCGCCACCGCCCGGGTGCCCCGGGGCGGACGGCCGAGCTGCGCGGCCACCGCGGCCAGGTCGGCCTCCGTGGCCGGTTGCCGCTGCGGCAGGGGTACGGAATCCGCCGCCGACTCCGGCGGTGGTACGACTGTCACGGTGCCCATCTCTCCCGGTACTGGTCGGTTGGTCACTTGCCCGGCTGCTGACTGTCCGCCGCCTGCACGCTCGACCACAGCGTGTCGTACCAGGTCACCGGTCCCGCCGGGGCGGCCGGAGCGGCCGACTTCCCGGCGTCGCGGGCGGCGCCCTCCGGATCGTGCAGCACCACCATCATCTTCTCGCCCGGCCGACCCATGAAGAACCGTTCCCGAGCCTGGGTCTTGATGTACTCGTCGTCCTCCCACTTGGCGGCCTCGGCGGCGAGCTTGGCGATCTCCTCCTCCTGCACCGCCTGCGCGGCCTCCATCCGCTCGATGTCGGCCTGCTGGTCCAGGTAGACCCGGACCGGGTAGGTGTAGGCCAGGGCGAGGGCGATCAACACCGCGAACAGCACGGTGGCCCGGCCGGTGAAGCGACGGGGATGGGGTGCGGCGAGCCGCTTGACGGCGCCGCCGGCGGCGGTACGCCGTGCCGCGGCGGGCCGGTTCGCGGAGCCGGATGACCATTGCGTGTCGTCGCATCTCACGCCTCCGCGATAGTGGACCGTCGGGTACCGGGACGCGCGAGCACGCGTCCGGTCTGGCCGCC
>NZ_JAEVHM010000009.1 GCF_016802865.1 Micromonospora parastrephiae | reverse complement strand
ACCGCGGCGGCGGCCGGCGCGTCGCAGCGGCGGGACCGCTGGCCGGCAGCGTGAGCCCCCCGGCCGCGAGCGCGAGCGCAACTGCCGCGCGGAGGACCGGGCGGTTGCCCCGGCGGGCACGACCGGTCGGTGATGGTCGGGCGTCTGGCATGTCGGACTCCCCAGGTCGTGGCGGCAGGTGACACGCATCGAACAGGATCGAAAAGAAGACGACACCGCCGCACACTTCCTAACATCGCTGCACACTGATATTCAAGAGGAAATGGGTACGAAGGTCGTGGCGCGCTCGCGACCGGTCACCTACAGGACGTCAATTCGCCGGTGCCACCGCGCCACGTGGTCGGTGTGCTCGTCACCTCCACGTGTCCAGTACACCGGCCACGACCTGCCGGTTGACCCGGCGCGCGGACGGGGCACTCGCAGGTACGGCGGCGATGTCGCCGAGTGCACGTCTTTGATCTCCACCGTCGTCAGCCTCGGCCCCATTCACGCCGAGCCCTGCCTGGTGGTTTTCCCCTGGCGTACTGGTTCGCCATGTTCACCTACGCCACCCGGTCGTTCGGCGGCGCGGGCACGCTAGGGAAGTTCGACGAACGCGGCCGCTGCCTCAACGACTGTCTGCACGTCTTGGCAGCGGCGCGCGCCTCCGCTACCGTCCATGGAAACGCTCCCATAAAGTTAGAAACATCTATGTGATCAGGAGGCAACGCGTCGTGGCTAACCTCTCCTCGCTCCGCCGTAGATCGGTGGCCACCAGCGTGGCGGCCGTCGCGGGCGCCGCCGTCGTCGGCGTCTGCCTCGCCGTCGGCAGCGCCTCCGCCGGCACGGTGTCCGGATCGCTCTACCGCGACCCGAGTTCGGCCGTCGTCCGCTGGGTCGCCGCCAACCCCGGCGACTCACGTGCCGCCGTCATCCGCGACAAGATCGCGAGTCAGCCGCAGGCCCGGTGGTTCGCCAACTTCAACCCGTCGACCGTGCAGTCCGAGGTCTCCGGGTTCATCGGCGCCGCCAACGCGGCGCAGCAGATCCCGGTGCTGGCGGTGTACGAGATCACCAACCGGGACTGCGGCGGGGCCAGCGCCGGTGGGGCGCCGGACCTCAACCAGTACCAGACGTGGGTGTCCAACTTCGCCAGAGGGCTGGGCAACCAGACGGTCCTGATCATCCTGGAAACCGACTCGCTCGCCCTCCAGACGTGCCTGAGCGGAGCCGAGCTCAGCGCGCGCAACCAGGCGATCTCGACGGCCACACAAACCATCAAGTCGGCCAACCCCAACGCCAAGGTGTATCTGGACGGCGGCCACTCCACCTGGAACAGCGCGGGTGAGACGGCCAACCGGCTCCGGGCGGCCGGCGTGCAGTACGCCGACGGCTTCTTCACCAACGTGTCGAACTACAACTCGACCTCCGGCGAGGCGAACTTCGGCCGCTCGGTCATCTCCGCCCTGAACGGCATGGGCATCTCGGGCAAGCGCCAGATCATCGACACCAGCCGCAACGGCGGCGCCAGCGGGGACTGGTGCGGCGACGACAACACCGACCGGCGCATCGGGCAGTACCCGACGACCAACACCGGGGACGCCAACATCGACGCGTACCTGTGGGTGAAGCCGCCGGGAGAGGCGGACGGCTGCCGCTACACGGCCGGTTCGTTCCAGCCCGACCTGGCCTACAGCCTGGCCAACGGCGCGCCCAACCCGCCCACCACCGCGCCGCCGACGCCGCCGCCGCCGACCACGACACCTCCGACGACCCCGCCGCCGACGACCACGCCGCCGACCACCCCTCCGCCGAACACCTCGCCGCCGACCGGTGACGGCTGCTACGCGTCGGTCGCGGTCAACCGGTGGGCCGAGGGCTTCACCGCGAACGTGACGGTCACCGCCGGCAAGTCCGACATCAACGGCTGGACCGTGACCATCGCGCTGCCCGCCGGCGCAGCGGTCACCGGCACCTGGAACGCCCAGGCCAGCGGCACCAGCGGAACCGTCCGGTTCACCAACGTGAGCTACAACGGCCGGATCCTCGGCCGGCAGTCGACCGACTTCGGCTTCCAGGGCACCGGCACCGGCCCCGGCGTGACGGCCACCTGCGTGACCGGCTGACCCCACCCGATGTCGCGGCCCGGCGCGGAGGACCACTCTCCGCGCCGGGCCCGTCCTCGTCCCGCGGCACGGGTCGGCGCCGGAATGACGGGCGAGCGACCGTCACCGTACGGCGGATTGTGTCTGGCGAGAGAGGCAGGTCGACAAACTCCTCGATGAACTCCCGTTGGAATGCGGGGACATCATGGCTGACGCCCGGCTCAGCAGCGTCGCCGACGTACCCGCGGCGTTACCGCTCGAGGTGGAGCCTGCCGGCGATACGGTCCACCGCCTGCTTCGCCTCGACCAGGCTCGTGCCAGTCTGCTTGCGGTAGGCGCGAACGGCCTGAATCGTCCGTCCGTTCTCCAGGTGCCGGACTACTTCTGGTTCCACGGGCAGAGTGATGCCGAGGTGGTCCATCACCAAATCGAGCTTCCGCTGAATGGCCGCGAGTTGGGCCGCCGAGCTGCGCTTCTCCTGAAACCAGGCTCCGACCGCGGCCGCGACCGAACCGATCGTGGCGATGACGAGCAATGTTGCTTCCCACGGATCCATCAGCACATCCAATCAGCGGCACGCAACCGCGACACTCCGTGCTCCGGGCGGCGTGCGCTCTTCTGCCGCCGATCGCACCGGATCGAGGGTCCATCGTGGAGCTGGAGCGCGGTGTACCGTCGCCGCATGACGGTGCTGCAGGAGTTTGTCGCCGCTCTTTCCAGCGGCCGGATCCAGGTTGTCGACCTCACCGCTCCGCTCTCGGACCAGACCCCCATCCTGGGTCTGCCCGAGCAGTTCGGCCAGACCTGGCCGTTCCGGCTCAGCGAGATCAGCCGGTACGACGACCGCGGTCCGGCCTGGTACTGGAACAACTTCTCCACCGGCGAGCACACCGGCACCCACTTCGACGCCCCGGTGCACTGGGTCACCGGTCAACAGGGCGCGGACGTGTCGCAGGTCCCGGTGAGCCAGTTGATCGCCCCGGCGGTGGTGATCGACCACGCCGCCGACGCCGCCGACGACCCTGACTTCCTGCTGGAGATCGAGCACGTCAAGGCGTGGGAGGCGGAACACGGTGCCCTGCCCACCGGTGGCTGGCTGCTCTACCGCACCGGTTGGGACGCGTACGGCGACGACCCGGAGCGGTACGCCAACGCCGGGCGTAGCCCGGGCATCTCCGTCGAGTGCGCCCGCTGGCTGGCCGAGGAGTCGCCGATCCAGGGCGTCGGGGTGGAGACGGTCGGGACCGACGCGGGCGCCGCGCACTCGTTCGACCCGCCGTTCCCGTGCCACTCGTTCCTGCTCGGCCAGAACAAGTACGGCCTGACCCAGCTGCGTAACCTGGGGCAGTTGCCGGCGACCGGCGCGGTCGTGATCGCCGGACCGCTGCCGATCGTCTCCGGGTCCGGCAGCCCGTGCCGGGTCCTCGCGCTGGTCGACCGGTAGGACCGGACCACAGATGCGGGTAGCGGAGGTGGTCGGGCGGGTCCTGTACGGGCACGGCGCACGGTACGTCTTCGGGGTGGTCGGCAGTGGCAACTTCCATGTCACGAACGCGCTTGTGGCGGCCGGCGCCCGGTTCGTGGCGGCGGCCCACGAGGGCGGCGCGGCGAGCATGGCGGACGGGTACGCCCGCACCTCCGGGACGGTGGGCCTGCTCTCGGTGCACCAGGGTCCGGGAGTCACCAACGCGCTGACCGGCCTCACCGAGGCCGCGAAGAGCCGTACCCCGATGGTGGTCCTGGCTCCGGAGGCGACCGCGCCCCGGTCGAACTTCTTCATCGACCTGCCGGCGCTCGCCACCTCGGTCGGGGCCGACTTCCACCGGGTACGCGCGACGCGGGCGGCCGAGGACACGGACGCGGCGTACCGGGCCGCCGCCCGGGGCGCGACGGTGGTGCTGGGCCTCCCGTTGGAGGTGCAGCGCACCGTGACCGAACCGTGGTCCGGCCCGGTCCCCGCGGTCGCGCCGGCTCCGGCCACCGCCCCGCAGGTCGAGCCGTTGCTGGCCGCGCTCCAGGCCGCACGTCGACCGGTCTTCATCGCGGGTCGGGGCGCCCGGGCGGCCCGGGAACCGCTGACCCGGCTCGCCGACGCGTGCGGCGCGCTGCTCGCGGTCTCGGCCGCGGCGAAGGGACTGTTCGCCGGGAACCCGTGGAACATCGACGTGGCCGGCGGCTTCGCCACCCCGCTCGCCGCCGAACTGATCGGAGCGGCGGACCTGGTCGTCGCGTGGGGCAGCACGCTGAACATGTGGACCACCCGGCACGGCGAACTGATCCCGCCCTCCGCCGTCGTCGTCCAGGTGGATCACGACCCGGCCGCGTTCGGGGTGAACCGCCCGGTTGACCTGACGGTGGCCGGCGAGGTTTCGGCGGTCGCCGAGGCGGTGCTCGGTCGGCTGGGCACCGGCTCCGCGGAGCCCGTGGACGCCGGGACCGGCGGCTGGCGTACGCCGGAGCTGGCACAACGGATTCGTGACCACGGCCGGTGGCGGACGGTTCCGTACCGGGACGAGGGTGCCTCGGCGCGGGCCGGCGCCCCGGCGACGATCGACCCGAGGACGCTCTCGGCTGCCCTGGACGACCTGCTGCCGCCCGACCGGACGGTGGTCGTCGACTCCGGCAACTTCATGGGCTACCCGTCCATGTGGCTCGACGTGCCGGACGTGGCTGGATTCTGCTTCACCCAGGCGTTCCAGTCGGTCGGGCTCGGCCTGGCCAGTGCGCTCGGCGCGGCGGTCGCCCGGCCGGACCGGCTCACCGTCGCCGCGGTCGGCGACGGTGGCTTCGTCATGTCCGCGACCGAACTGGTCACCGCCGTCCGGCTGGCGCTGCCCCTCCTCGTGGTGATCTACGACGACGCGGCGTACGGCGCGGAGGTGCACCACTTCGGCCCGGACGGGTACCCGTTGGAGACGGTCACCTTCCCCGAGACCGATCTCGCCGCGATCGCCCGTGGTTACGGCTGCGACGGGTTGACCGTCCGGACCGTCGACGATCTCGGGCCGGTACGCGCCTGGCTCGCTGGTTCCCGTACCCGGCCGCTGGTGGTCGACGCCAAGATCTGCGCCACGCGCGGCTCATGGTGGCTGGAGGAAGCGTTCCGTGGCCATTGAGCCGCCGGCACGGGTCTCCGGTGGGCTGGCATCAGCCTTCACCAGGTCGCCGATCCTTCAGGCCACGCGCGCCCGGGTCGCGACCCGGGCGGCGCGTCTGCGACGTGGTGAGCGTCGCGTGATGCGGCACTAGTTGCGCGTGCTCCACTGCTGGTTGGCGCCGCCGTGGCAGGCCCAGAGGTGAAGTTGCGTCCCATTGGCCGTGCCGGAACCGACGGCGTCGAGGCAAAGCCCCGACTGGACTCCGGTGACGGTGCCATCGGGGTTCAGGTTCCACTGCTGGTTGGGTTGGCCGTTGCAGTCCCAGATGACGACAGCGGTGCCGTTGCTGCTGCCTGCCCCGCTGGCATCCAGGCACTTGTTGCCGTAGACGGTCAGGGTGCGGTTGGCGGTATGGGTCCAGCGCTGTTGGTGCCACCGTGACAGTCCCACAGCTGCGCGCGGGCACCGTTGCTGGTGCTGGAGTTGGGTATGTCGATGCAACGACCGGACTGGCTACCCGCGATCAGCACGTTCTGCTGGCCGGGCGGGCTCGATGGCGGGGGAGTGGTCGGCGGCACGGTAGAGCCGAACTGGGTGAAGAACCGCCACACCTCCTGCTTGACCCAGCTCCGCGCGCCGCTCTCACAGCCGGCGCACCCATCCACTGGACCTTGCTGGTGGCCGCCGTCGAACGCGGCCCAGACCACCGGATACCCGGTCTGGCATGAGTAGGCGGTGGTGATGTGGGTCCGGCTGCCTGGCGCCGGTTCGGGTGGGTTCTGCGCTGCGCAACCGTTGTTCCGGACGAACCTGTCGCGCAGCGACCGTCCGCTCGGGATGTTGTCGTTGATACCGTGAATCCCCAGGTACGCCACTGGCTGGGTGCCCCCGCTGCATCCGCTGATCGCCCCAGGGGCCGCGATTGCCGCGACCGCACGGAACACGGTCGGCCGGGAACACGCCAACGAGTAGCTCATCGCGCCGCCGTAGCTGAACCCGACTGAGAAACGCTGTGTCGTGTCGACGCAGAGAGCGTTCTCGATCACGCGGATCATGTCGTCGGTGAAGGTCACGTCCTCACCATTGGAATTGCCCCAGCCGTTGTTGATGCCCTGCGGGGCGACGAAGATCGTGGTGTTGTTCGCCTGCGAGAGCATGCCGTAGTAGGCCCAGGCGGATCCGTCGGTGCCGCCCGACGCGACGTCATTGGCGGTGCCACCCAACCAGTGGAACCCGAAAGCCAGCCGGTGGGCATAGGTGTTGTTGTAGCTGTCGGGAAGCCGAAGGATGAAGCTGCGGCTCTTCCCGCTGCTCTGGATGGTGTGGGTGCCGCTGTTCAGTCCGGGCGCCTTGCCGCAGCCGGCAGTGGTGGCCGCGGCCGCCGGTGCGACGGTCGTGACGACGTACATCCCGACGGCGATCAGAACCATGACAGCCATGGCTACCCCTATCCAGGGGGCGGACAGTTTGCGAAGTGGCACAGCTAAGCCTCCTTGTGCGTGAGTGAACATCCAGTGGATCGGTGCCGGGTGGTTCGGCGGACGAGCCGGGTGGTTCGGTCGCCGAGCCAGACCCATGGCGAGCGCGGCTACCCGGCGGAGGCTGGGCGAGCCGGACCTACCGTTGCCCTCCCGAGACGTTCGCCGGGCTCAGCTCCGGCTCCATCGTTGGTTGGCAGCGCCGGTGCAGTCCCAGATCTGGATGCGCGTGCCGTTGGTCGTACCGTTGCCGACCAGGTCCAGGCAGCGGCCCGACCCAACTCCGGTGATCGAGCCGTCGGCGTTGAGCCGCCACCGCTGGTTGGACTGACCGTTGCAGTCCCAAATGATCACTGAGCTGCCGTTCCCGGTGCCGGCGCCGTTGACATCGAGACACTTGCCGCCGAAGACGCGCAGCTCCTGGGCGGCGGTCAAGGTCCAGCTCTGGTTGCTCTGGCCGTGGCAGTCCCAGATGATCGCCGCCGTGCCGTTGGCCTGCGAGGCGCCGTTGACGTCCAGGCACCGTCCGGAGGACGTGCTGCGCAGGGCCGACGTGCCGCCCGGTGGCGGGGTGGTGGGGCCCGGCGTGGGGTCGGTGCTACCGAACTGGGTGAAGAATCGCCATACCTCGCCCTTGGTCCAGGTCCTGACTCCGCTGTCCCCGCCGCCGTCCACAGGGCCTGGGGTGTGCCCGCCGTCGAAGGCGGCCCACACCACCGGATAGCCGGACCGGCAGCCGGAGTAGGTGGTGGTGATGTGGGTCAGGCTGCCCGCCCTCGGCTCGGGCGGGTTCTGCGGGGTGCACCCGTTGTTCCGCACGAACGTCTCACGCAGGGACCGTCCGGCGGAGACGTTGAGCACCGGGTCTCCGATGCCATGGATTCCCATGTACGCGATCGGCTGGGTGCCGCCGCTGCACCCGCTGAGCTGCCCGCCGGAGTAGACCGCGACAGCGCGAAAGACACCTGCCCGGGAACAGGCCAGCGAATAGCTCATGCCTCCGCCGTAACTGAAGCCGAGCGCGAAGAGCTGCGTGGTGTCGACGCAGAGGTCTGCCTCGATCACTCTGATCATGTCATCAACGAAGGTGACGTCCTGGCCCCCGGGGTTGGCCCAGCCGTTGCCGTTGCCCTGCGGGGCGACGAAAATGGTGCTGTTGTTCGCCTGCTGCCGCAGCCCGTAGTAGGACCAGGCCGCCCCGTCCGACCCGCCGGAGTCGACGTCGTTGGCAGTGCCGCCGTTCCAGTGAAATCCGAAGATCAACCGGTAGGCGTGACTCCTGTCGTAGTTGTCAGGAATCCTCAGGATGAAACTACGGTTCTGGCCGCCGCTCTGGATGGACCGTTGGCCGCTGGTCAACGCGGGCGCCTTGCCGCACCCGGCGGTGGCTGCGGCGCCCCGACGTTCGCGGCCGACGCAGCGGTGCTCAAGCCACCGGCGAATGCCGCCGCGCCCATGGTCACGACGACAACCGCCGCCGTCGCAAGAAAACCAAGGATGGGTCTACGTCTTGTCATGATGGGGCTCCCGCCACTCGGCACGAACTGATTGAAAGGGGTCCAGGGCGACCCCCGCACCGCCACGACGCGTCACTCCTGGTCACCCCCGCAGGCCACACCTCCGCGGACGAAACCCAGAAAACGCCATGTGCCGACGGCGCCCCGGCTGGCTCATCGACACAGGTTTCTGCCACTGGTCTGGCTGCCCACGCGGGACCAGTCGGTCGTGGAATCGTTGGTGGCCCACACCGTGCGCCCGAACGCCACGCGATCGATCGTCGGGCGGTCCCGGACACCCGGCCCGACGTCGAATCGATTCGCCCCGACGCTAGGTTGTACAGCGAAAGATGTCAATGCCATGTCTGGCTCGAGGGTGGCCGACGGGCGTCGCGCCCTAATTGACAGACTTAGATGTATCGGCAAGACTTCCCATGCGAGAGAGCGCTCTCCGTGCCCGTTCCGGTACCTCCTCCGCCACCGCCGGTCCGCGGTCGACGTGTGGCCGGGAGCTGGAAGGATCGCCATGAACCGTTTGCCAAGGTTGCTCGGCATCGCCGCCCTGGTGCTCGCCACGCTGGGCCTCCCGCCGACCGTCAGCTACGCCGACGCGGGTCCGGCTCCGGCCGCGCCGGCCGCCTCGCCCACCCCGGACATGAATCCCGCGATGGTCGCCGCCATGCGGCGGGATCTGCACCTCACCGACGTACAGATCGTCAAGCGGGTACGGGTCGAGGCCACCGCGCCAGCCGTCGAGCGCCGGCTGCGCGAGCAGCTCGGCCGGTCGTTCGCCGGCGCCTGGATCCCGGAGGGCGGTGACCGCCTGACCGTCGCGGTCACCGACACCTCCGCCATCACCGTGGTACGCGCGCAGGGCGCGGACGCCACCCTCGTCTCCCGCAACGAGAAGCAGCTCAACGACACGCTGGAGGCGCTCGACCGGCACGGAGCCAAGGCCGGCCGGAGCGTCCACGGCTGGTACGTGGACGTCGTGACCAACCGCGTCGTCGTGCGGGTGCAGCCCGGCGGCGAGCCGGCCGCCAGGTCGTTCGCCCGGGCGAGCGGCGTCGCCGCCGACACCATCGCCGTCGTCGAGACCCGCGAAGCGCCCCGACCGCTGTACGACATTCGCGGTGGCGACCAGTACGTCATCAACGGCAACACACTCTGCTCGGTCGGCTTCGCGGTCGTCGGCGGTTTTGTCAGCGCCGGACACTGTGGCGGCGTCGGCAGCCCCACCCTCGGCTACAACAACGTCGCGCAGGGCAGCTTCGCCGGCTCGTCGTTCCCCGGCAACGACTACTCGTGGATCCGTACCAACAGTTCCTGGACGCCCCAGCCGTGGGTCAACAACTACTCCGGCGGCAACGTGACCGTGGCAGGTTCGCAGGACGCCGCGATCGGCAGCTCGGTGTGCCGGTCAGGCCGTACGACCGGTTGGCGCTGCGGCACGATTCTGGGCCGCAACGAGACGATCAACTACGCCCAGGGCGCCGTCTCCGGCCTGAGCCGCAGCAACGCCTGCGCCGAGCCCGGAGACTCCGGCGGCTCGTGGATCTCGGGGAACCAGGCGCAGGGTGTGACGTCAGGCGGGTCCGGCAACTGCAGTTCCGGCGCCACAATATGGTTCCAACCGGTCAACGAGATCCTCAGCACCTACGGGCTCAGCCTCGTCACCAGCGGCGGCGGCGGGAGCACCCGCTTGATCAGTAACTGGAACAACAAGTGCATCGACGTGCCGTCGTCCAACTTCTCCGACGGCGTACCGCTGCAGACCTGGGGATGCAATGGCACCGCCGCCCAGGCGTGGACCTTCAGTGGCGGGGCGCTGCGGTCCCAGAACAACAGGTGCATGGACGTCGCCGGCGGGTCCACCGCCAACGGGACGGTTGTTCAGCTCTGGTCCTGCAACGGCACCGGCGCCCAGCAGTTCGTCCTGTCTGCGGCCGGCGACCTGGTGAATCCGCAGGCCAACAAGTGCGTCGACATCGACGGTTGGAACGGCAACGACGGTGCGCGGCTGGTCATCTGGGACTGCGCCGGCACCGCCAACCAGAAGTGGCGCCAAGGCTGACCGTTTCACGAGACAGCCCGCGACCGCGGGCTGACCCCCGCACCACTCGACGTGGGGCCAACCGTCAAACGGTTGGCCCCGTGGCCAGTTGGTCGGGGGAACCCTCTGAAGCGATCTTGACCCCGAAGCGCGGTCGGTGGCGCATCCGATCATCCCGATGACCGTCACACCCGGGTAGCCTGCATTCATGGCTACCGTGATGCGGAGGACCTCGTCCACAGCGGTTGTCGCCGTTGTTGTCGCTGTCGTGTCGGCCGCCCTCACGTCGTGTTCGGCGGATTCGTCAGATGGGTCCGACGCCCAGGCATCGGCGTCCGTCGACGCACCGACTCCCACCCAGGCGGCCACACCGTCGCCCGCACCGACCGGGCCGTGCGCCGACGGGACGTGCCAGATCGAGGTCGCCGTGGGCGACGTCGTGACCGTACCGGAAAGGTATGGTCTCGGGCCGATCGAGGTTACGGCGATCACCGCCGCCGCGGTCGAGATGGCGGCGCCGCTGACCGGGTCGGGCTACAGCGTTTCGGGCTGTTCCGGTGGTGGCGGCGTGTCGTCGCAGGGCGGCGGCGGTGTCGCAATGAGCTGCAAGGTGGGAAACGCCGCGACCATTAACGACGCCATGAGCTTGCAGGTCGTCAAGATCGACCACACCGTCGCCGTCCTGCGTATCGAACCCGCCGGGTGACGCGGTCAAGTGCACGGATCTGCCGCGCATCACGCGGCTCGACGACCGCGGGCGCCTCTACCCCCAGACCCGTCACTACCGCGTCCGCAACGGTTGGTGGGTCGGCGACTCGACCCTCTCCGAATCGGAGTGTGGGGGTGCGGGGCTGCGCCATTCGGCGAGCAGGATGGTGGCGTCGTCCTGCAGGCGGTCGTCCTGATGTTCGAGGATCGCGTGGACGAGCCGGCGGGCGGTCTCGGGCAGGGGCAGTTGATCGGCGATTGCTCTGGTGGCGAACTCGACCAGCCGATCCACCCCGAACGTCTCACCGTCGGGTGTGCGGGCTTCGATGATGCCGTCGGTGTACAGCAGCACCTGGTCGCCGGGTTCGAGGGCTTCCTCGACGACCACCGGCGGGCGTCGGTCGCCCAGGGTGACGGGCAGTGCGGTCGGGGTGGGCAGCACCTTGACGACCTTTCCGTCGCGCAGCACGATCCCGCTGGGGTGACCGGCGGAGATGACCTGCAGGGTGCCGGTGCGCTGGTCGAGTTCGGCGAGCACTGCGGTGATCAGCCCGTACCGGTCGTGCTCGCGGACCGCGTCGTCGATGTGATGGTAGGTGGCGGTCAGGTCCAAGCCCGTCCTGCGAGCGTTGCGGTAGGCGGCGAGGGCGATCGAGGCGAGCACCACTGCCCGCATCCCGCCGCTGGAGCCGTGTCCGGCCGCGTCGAACAGCGCCAGGTGCGCCGTGTCGCCGTTGACCGCGTAGTCGAAGGCGTCACCGCCCACGTCGTAGCACGGTTCGAGGATGCCGCTGATGATCAGGTGCCCGGTCGAGAAGGTCAGCGGCGGTAGCTGCGCGCGGAGCATCTCCGCCGCCAGTCGCATCGGTTCCCGCCGCCGGAGCCGCTCGATCGTGTCGCTGTAGGAACTCCGCGTCATGACCAGCTCGGCGAACAGGGACGCTACCGCGGCGCAGTCGTCGATGCTGTCGTCACCCAGCGGGCCATCGGCGACAACTTCCAGCACGCCCATGCGTTCACTGCCGTCGACCACCGGCACCCACGCCCGGACACCGTCCTCGCCGTTGCCGCCGACGCAGGTCGACGCCGTGCTGAACGCGCGCCCGGCGAGGGTGCCGTCAATGTCGATCGGTTCGCGGGCCGGCGCGCTGCCGCCGAGCAGCGGTAGCAGCAGCCGCTGCTGATGGTCCACCAGGTAGAGCACCAGGGCGCGCGCGTCCAGCAGAGGCGCCGCCCGCATCGCCATCTCCGGCAGATCATCCGGACGCGCATGGTGTGACTGCTGCAGCAACTGCCGCAGCGACTCCAAACTGCTCATCCTCAACCTCTCCTGCGCCGACCCGTCGATTGTCGCCCAGAAACCGCTGGGCGAGGCCCTGGCCACTGGAGTCACGTCGCACCCGCGGACCGACGTCGGCTCACTGGCCTTCGACGTGTACGTATGAGCCCGGGACTCCCGCCCGCTGTCGGGAGGCGTGGTTGGTTGCTGCCCTCGGCGCGACGGCTGCGGCTGCCCGCGGACGCCCAGCCGACCTCGGCCGAGGTGACGCTGGCCCAGCTGCGGATGCCGGAGCTGACGATCGCCGACATCGAGCGGGCGGAGGCGGACTCGCTGAAGTACCGGTACGAGTGACGGGCCGCGCAGCGATTGTCGAGCACTGCGGCCGGCGCCGTCCCGGAAGGCCAGAAGATCGGCGCAGATCGTAGTGTTCGGGTTCAGTGACGTGGTCGCACCAGCCCTGCGTCGAACGCCGCGATCACGAGTTGGGCCCGATCTCGTACGGCCAGCTTCGCCAGCAGGTGCGTGATATGCGTCTTCACCGTCTTCACGGAGATCGCCAGGGCAGTGGCGATCTCGTCGTTCGACAGGCCGCCGCCGATCAGTGTCAGCACCTCGACCTCACGGCTGGTCAGCCGCCGCAGTGCCGGCGTCGGCCGATCCCGTCGGGGCGCCGTGACGTAGTGCGCGACGAGCCGGGTGAGGATCGACGGCGCGAACAGCGACTCACCACGGTGGGTGCGGCGGATCGCCTCGATCAGCTCGTCGGGGCGGGCGTCCTTCAGCAGGAACCCGGACGCGCCCGCGTGCAGTGCCTCGTACACGTACTCGTCCAGCTCGAACATGCTCAGGACCAGGACGCGGGCGGTGGACAGCGCCGGGTCGGTACAGATGCGACGGGTGGCCTCGAGGCCGTCGAGGTGCGGCATCCGTACGTCCATCAGGATGACGTCGGGGCGGACGGTACGGGCGCACGCCACGGCCTGGGCGCCGTCGCCGGCCTCGCCGACGACGGCCAGGTCCGGCTCGTTGTTGATGATCATGGCGAGGCTGTGCCGGAGCAGCGCCTGGTCGTCCACCAGCAGCACGCGGATGCCGTTCACGCCGCCTCGTCCCAGATCCGCGCGGTGACGCGGAAGCCCGCGTCGACGTGCTCCGCCGACAGCGTGCCGCCGAGACTGCGACCCGCTCCCGTAGCCCGGCCAGCCCGTGTCCGGCGCCCGGCGATGCCAGCCACCCGTCGACTGACGGGCCGGCGTCCGCCACCGTGACCACCACGTATGGTCCGTCCCGATACACCTGCACCCGCACGTCCGTCGGCCCCGCGTACCGCGCGGCGTTGCTGAGCGCCTCCCGCACCGTCTTGCAGACGGCGACCTGTACACCCTGTGACACCGAACCGAGCGGCTCGACCGTCAGCCGTGTCCGAAGCCCTGCCAGCGACGCCCCGTGCACGATGTTGGGCAGGTCGTCGAGGTTGTCCACCGGCGCACGGCGGCTGGCGGCCGACGGCTCACGCAGGACCGTGAGCATGCGCCGTAACTCGGCCGTCGCATGCCGGCTCGCGTCCTCGATATCGGTGAGCGCCGCCTCCACCTCGGCGGGCTTGGGCAGATGCCGGGTGGCCGCCGCGCGGACCGTGATCAGACCCAACCCATGGGAGACGATGTCGTGCAGGTCGCGGGCGATCCGCAGCCGCTCGGCGAGCACCGCCTCGGACGCGGCCCAGGCGGTCAGCCGGGACTCGTAGGCGGTTCGGTCGGCGCGTGACCGCCGCACCGCCCATGCCGCGGCCGCGACGGCGCCGCCGACTATCAGCGGCGGCAGGACGACCGCGAGCGGGCCCTGTGCGCCGACGGTACACATGGCCATCACCAGCACGCTGATCACCACGGCAACCACCAGCACGACCCTGGACCGCCCGGATGGGCGCGGATGGGCGTTCACCACCCCGACTGTAGATCTCAGACCAGGGTCTGACGGTCCGTGGGCCGACCCGGCCGTCAGGATCCGAGAACGGTCCGATGTGCGCGGCCCGGAACACCTGTTGACTCGGCTTATGATCACGATCGATCGCGTCAGCAAGACCAAGAGCAGGACCCGGATTCTGTACGACGTCAGCTTCGAGGCCCGGCCCGGCCGGGTCACCGGCTTTCTCGGGCCGAACGGAGCCGGCAAGACGTCGACGCTACGTATCCTGCTCGGCCTGGACCGCCCGCAGAGCGGGACCGCGCTGATCTGCGGACGCCCGTACCGGAAACTGGACCGCCCGCTGACGACGGTCGGCGCGCTACTCGACGGCAGCGGCGCGCACCGGGCCCGCACGGCCCGCGCGCACCTGCGGTGGGTAGCCGCCAGCAACGGGCTTCCGGATCGCCGCGCCGACGAGGTTCTCGAGGTCGTGGGCCTGACAAGCGACGCGCGCAAGCGTGCCGGCCAGTTCTCGCTCGGGATGAGTCGCCGGCTCGGGCTCGCCACCGCCCTGCTCGGTGACCCTGAGGTGCTGGTCCTGGACGAACCGGTCAACGGCCTCGACCCGGCCGGAATGCGCTGGATCCGCGAGTTTCTCAAAGACAGCGCGGCGGAGGGCCGCACTGTCCTGCTCTCCAGCCACCTGATGGGCGAACTGGCAGAGATCGCCGACGACGTCATCGTGATCGACAAGGGGCGGGTCGTGATCCAGGGCGGACTCGCCGATGTCACCGGCGGTCATCGCACGCTCGAGGACGCCTTCCTGGCGCTCACCGCCGCCGAGGAGGGTGGATCATGGTGAGCCTGGTCCGCGCCGAGCTGCGGAAGCTGCTCGGCCTGCCCACCGCCTGGATCGGCCTGGTGCTGGGCACGCTGACAGCACCCGTGATCGTGCTGCTGAACGCGCCTTACACCCGCCGCGCGATCGCCGCAGGCACCCTCACCGACACGACCGACCTGGGCCTACGCGACCTGGGTATCGGCCTGATCGGTCCGATGATCCTCGGCGTGATCGTCGTGAGCAGCGAGTACACATCGACCGGGCCGGACGCACCCGGCGCCCGCCAGCTCACCACCACGCTCACCGCCGTTCCCAGCCGACGACGTCTGCTCGCGGCGAAGACCACCGCACTGATCCTGGTCGTCGCGGCGCAGGCGGCGGTCACCGCAGCCGCCACACTCACCCTCACCCAGGTGCTGCACGGCGAACACGCGCCGACACCCGCCCCGGCCCGAGTCGCCGCCGCGATCCTCTACTGGACGCTGACCGCGCTACTGGCGTACGCGATCACGCTGATCACGCGCAACGGCATCGTGCCGCTGACGCTGCTGATCATCAACAGCTCGGTCGTCTCAGTGTCGTACCTGCTGACGAAGGTCACCGACCTCGCCGCCTACCTGCCGGACATCGCCGGCGCGCAGATGTTCATCCGCAGCGCGGACGTCCCCGTCGAGATCGCCCCGCTGACCGCCGGACTGGTAATGACCGCCTGGGTTGTGGCGTTACTCGCGGTCGGCGCCGTCCTGTTTCACAGGCGGGACGTATGAACACCGTCCGCGCGGAACTACGCAAACTGCTGACCCTGCCGTCGCTGCGCCTGACCGTACTGCTGACCTGGACCGCCAACCTGATGGTGACGTACGCGTACGCAGCGGCCGAGTCCCGCGGCGAGTCGATCGGCGACAACGCCGCCCTTGCCCCGCTCGGCTACACCCAGGCCGGCTTCCTGGTGCTCGGCGTGCTGGCGGCCGCATCCGAGTACCAGGAGGGCGGCCAGATCCGCACCACACTGCTCGCGATGCCCCGGCGCCGGCACCTGCAGGCGGCGAAAGCCCTCGCGCTGGCTGCTCTGACGCTCCCGGTGGCCGCCGCGACGGCGGCCACCAGCACCCTGCCGGCCGATGGGGCCACCTGGACGCCCGCCGCGACCGCGTATCTGACGCTCACCACGCTGCTCGGGGCGGCAGTCGCCGGCGTCGTCCGCCGCGCAGTGCCCGCCGTGGTCCTGCTGCTCGGTCTGTACTTCATCGCAGGCCCGCTGCTGCGCGCCCGGTCCGCCGCCAGCGCCTCCTACCTGCCGGACACCGCCGCCCTCGATCCGTCACGCGGCGCCACCGCGTCGATCATCTGGACACTGTCCGCCCTGACGCTCGCCGCTCTCAGTCTCCACCGACGCGACGCTTGATCCCGGTCGAGGCAGCGAAGCCGCACAGCCACAGCGGCCCGGCGCGGCGTCCGCGCTCGCTGGCAGCCCGGCGGGGCGCGGCCGTCGATGGTCCGGTAGCCGGACGGCAATCGTCGCCGGGCATCAGATGTCAAGGATTTCCGACGCTCGCCATTGTCGGATTGTGGCCGACTGTCGGGAATTGAACGGCCTTGCCAGCCTTTGTGGCGTCACCGTAACGTCACTGAAGGGCATCGATGTTCCAGTGTCCGGTGGTCGATCGCGACGCGGAGTCCCGGTACCGCCCCGACCGGTGTCTACGTCGGAAGGACAGACATGGCAACGAAACGTCCTCGTACCCATCGCACGGCAATCGGAGTGGCGCTGGCGGTGGGGCTGTCCGCCCTCCTGACCGCCCTCACGGCGAGTCCGGCCGCGGCGGCCACCGTCTTCGCCGACGGTTTCGAGACCCCCGTCATCGGCGGCGACTTCCAGGAGTTTGCCGCCGGCCAGCAGTTCGGCCCGTGGACCGTCACCACCGGCACCGTCGGACTGACCCGCGACTGGCAGGCCGCGGAAGGTGAACAGTCACTCGACCTCAACGGGTTCAGCCCGGGTGCGGTCGCCCGTACGCTGCCCACGACGCTGCTCACCACCTATCGAGTGAGCTACGCCCTCGCCGGCAACCCCGACAATGGCCCCCTTGTCGTGACGGGCAAGGTCACGGCCAACGGCCATACCGTGGACACTTTCTCCTTCGACACCGCCGGCCACACGCCATCTGCCATGGGGTACGTGTACCGGACGGTCTATTTCACGAACGTCCTGTCCGCCACCACGGTTCTGCAGTTCGCCAGCACCACGGCGGGTGCCTTCGGCCCGGTCATCGACGACGTACGGGTCGAAAGCTGCCTCCTCGTCATCTGCTCCGCCGGCACGGCCGGTGCCGTCCGGGTCGCCTAGTACCGGCACCCTTCGATGAGCGGTTGGGCGGGCTGTCGGTCGGCACACGCCGCCCGGCAGCCCGGCCGACCGCGAGGGCCAGTGGCTCCAGGTCGTGTTGGCGTACTGCGGCGCGTTGCGCGGGTGCGACGGTCAGCTGTGGGATGACGTGCGGACGGCGGACAGGATGTAGCGGATGACCTGGTCATCGTCGTAGAGGCTGGAGTGCGCGAGTCCTTTCCGGGTGGAGGTGACGCGCGGCTCAAGCTGGAGCAGCGTCGCCGTGCCCGGCGGTGCGGCCTCGGCCGAGCAGGACGCGACCAGACCCGCGAACGGGCCGTCGATCCCGAATACCACCGCTGACCCAGCCATCGCCGCTGCCACCGCCACCATCACCAGGCCTGGTGCGCCAAACGCGTAGAGCAGCAGGTTGACCGCCAACTGCCCGCCGCGGCCGACGAAACCGGCCACCACGAACGCGAGCTGCGGCAGCCCTATGAGGATGGTCCAGAACCACAGATTGGTCAGCAGCCGGGTCGCCGCCGCGCTCAGCCAACCGACGAACTGGCCGGCCGCGAGCAGCCCCGATGCCTCGTCTCCGGCGGCCCGGATGACAATGGTCTCGTCAGGTCGGGCGGCGGGTGCGTGAATGGCGCCGACGAGCCGGCTGCGCCAGCCCGGCCTCAGGGATCGCCGGTGCAGGACCGCGCCGGCGGAGCACAGCGCCAGTATGGCCGCGAAAATGCTGCCACCGATGACCAGCACCGTGTCACCGGGCGAGTGCGGGCCAGTCACAGCGGTCGCGGAGGCCGATCCGAGCAGCAGCACGCTGAACAGCACGATGACGAACACCGGCCAACCGGTGATGCTCCGAGGGCGCGCGTGCAGGAACGGCGTCGCCAGTGCCACCGTCGTGACCCGCGCTGCGCGGCCCCGCTCGGTACGCAGCTGGTCGGCGGCGTGCAGCGCGACGTTCCCGCCGTGGCTGTGCGCGATCACCCAGTGCCTGGCGCGAGGATGTGCGGTGAGCTGCCGCTGTAAATGCTCGGTCAGGCCCTTGGCGGCGTCCGAACGCGCCCGATGAGAGTTCCGACCCGACCACCCGAACCGGGTCACGTGGCAGCCCGCCCGCTGCAGCGACGTGCTCAGGGCGCTGTCCGGTCGGGTCCACGGTGCGTCGCGCGCGAACGTGCCGTGGACCAACGTGATCACGGTGGCGCGGTCGCCGGTCATGGATCGGTTCGGGCGTCTACCCATCGACGTACCTTACTGACCGCGTCCGGGGCTGGCGACAGCAGGCATTCAACGAAGAGCGCGATATCCGCACCAGGTCAGGCCCGACGACAGCCGCTTCGCGGCCGTTGCTAGAGTCATGTTGTTGCAGAAGCAAATTTATCACCCGCAACTACTTGCTGACAGGATGCCTCCGATGACCAAGCTCTCCGTCATCTACTACTCCTCGACCGGTACGGTCCACGCCATGGCCAAGCGGCTCGCCGAAGCTGGCGAGAAGGCCGGTGCCGAGGTGCGGCTGCGCCAGGTTCCGGAGCTTGCCCCCGAGGAGGCCGTTGCCTCCAACGCCGCCTGGAGCCAGCACTTCGACGCCACGAAGAACGAGCCAAAGGCGACCGCCGACGATGTCGTCTGGGCCGACGCGGTGCTGTTCGGCACCCCCACCCGCTTCGGCAACCTCTCCAGCCAGCTGAAGCAGTTCATCGACACCCTCGGTCCGCAGTGGGGGCAGGGGCTGCTGGCCGACAAGGTGTACGCCGGCTTCACCGCCACCATGACCGCCCACGGCGGCCAGGAGTCGACGCTCCTGGCGCTCTACAACACGATCCACCACTTCGGCGGTCTGGTCGTCGCCCCCGGCTACACCGACCCGGTGAAGTTCGGCGACGGCAACCCGTACGGTGTCTCGCACGTCACCGGCGGGGGCAACGACGCTCCGCTGGGCGACGCCCAGCTCAACGCCCTCGACCACATGGCTCAGCGGGTCGTCAGGATCGCCGGCAAGGTCAACGCCTGACAAGCCCCGCCGGTGCCGGACGGCCTCCCGAGCGGACGTGGACGATCAGAGGCAGCGGTTCGGGTTGCTCCGAGCGCCAGGACCAGGGCCGGTTTCCCATCCCGGGAGACCGGCCCTGGTCCGCCCCGAGGGGACTCGCCGCCGCCCGATCGGCGCGTCCCCCGCGTTGCGGCCGTACCGGCGCCGCCGGCGGATCTTCCCACGAGCGCGGCCAGGAGGTGCCCGGCATGGATCGCTCCGAAGTGTCGAAGTGGTCGTTGATCGGCCGTGACGAAGAACTCGCGGTGGCCCGCAGATTCCTGCGCCAGGCGATGGTCAACGGCGGGTCGATGCTGGTGTCCGGAGAACCCGGGGCGGGCAAGACGGCGCTGCTCGACGCGGTCGCGGAGTCCGCCACGGAGACCGGAATGCGCGTGCTGCGGGCGGCCGGGGTGGAGTTCGAGGCGGACATCAGCTACTCCGGCTTGAACCAACTGCTGTTTCCGCTCTACGACGCCTTCTCCGAACTTCCGCCCGTGCACTGTGCGGCGCTCCAGGTGGCGCTCGGGTTCGGCAGCGGCCAGCCGCCCGGCCGGTTGCTGGTGTCCAACGCGGTGCTGCTCCTGCTCCGCTCCATGGCCACCGCCCGGCCGCTGCTGCTCATCGTCGACGACCTCCCGTGGCTCGACCGGTCCAGTTCGGCCGTACTCGGGTTCGTCGCGCGCCGGCTGGTGGGCACCAGCGTGGGCTTCCTGGCCGCGACCCGGTCGCACACCGCGAGCTTCTTCGAGCAGAGCGGAATCCCCGAACTCGAAGTGCAGCCCCTGCGGCCGGACGCCGCCAGCGAACTGATCAACCAGCGTTTTCCCGAACTCACCCCGGCGGTGCGGCGACGGTTGCTCTCGGAGGCTCGCGGGAATCCGCTCGCCATCCTGGAACTGCCCTCCGCGTTGAGCGGGTCGCAACGTCTCGCAGCGGCCACCCTGCCGGCCGTCCTGCCGTTGACCCGACGGCTGCAGGCCCTCTTCGTGACGCGGGTGTCCCAGCTGCCCGAGGCATGCCGACGGCTGCTGCTGCTCGGCGCGTTGAACGGTACGGGCGAACTCGGTGTGCTCCTCGAGGCGGCGAGTGACCACGACCTCGATGATCTCGAAGCGGCCGAGCGTGACCAGCTGGTGCATGTCGACAGCAGCACACATCGCTTCGTCTTCCGGCACCCCCTGATCGAGTCGGCGGTCGTCGAGGTGGCCACCAGTGCTGAACTGCGCTGGGCGCACCATGCCCTCGCCCGGACACTCGTCGGGCAGCCGGAGCGCAGGGCATGGCACCTCGGCGAGGCGGCGGTCGGGCCGGACGAGCGGGTCGCCGCGTTGCTGGAGCAGGCCGCGCACCAGATCCTGCGCCGCGGCGACGCCGTGGGCGCCGTCGCGTCGTTGACCCGTTCCGGCGACCTGACACCGGATCCCGTGGAGCGCGGTCGACGACTGGCGCAGGCCGCCTACATCGGCGCCGACGCCGGCGGTGAACTCACCAACGCCTCGCAGCTGTTGGACGACGCTCGTCGGGCCAGCCCAGGCGGCTCGTTGTACGCCACGGCCGCCGCCGTGCACCTGTTGCTCAACAGCGACGGCGACGTCTGGACCGCGCACCGACTGCTGGTCGGCGCCATTGAGGCGGGTGGTCACGGCTACGACGCCGACAACGAGGCCCTGATCGACGTGTTGCACACGCTTCTGCTGCTCTGCTTCTTCACAGGTGAGCCGGCCAGCTGGGAGCCGTTCTTCGCCGCGCTCAACCGGCTGACGCCCAAAGCGCCCGAGCTGCTCACGGTGGCGGCCGCCACCTTCGCCGACCCGGCACGTATGGGGCAGGCGGTGGTCGACCGCCTCGACGCGCTCGTCGCCGGAACGGGCGCCGAGGTCAACCCTACGGAGATCGTCCGCATCGGCATCGCCGCCATCTACCTGGACCGGCTCTGGGGCTGTCGAGAGGCCGACTGGCGAGTTGTCCGCCTCGGCCGGGAGGGCGCAGCGCCTGCTCGCCGTCACCTCGGCGTGCTGTTGCACCTCTGCATGGACGACTACCACAGCGGGCGGTGGGACGAGGCCGCGGAACTCGCGGCCGAGGGCATCCGGCTGTGCGACGAGCACGGGTTCCGGTTCTTCGGCTGGTACTTCCAGTACATCCAGGCGCTGCTCGCCGCCGCGCGGGGAGACGCCGACGCCAGCGATGCCTTGACCGATCGCATCCTGCGCTTCGCGGTACCCCGCGGCGCGCGAGCGGCGGAGTCCTACGCCTACCACGTGCGGGGCCTCAACGACCTGGCGCGAGGTGACTTCGAGAGCGCGTACCAGCACTCGGTGCTGCTCAGTACCGCGGGCACGCTCGCGCCGTACGTGCCGCACGCCCTGTGGGGCTGCCTGGACCTGGTGGAGGCGGCGGTCCGTACCAACCGGTTCCGCGAGGCCGCGGCGCACGCCGCCTGCCTCCGGGAGGCGGAGGTGGGCTCGTTGTCGCCGCGGCTCGCGCTGCTCAGCGCCGGTGCGTCAGCCTTCGCCGCCCCGGATGATCGTGCCGAGAAGCTCTTCGAGACGGCGTTGGCGCTGCCCGACATCGAGCGCTGGCCGTTCGATCTGGCCCGGGTGCGTCTGGCGTACGGGGAGCGGTTGCGCCGCACCAGAGCCACGGCGAAGTCCCGGGCCCAACTCCGGACAGCCCTGGCCACCTTCGAGCGGCTGGACGCCCGGCCGTGGATCGAACGGGCGAGCAACGAGTTGCGCGCCACCGGCCTCGCCAGGCCGAGAAACGATCTGAGCTCCGCCGTGCTCACCCCTCAGGAACGGGAGATCGCGGAACTGGCCGCTTCCGGTCTGACGAACAAGCAGATCGGCCTGAAGCTGTACCTCTCGCACCGGACAGTCGGTACGCATCTGTACCAGATCTTCCCCAAACTGGGCATCGCCTCCCGGGCCGCGCTCCGCGACGCGCTCGCGGCGCTGGACGAGGGCGCGGCCGGGGAGACCGAAGAGGCACCCGAACCGTAGTGGCCGGACGATGTTCCATGGCGTACCCGGCGCCGGGCCTCACGCCGGCGATTCGCTGGCTTCCGCCAGCCGCGTCAGTCGCAGCAGCGTTTCCTGGTGGGCGTAGTAGAGCTCCTCCACCTGGGAGTCGCCCACCACCACCGTCGTCAGTTCGCGCTCGACCTTCCTCGCGATCACCTGGGTGCCTGGCGGGACCGTGACGAGGGTCCACGCGTGGTAGATGCTCATGTCCGGCGAGGAGCCGATCCAACCGAACCGGGTGTTGAGCTCGTACTCGGACACCACGGCCTCCAGACGGACGCCGTACATCTCGACCTCGAACGTCGCGCCCAGCCGGATCCCGCTCGGGGCGTGCGCCCGTCGTACCTCGGGAACCCAGTCGGGCCACTGCGGAACGTCGACCAGGTGTGCGTACACCCGTTCCGGCGTCGCCGCGATGAAGGTCTCGCTGCGCACGGAGGATTCCGTGCGGGGAGCCGTGAAGTCTGTGGAGCGGTAGTTGTCCCTACGTGCCCAGGACACACCCCGGCCGGCCCGAGGGTGAAGCATGTCGTTCTCCGTTCCACTACTCCGGGCACCGCTGTCACGCGGGTGCCGAAACCTCTGCACCTTGCGTGATCCAGACTGTCTCCGCCGGCTCGCCGAGTGACCGGTCACATGACGTGGCGGATGACTGGCCTCGATGGGTGCAGGCCGCCGAGGAGGACGTGGGCGGCCAGCGGTCGTTGCCGGAGCACCAAAGGCGAGACCGTCGGTCCGGAGATCACCGTGCCAACTCATGGACGGTCGCCCAGTCATGTGACTGATGCGCCCCCGGGCGTCGGTGCCGGAGTCTCTGATCACCGCAGAGCGCGCCGACCGACGAGCGCGGCCGGGGAGCAACGGCGCTCCGCCGGCACCTGCCACCGACGCCCGCGGCGCATTCAACGGCGACGGATCGCTCAGGGAGAGGGAACGCACATGCCGCACATCACAGTGGGCGAAGAGAACAGCACGGCGATCGAGCTGTACTACGAGGACCACGGCACGGGTCAGCCGGTCGTCCTGATCCACGGTTTCCCGCTCAGCGGGCACTCGTGGGAGAAGCAGTCGGCCGAGCTGCTCCGCGCCGGTTACCGGGTCGTCACCTACGACCGCCGTGGCTTCGGCCAGTCCAGCCAGACCACCCTCGGGTACGACTACGACACCTTCGCCGCGGATCTGAACGTCCTCATGGAGACGCTCGATCTCACCGACGCCGTACTGGTCGGCTTCTCCATGGGCACCGGCGAGGTCGCCCGGTACCTGGGCCGCTACGGATCGTCGCGGGTCGCGAAGGCTGCTTTCCTCGCCTCGCTGGAGCCGTTCCTGCTCAAGACCGACGACAACCCGACCGGCGCCGCGCCGCGGGAGTTCTTCGAGGGCGTCTCGGAGCAGGTGCGCAAGGACCGTTACGCGTACTACACGGCCTTCTACGCCGACTTCTACAACCTCGACGAGAACCTGGGCAGCAGGATCAGCGAGGAGGCCGTCCGGAACAGCTGGGCCTCCGCCGCCAGCGGCGGCTGGTACGCGGCCGCCGCCGCCCCGATGACCTGGTTCACCGACTTCCGGGACGACATCCGTACGATCGATGTACCGGCCCTGATCCTGCACGGCACCGGCGACCGCATCCTGCCGATCGACGCCACCGCGCGTCCGTTCCACAAGGCGCTTCCCAGCGCCGACTACGTCGAGATCGACGGGGCGCCCCACGGCCTGCTCTGGACCCACGCCGACGAGGTCAACAGAGCGCTGCTCGCCTTCCTCGCCAGGTGATGGCCTGAGGGGCGGCGCACGGTGGCGGCCGGGGGCGTTTCCGCTCCCGGCCGGCACCGCCGCCGCCCGAAGTCGACCGCTCGACGGGGGCGGTCGATCGACCGAATCAGAAGGAGTAATCAACCATGCACGCTGCTGTCGCCACCGGGGTCGACGCCCCGTTGTCGCTCGTCGAACGGGACGTGCCCACCCCCGGACCCGGCGAGGTCCTGGTCCGGATGACCGCCTGTGGGGTGTGTTTCACCGACCTGAACCTGCTCCGCGGCCATTTTCCGTTCGCTCGTTTCCCGGTGGTGCCGGGTCACGAGATCACCGGTGTCGTCGAGGCGGTCGGGGAGCAGGTCACCTTCCCGACGGTGGGTACGGCGGTGGGAGCGCAGTTCCTGGGCGACTCGTGCGGGCACTGCGACTACTGCGTACGCGGTGACCAGATCCTCTGCCCGGCAAAGCGGATCACCGGCGTCGTCATGGACGGCGGGTACGCCGAGTACGCGGTGTTGAAGGCAGGTTTCGTGACTCCGCTGCCGGCCGGACTGGACCCGGTCGCGGCGGCACCGCTGATGTGCGCGGGTATCACGGCGTTCAACGGCCTACGGCAGGCCGGGACCCGCCCGGAGTCACGGGTGGCCGTCATCGGCTCCGGCGGCATCGGAGCGCTGGCGATCCGTTACGCCACCGCGATGGGCGCTCGCGTCGCGGTCCTCGGTCACTCCCGTCGCGTCGAGGAGCAGGTGCTGTCGCTCGGCGCGGAGCGGTTCATCGTGTCCAGCGAGCAGGACCCCGCCGCGGCGCTGAAGGACTGGGACGGCGGAGCGAACGTGATCCTCAACGCCGCGCCCACCACCGCCGCCGCGGCGGCCGCGTTCGGCGGGCTCGCCCCAGACGGCACGCTGGTGCTCTGCGGCTACGACAACACCCCGCTGAGCCTGCCCAGTCAGCCGATGGTCCTCAACCGACTGCACGTGATGGCCAACCCGTCCGGGTCGCCGCACGACCTCCGCGACACCCTGGCCTTCTCAGCCGTGCACGGGATCCTCCCCGAGATCAACCGCATCGCCCTCGACCAGGCACCGACCACCCTGGCGGCCATGGCGTCGGGTACCGCGCGCGGCCGCAACGTCATCGTCTTCTGACCACCCGCGGTCATCAGCAACCATCGGAGGAGCAGCATTCGATGTCCGTCGTACTGATCGCCGGTGCCTCCAGCGGCCGTGCCGCCCGACACCCGATGCCGGTCACTCGCGAGAGCCTCAAGGGCCTGCCACGCCGAGCATGGGACGGCGGGGAGCCGGTATGACCCTGGAGCAGCGGAGCCGCGAGTCACAGCTCGTCGAAAGGGTGGTCGCGTCGTTTGACGACGCCCCGGATGAGCGGCTCAGAGAGCTGATGCAGGCGCTGACCCGGCACCTGCACGCCTTCCTGCGGGAGGTGCGGCTGACCGAGCAGGAGTGGCGGCGTGCCATCGCCTTTCTCACCGCGGCCGGGCACATCACCGACGATCGGCGTCAGGAGTTCATCCTGCTCTCTGACGTCCTGGGCGCCTCGATGCAGACCATCACCGTCAACAACGAGGCTCACGGCAACGCCACCGAGGCGACGGTGGTCGGCCCGTTCTTCGTCGAAGGCTCGCCGAAGATCGAGCTCGGCGGGGACATCGCGGCCGGAGCGCCCGGGCGGCCATGCTGGGTCGAGGGCAGGGTCACCGACACGGACGGCAACCCGGTGCCGCATGCGCGCATCGAAGTCTGGGAGGCCGACGAGGACGGCTTCTACGACGTCCAGTACGGCGACGACCGGATCGCCGCCCGTGGGCACCTGTACAGCGACGTGGGCGGGAACTACCGCTTCTGGGGGGTCGTCCCGACGCCGTACCCGATTCCGCACGACGGCCCGGTCGGCCGGCTGCTGGCCGCCACCGGACGGTCGCCGATGCGGGCGGCGCACCTGCATCTCATGGTTCAGGGGGAGGGATTCAGAACCCTCGTGACGCACATCTTCGTCCGCGGGGACGAGTTGCTGGACCGCGACAGCGTGTTCGGCGTACGGGAGTCGCTGGTGACGGATTTCGAGCCCCGGCCGGCCGGTTCCCCCACGCCCGATGGCCGTGACCTGGAAGACCGCGCGTGGTCACGGGTGCGGTTCGACGTCGTTCTGGCGCCGGCAGGCGTGGCTCGCGAGGAGGCGTGACCCAAGTCCACCGACGTGCACCTGTCTGACGCCGTACACATCCTTCTCGACAAGTTCCGCGTCGTCGTCCAACGGCGACGGTAGACCTTTCCACTGATGAAGCTTTCTGTCACGATGTTGCGAGCACTTCGAAGGTTGTCGACATCCCGGGCGGCTCGATGCCGACGTTCAGTGGAGCCAGGAGGAGAGTTGTCCATTCGTACCAGCCGTGTCCTGCGCGGCGTCGTCGCCGTGCTGACCACGGCTCTCATGACCGCGGCGGTCGGCGCCGCCAGCGCTACCGCCGCCTCGGCGGCCGTCAACAGCTCCCCGAGCTACCTGGTGGTCTACAACAACAACATCGAGAACTGGCTGCCGAGCTCCTGCGCCGACGGCTACATCTGGGACCGGCTGATCACCTACCTCAAGGGCCGGCCGCTGAGCCCGGACATCCTCACCGTGCAGCAGATCTCCAACCAGACGCAGCTCAACACCCTGACCCAACGACTCTCCGACGAGCTGCCCGGCACGTACGCCGGCCAGATCGCGATCGCGGACCCCGGCTCGATGGGCTACACCAGCACCTGCGGCAAGATGAAGAACCAGCAGACCAACGCGGTCATCTACCGCTCGGACCGGTTCACCTACGACACCGCCACCCGCTGGCGCTCCGACGCTCCGGAGGACTACGACGCTGGTACCGGCGGGTGTCTGAACCTCGAACCCACCAGGAGCAGCCAGGACCGGGTTCACAACATCGCCGTCCGGTTGCACGACAACGTCGCCAACCAGGACGTGTCGGTGGCCTCGATCCACTGGCCGACCAACACCTGGTACGGCCCCAAGTGCGCCGATGAGAACATCAAGGAGGCCGACGAGGCCATGGGCCGGCTCGGCGGCGACCTCAAGATCGTCGCGGGTGACGCCAACGCCGAGCCCGACGACGCGGGTTGGTGGGAGGACGGCAGGAGCTACGGGTACCGCGACCCGATCGCGGAGAAGTGCGGCAGCCGCAACTGCTCCGCCGCGTACGACACTCTCAACAGCCGGCGGATCGACTTCCTGCTGGTCAAGAGCGGCAACGGCTTCAGCAACGTCGCGACCGTCACCCCGACGACGACCGCAGGCGAGTACTCCGACCACCTCGCCGTCACCGCATACGTCAACTACTGACGATCGACACGGCGGCACCGTGCCGCGGCCCCCGTGATCGGGCTGGCCGCGGTGCGCGTGCCGGTCGATGCTTCGCCCCTGTCGACGACAGGCGTTCGTGCCACGGCCGGCGAGCTCCGTGTGCGGCTGCGGCCCGGCGGTCGGTCAGGCCACCCCGTGGGGAGACAGGTCGAGGAGGTCACGGGCACCCTGCCGGAGCAGGGCTGCGGCGACGGAGGTCCCGAGGGTGATCGGGTCCGCAGCCCACTCGTGCACGTCGAGCACTGTCTTACCGTCGAGGCTGATCACCCTCGCCCGGAGGCCGAGGCGCCCACCGGGCTCGGTGCGTGCGAGCGCGGCGATGGGGGAGTGGCAGTTGCCCTGCAGGATGTGCAGCATGGTCCGTTCGGCGGCGGTCTCCTGCCGGGCCCGCGGGTCGCTGAGGCTGGCTGCCAGGTCACGGGTGCTGGTGTCGTCTTCCCGGCATTGCAGGACCAAGGTGCCGGAGCCGACGGCCGGGACCATCGTGTCGACGTCGACAGGGTGAGTGATCCGGGCAGTCTGCCCGATCCGCGTCAGCCCGGAGACCGCGAGCAGCAGCGCGTCGTACCTGTCGCCGGCGTCGAGCTTGGCGAGCCGGCTGTTCGCGTTGCCCCGGATGGCCACCGGCACCAGGTTCGGCCAGTGCAGGGCCAGCTGCGCGACCCGTCGGACCGCGGAGGTGCCGATCCGGGTACCGGCGGGCAGCTGCTCGATCCGTAGCCCACCCGGATGCACGAGGCAGTCCCGGACGTCGTCACGGGCCAGGTAGGCGGCCATCACCGTGCCGGCTGGGGCCGGCCGGTCCCCGGGGACGTCCTTGACGCAGTGCACCGCCAGGTCCACGTCTCCGGCGACCAGGGCGGCGTCCACCTCCTTGGTGAACGCCCCCTTACCGCCCAGGGCGGCAAGGTCACCGTGCCACCGGTCCCCGCTGGTCGACATCGACATCACTTCCACGGTGACGTCGGGGTGCCGGTCGACGAGCATCGCGCGTACCCGCTCGGCTTGAGCGAGGGCCATCGGTGAGTTGCGGGTACCGATGCGCAGCAGGCGGGAGTCGGACATACCGGCGAGGGTAGTCCGCCAGGGGCGGGCGCCGACGAGCAGGCCGGATGCCCGGCCGACCACCCGCCGGGTCCCTCCTCGACGGACGAGCCGTTCGAGGAAGGCCCGGCTGCCGACACCGTGCGAGAAACCGCCGACGCGCCTACGAGATCACCGGCTCACCGGCTCGCCCGCGCGGTACACGGCGAGCGGGCGGCGCAGTACCGTGATGTCGCTCGTCGGGTCACCGTCCACGACCAACAGGTCGGCGTCGAATCCGGGGCTGACGCGGCCCTTGCGCCGCCCCAGCCCACACACCTCGGCGCCGACCGAGGTGGCCGCGGCGAGGGCAGCGGTGGCGGAGATGCCGCACGCGACGTACTCGACGAGCGTCTCCGGCAGGATCCCGTGCGGCTTCGCGGGGCCGAGGCCCGCGTCCGAACCGGCCACCAGGCGGACCCCGGCGCGGTGCAGGGCGGCGGCGCCCTCGCGCAGCGTGGCCTCGCTGAGCCCGGCCCGCGCCGCCATCGCCACCACCTCCGGCGGTGTGACCACGGCAGGGTCGGTGCCGAGCGTGGCACAAACCGCCACCCCGGACGCTGCCAGGCGGTCCGCGAGCTCGTCGGGGACGTGGGCGCCGGTCGCGGTCACGCACGTGCAGTGCTCGATGCCGTCGACACCGACGCGCAGCGCCTGCTCGACCGCGCTGAGGGCGTGCGCGTGCGCGGTCACCGGCAGGCCCAGATCGTGCGCCCGGGTCAGCGCGGCGGTCAGCTCCTGGTCGGTGAACTGCGGCCGGGTGGTGTCGGTGCCGGGGGTGAACGCCCCGCCGCTGGCCATGACCTTCACCAGGTCGGCACCGGCCGCCGCCCGCAGGCGCACGGCCTCGCGGATCCCGTCGACACCGCTCGCCTCGCCCCCCAGCGAGCAGCAATGCCCGCCGACGCTGGTGACCGGGGCGCCGGACGCCACCACCGTTGGCAGGTCGTCGCGCACCTCCCGGTTGCGCCATCGGAGTACGGCGTCGCGGCGGTCGCCCAGGTCCCGGACGGTCGTGACGCCGGCCGCCAGGTGCGCGCGCAGTGACGCCCCGATGACCACGTCGAGGTCCGTCTCGGCACGCTCGGCGAGCCGGCCGAGCGCGTCGGGCCCGGCATCGGCGCACAGGTGCACGTGCGCGTCGACCATGCCGGGCAGCAGGGTGCCGTCCGGCTCCTCGCGCACCGGCCAGCCTTCCGGTGCGTCGGCCCGACCCCGGTGCACGTCGGCGATGCGCCCGTCGTCCATCAGGACCAGCACCCCGCCATCCACCAGCCGCTCGCCGTCGAACATCCGGGCCGCCCGGACAGCCTGCTTCGTCATCGTGCCTCCCCGTTGAGTTGAACCCTCTCGGTCAGACTTCCGGCGAAATAGGGTGCTTGACAATCCCGTACCCTGCCAGGCTGCCCGGCATGGACGTACGTCTTGAGCCCTGGTCGGAATCCGCGCTCGACCTCCTGCGCCGGATCAACACACCGCAGATGCGTCGACACGTCGGCGGCCCCGAGTCGGAGGAGAAGCTGCTCGCCCGGCACCGCCGATACCTCGCCCTGCCGGCAACCGGCCGCGGCTGCATGTTCGCCGTCCTGCTCGGCGAGGAGATGGTCGGCAGCATCGCCTACCACCGGCGTGGCTGGCAGGGCCAGCAGATCTACGAGACCGGATGGAACGTCCTACGGCCCTACCAGGGCCGGGGCGTTGCCACCGCAGCCGGTGCCGCCCTGCTCACCATCGTCCGCGAGGCTGCCCGTCATCCCGATGCCCCGCACAGCCTGCACGCGTTCCCCTCAGTCGACAACGCTCCCTCCAACGCTCTCTGCCACCGCCTGGGCTTCACTCTCCTCGGCCCCTGCGACTTCGAGTACCCGCCGGGCAGCGGCTCCCTGATGCGCAGCAACGACTGGCGTATCGACGTCATTAACCCCGGCCTGCCGTCGTGGCGTGGCGGTTAGGGTCGGCTGGGTGGGGCGCTGATGGCCAGGACGGCGGTGTCGTCGGTGAGCCCGGCACCGAAGGTGCTGAGCAGCTCGGTGACCGCGGCGACGGCGTCGGCGGCGTTGGTGGGCGCGAGTCGGGTGGCGAACCGGGCGAGGGCTGCCGTTCCGTAACGGCCATCGGCGGTCTCGCTGCTGGCGGGGCGGGCCTCGGTGAGTCCGTCGCTGTAGAGGAGCAGTGTGTCGCCGGGGTTCGCTACGACGGTGGTGTTGGCGTACTGGGAGGTCGGGAAGGCCCCCACGATGCGGCCCCTCGTGCGCTGGTAGTGGACGGAGCCATCCGCCCGCAGCAGCAGTGGTTCGGGGTGCCCGCCGCTGGCGATGACCGCGGTGAACCCGCCGACGGACGGTGTGGGCGTGAGGATGCCGAACACGACCGTGCAGTAGCGCGCGTCCTCCCGGTATTCCTGCCAGAGCACGGTGTTGAGGTTGCGCAGCGCGGCGGCAGGGTCCGGGTCGTAGACGGCCGCGGCGCGCAACGTGTAACGGGCCAGGGCGGTGACGGCGGCCGCTTCGACGCCTTTGCCGCTGACATCGCCGAGAAAGAATCCCCAGCGGTCGTCGTCGAGGGGGAACAGGTCGTAGAAGTCGCCGCCGACCTCGTCGGCGGAGGCCGCCCGGTAGTACGCGGCGCTTTCCAGCCCGGGCGGGGTTTGCAGCACGGCGGGGAGGAGACTTCGTTGCAGTTTGCTGACGAGTTGCCGTAACCGTTCGTCCTCGCGTTCGGCTGCCTTGCGGGCGTTGAGGAGTTCCCGTTCGTAGGCGCGGCGCATCCTGGCGTCGAAGACGGCCGTCCGGATGAGTTGGGGTTGACCTTCGCTGCCGGCCTTGACGACAGACGTGACGAGGACCGGCATACGGGAGCCGTCCTTGCTGCGGAGTTCGAGGGAGACACCTCGGATCTCGCCCTGCATCGCCAGCATCGGTGCGAAGTGGGTTTCGTGGTAGATCCGGCCCCCACCGGTGAGCAGGTCACTGAAGCGGCGTAGCCCGACGAGTTCCTCACGGCTGTAGCCGAGCCATGCCAGCAGCGTGCCGTTGATCTTCGCAATGGTGCCGTCCAAGAGGGTGGACAGGTTCCCGCAGGGCGAATTCTCGTACAGGTCCTCGAGGTTGTCCTCAAGCAACGCGGGGAACCCGGCCTCGCTCGGCCGGGCACTCCCGTCACCGCTCGGACCTTGGCCGTGAGGATCAGCCCCGGCAGTGCCGGTCATCGGTAGGCGGTCCTGATAAACGACGTGATCGCCGCGGCCGTGGCCTCCGGCGCGCTCAACTGCGGGCAATGCCCGGTGGCATCCAGGGTGACGAGCCGACTGCCGGCGATCTGCGCGTGCACGAACGCGCCGACCTCAGGCGGCGCGATGGCGTCCTGGGCACACTGCAGGATCAGGGTGGGGACGCTCACCGCGGCGAGGTCGGCGCGGTTGTCGGACAGGAACGTGGCGCGGGCGAACACCTGCGCCATCGCGGGGTCCGTCCGGCAGAAGCTTGCCGTCAGCTCGTCACCCAGCTCCGGCCGATCGGGATTGCCCATGATCAGAGGTGCCATGCTCGACGACCAACCGAGGTAGTTGCTGTCGAGTGAGTCGAGCAGGTCGTCGATGTCGTCGCGGGTGAAACCGCCTCGGTAGTCTTCGTCATCGATGTAGCACGGTGACGGGGTGACCAGGACAAGCGCGGCGAAGCGGTCCGGTTCGCGGTTCGCCGCGAGCACCCCGATGCTCGAACTGACCGAGTGCCCGACGAAGATCGGCTGCTGAAGGTCGAGGTCCTGGCAGATGCTCAGCACATCATCGGCGTAGCTGTCCAGGGAGGCGTAGCGGTCGGCGTTCCAGGCCGTCGGATCAGCCTTGCCCGATCCCACGTGGTCGAACAACACCACCTGGGCCCATTGCCCGATCTCGGCAGCCACGTGGCGCCACATGTGCTGATCGCAGCCGAAGCCGTGCGCGAACACGACGGTCGGCCCATCCGGACGACCGGCCAACACCACGTTGTTGCGGTTCCGCACACGCATTCACCTATCTTCCACCACCCGCACCTCGGGACCAAGTGCCCCTCCACCTGGGTGAACGTTGTCGCATGCACAGCCACGGGAGCCCGGTGGGGCTGCTGTCCCCGCTCCAGGCCGCAGCAGAATGAGTGGCTCGCCGCCCGGGCCGAAAAAGAATCCGGTCCGACACCAATCCGGCGTACGCCGAGCGACGAATCCCTCCCGACAGCACCTGAGCATCAACGCCGTACCGGCGGAGACGGAGATCTGTTGTGAGACCTTACCGAGCACTGCTCGCTGTGCCAGCGGCGGCGCTGGTCCTGGCGTTCCCCGGCGTGGCGCACGCCGACGAAAGTGTGCAGGTCCAGTTGCAGGACCTCAACGGGACCGGCGCCACCGGGACCGCGACGCTGACCGCGACGAGCGGCGGTGACCTGAAGGTCATGATCCGGTCGAAGGGGATGACGCCCAACTCGCCGCACGCTCAGCACGTGCACGGCGCGGCCAACGGCATGGACTTCCACTGCCCCGACAAGTCGGCCGACGCGAACGGCAACGGCTTCGTCAGCACCGAAGAGGGTCTGCCGATGTACGGGGACATCTTCATCTCGCTGACCACCACCGGCGACACCACCAAGGCCAGCGGGCTGGCGGTGGACCGGATGCCGAAGGCCGACGCGCAGGGCAACCTCAGCTACGAGCGCACCATCCAGGCCGCCGAGCTGCCCGAGGGCACGATCGAGCACCTGAAGGACCTGCACCTGGTGCAGCACGGCATCGACGCGAACAAGAACGACAAGTACGACATGGAGGCGCTCGGGGAGTCGACGTTCGCCAAGTCCATCGGCGTCAACGGCATTCCCGCCGAGGCCACCGACCCTGCCACCTGCGGCATGGTCACCGGCGCGGCCGCCGGCTCCGTACCCGCCGGGGGAGTTGCCACCGGTGATGGCAGCACGTCCGGTGGATCGCCGATGATGATGTGGTCCGTGGGTGGCCTCGCGCTGCTCGGCGCCGCCGGTGCGGTCGTCGTGCGTCGCCGGCTCGCCGGCGAGCGCTGAGGGATCGTTCGATGGACACCGGCGACGTACCTGTGCCGGCCGGCCACCGGCAGGGGCGCTTCGCGCTCCTGGCGGTGGCCGGCATCCTCACCGTGACGGCGACCGTGACGATCGGCTTCGCCGTCGCCGGTCGGGGTGGGGACCCGCCCCGACCCGACGCCTCCGCCGCGGCACCGGCCGCGGACGCGTCGCCTGTCCCGGCGACCAAGCCGGGTGAGTTGACCTCGGGACCGCTGATGGCCAGCTCCCCGCCGGCTCGGGTGTCGATCCCGTCGCTGAAGGCCACCGCGGCAGTCGTCGCCCTCGGCCTGCGGGCGGACGGTGCGATGCAGGTGCCGGACAACGCCACCGAGGTGGGCTGGTTCACCAAGGCGCCGGTGCCCGGCGCTCTGGGCCCGGCCGTGCTGGCCGGCCATGTCAACTGGAAGGGGCGAAGGGGGACGTTCTTCGACCTGGGCAAGCTGGCCGTTGGCGCCGGAATCATGGTGGACCGGCGGGACGGCAGCACGGCGATGTTTACCGTCACGAAGGTCGAGCAGTATCCCAAGGACCGCTTTCCCACCGACGAGGTCTACGGACCGACCGACCACGCCGCGCTACGCCTGATCACCTGCGGCGGTGAGTTCGACGAGGCCACGCAGCACTACCGCGACAACGTCATCGTCTACGCGCGCCTCGCTCACGCTCATCCCGCGTGAGCGCCGTCCGCCTCCGGTGGCCCGTCGACGCGTCGCCAGCACAGGGAAGGACCTGCCGAGTATGAGCGGTGAACCGGAACGGGCGCGACGGTTACGGTCGGTGCCGCAGGACGCCGCGGGCCCGCCGACCGCCGACGAGCTGCTCTGCGGGGTGGCGCGTGGTGACGAGGCGGCGTTCGCGGCGCTGTACGACGTCATGGTGGGAAGGGTCCTCGGGCTGGCCCGTCGGGTGGTGCGCGATCCGGCGCAGGCGGAGGAGGTGACGCAGGAGGTGATGGTCGAGGTGTGGCGCACCGCCGGCCGCTTCGACGCCGGACGCGGCTCGGCCTCGGCGTGGATCCTGACCATGGCGCACCGTCGGGCGGTGGACCGGGTGCGCTCCGAGCAGGCCCACAGAGACCGTGCGCGGCAGTTCGCCGCGACGGAGACGCACGTCCCCTACGACGAGGTGGTCGAGGACGTGGCCGCCCGGTTGGAGCGGGAGCAGGTCCGCCGGTGCCTGGGCCGGCTGACGCCGGTCCAGCGCGAGGCGGTGACCTTGGCCTACTACGGCGGCCACACCTACCGTGAGGTCGCGGAGAAGCTGGAGGCGCCGCTGCCGACGGTGAAGACGCGGATGCGCGACGGGCTGATCCGGATGCGGGACTGCCTGGGCATCGAGCTGGAGGGGCGGGTATGAGCGCCGACATTCACACCCTCGCCGGTGCGTACGTCCTCAACGCGGTCGACGACGTGGAGGGGGCGGCGTTCGAGCGGCACCTGGCCGACTGCGAGCCGTGCCGCCGGGAGGTGGCCGAGCTGCGGGAGACGGTGTCCCGGCTCGCCGACGACGCCATCGTCGAGGCCACACCACCGGGGCTACGGGAGCGGACCCTGGCCCAGGTGGCGCACACGCCGCAGCTGCGGGTCGGCGCCAGAGGTGCGAGCGACAGACGGCAGGCACGCGGGTGGCGACAGCTCAGCGTGGCCGCCGCCGCAGCGATCCTCGTGGCCGGTGGCGCGAGCGCGGTCACCTGGACCGTCAGCAACGACCGGATCAGCGACGAGCAGGACAGCAGCGCCCAGGCCCGGCAGATCGCCGCCGTACTGGACGCCCCGGACGCCCGCGTGTTCGAGCGGTCGCTGCAGCCCGGCGGCGCCGCGACCGTCGTGGTCTCACGCGACCGCGACCGCGGTGTGGTGCTGCTGCGCGACCTGCCCGAGGCCGGCCCCGGGCGGATCTACGAGCTATGGCTCATCCGTGGCAGCGAGCCCCGCAAGGTGGGGCAACTCGCCGAGGGGGTCAGGGCGTCGACCACGGTCATCGGTCCGGTCGCCGAGGCGGGCACGTTCGGGGTGTCGAACGAGCCCGTCGGCGGCTCCGCCGCCCCGACCCGGGTCATCGGTACGGTCGAGCTGAGCTGAACCCGGGCCGGCCGCGGTCACACCGTAGGCCGGCCCCGGCCGAGCCGGAGCATCCGGGCGTCGTCGGGGGTGCGGGACGTGCTGATCGTCAAGCTTGACGACGCGCTCGGCCCACCCCCCGCCAGGCGCTGGTGGCGCGCCGACACCTGGCGTCGCGAAGCGGGTCCGGTGCTGAACCGGGTGGTACGCGCCAGCGCAGCACCGGTGCGTACGGACTGCTGGCCGTGGTGGTGGGATCCAACGAGCGCCTTCGATTCCTTGACACCCGTCGATGCGATCGCTAACACTTGTCCGCAACGCGAATTTAACGAACCGAACACATGGTGTCTGTAGTCGCCGGCGTTGTCCGTGCGGCTTGTCACCCATCGCCCGAGACCTCGAAAACCCGAGCCGCGCCTGGTTCAATCATGTTAACGCTAACATGGAGCATCGACGATGCGTCTACGTTCACTCCTCGTGCTTTCCGCCGTGGCCGCCGCCGCCTTCGTGGTGGTCGCCGACGGTCCGGCGCATGCCGCCACGCTGCCGACCGGCGCCCGTTCGCTGGAGTCGGTCAACCAAGCCGGACGGTACGTGCGGCACGTCGACTATCTCGGTCAGCTCGATCCGGTGACCTCCAGCAGCGCCAACCAGACCAAGCTGGATGCCACCTTCACCGTGGTCAACGGTCTGGCGTCCCCGACCTGCTACTCGTTCCAGACCAGGACGGGCATGTTCCTGCGGCACCGCGACTACCGGCTCCGGGTCGACCCCAACACCGGCGACGCCACGTTCCGGGCCGACGCCACCTTCTGCGCGGTGGACGGGTCAGTCGTCGGATCGGTGGCGCTCGCCTCGTACAACTATCCGAACCGGCGGATCCGGCACCGTGACTTCGCGCTCTGGATCGACACCTACCAGGACACGGCCGCGTTCCGAGCCGACAGCTCCTTCCGCCTCGTCGCGCCCTGGGCACCCAGGACCGCCAAAGGTCCGGTGATCCCGGGCCTCTTCGCCGACCCGCACATCGCCGTGTTCAACGGCCGCTATTACCTGTACCCGACCACCGACGGCTACGCGAGCTGGGCCGGCACCTACTACAAGGCGTTCTCCTCCACCGACCTGGTCAACTGGACCGACCACGGCGTGATCCTCGACCACGGTCCGGACGTGTCCTGGGCGGACCACTCGGCCTGGGCGCCGGCGGTGGCCAGCGCCAACGGCCGCTACTACCTGTACTTCAGCGGCGGTGCGGCCAGCGGCAACACCGCCAAGCAGTTGGGCGTGGCGGTGGCGGACAGCCCCACCGGGCCGTTCCGTGACGCGCTGGGGAGGCCGCTCATCCGCGGCGACCAGTTCTCCGGCGGGCAGACGATCGACCCGATGGTGTTCAGCGACGACGACGGACAGTCCTACCTGTACTGGGGGCAGGGCGTCGCGCGGGCGGTGCGGCTGAACACCGACATGGTCTCCTTCGACGCGGCGCAGGCGCGGGTCGTCACGCCGTCGGGCTACAACGAGGCGCCGTTCGTGTTCAAGCGCAACGGCCTGTACTACTTCATGTGGTCGGAGAACGACACGCGCAGTGAGGACTACCGGGTCTCGTACGCCACCGGCCCATCGCCCCTCGGGCCGTGGAGCAGGCGTGGCGTGGTGCTGCAGAAGCGCCTTGAGGTTGGCATCAAGGGCACCGGCCACCACTCCGTGGTCCGCGCACCCGGCAGCGACACCTGGTACATCGCCTACCACCGGTTCGCCGTGCCGGCCGGCAACGACACCAACCGCGAGACCACCATCGACCGGATGGAGTTCAACGCCGACGGCACCATCCGCCCCGTCGTACCGACCCTCTAGCTGACTCGGATGCCCCTGCGCGAAGGAGGAAGACCCCATGTCGAGAGTCCTCGCCCGGCTCTGCGCGGTCACGGTCGCCGCGTGCCTGCTGTTCACCACCTGGTCGGCGGCGACGCCGAAGGAGGCGGCCGCCCTCGACCCGACCGTCGGCTACCTGATGGCGCACTTCACCGGCGAGTCGTCGACCGATCAGCAGATCTACCTCGCTCACAGCACCGACGGCCTGCGTTGGACCGACCTGAACAACGGTGGGCTCGTGCTGCGGTCCACGGTCGGCACCCGCGGGGTCCGTGACCCCGCCCTGGTCCGGTCGCCCGGCGGCGACCGGTACTGGATCATCGCCACCGACCTGTGCATCGGCTGCGGCCAGGACTGGTCGACAGCGATCAACAACGGCAGTCGCAACCTTGTCGTGTGGGAGTCCACCGACCTGGTCAACTGGTCGGCGCCGTGGCTGCTGAACGTCGCCGGCGCGATCCCGGACGGACGCAATGCCTGGGCTCCCGAGGCGATCTGGAACCCGACCACCGGCGACTACGTCCTCTACTGGGCGACGAACGTCCCGCTCAACGGAGCGACCAAGCACCGCATCTACTACGCGCGCACGGCAAACTTCCGCAGCATCACCACACCGCAGGTCTACATCAGCCGGCCCGGCAGCCAGGAGATCATCGACACCCAGATCGTCGAGGTGCCGGCCGGCGTCGGCGCCTACCGCTACGTCCGGGCGTCCCGGGACGGACAGATCACCCTCGAAGGCAGCAACTCCATCCTCGGCACCTGGACGAATCTCGGAAACCTGTCCGGCATCGGGCTGACGGGCGCCCAGGTCGAAGGTCCGATGTGGATGAAGTTCAACACCCGCAACGAGTGGGTCCTCTACCTTGACCAGTACTCCACCGGGCGCGGGTACCTGCCCGTCCTGACCACCAACCCGTCGAGCCCGGGCGGCTTCCGGCTCCCGGCATCCGGCTCGTACGCCCTGGGCGGCACCAAGAAGCGGCACGGTTCGATCCTCAACCTGACCGCCGCCGAACAGAACCGGGTGCTCGCCCGCTGGCCCGCCACCCCGGTCAACCGGATCCAGTCGTACAACTTCCAGGACCGGTACGTGCGGCACGCCGATTACGACGCCCGCATCGACCCGAATGTCAGCCCCGCGCAGGACGGCCAATGGCGGCTGGTGCCCGGCCTGGTCGGCTCCGGCACGGTCTCCATCCAGTCGGTCAACTACCCGGGCCACTACCTGCGCCACTACGGGTTCGACTTCCGGCTGGAAGCCAACGACGGCACCACCACCTTCGCCGCCGACGCCACCTTCCGGCAGGTCGCCGGCCTCGCCAGCTCCTCGTGGGCGTCGTTCCAGTCCTACAGCCACCCGGACCGCTACATCCGGCACTTCGACTACCTGCTCCGGCTCGATCCGGTCACCGACGAACAGAGCCGTGCCGACGCCACCTTCCGCGTGACCAGCTGAAACCGGCCCCTGCTGTCCGTCCTGGTCTGGAAGCCGGAGAGACCTCGGGCGAACCGCGCTGATCCATACGACGTTCAAGGGTTGTTCGAAACCGAATGTCCTGGACGTGTCGAACCCGGAGAGCCGAGACCTAGTGATTGGACATGTCATGACACGGAGCACGTCGTCCAACGGTCACGTATCAGGACCAGCGCGGAGAAACCTGCGCCGGATGTCGATCGCCCTGGTGGCCGCCTTGGCGGCGATGGTTGGCGTGGTCGCGGTCACGTCATCGCCAGCCACCGCCGACACCAACCAGTTCCGCGGCATGAACTGGGCGGTGTTGGGTGACAACTTCAGCACCGGCCCGCTTGTCGTGCAGGGGCTCAGCTCGTCCGACAGTAACGCGACGGTACGGGCCAAGGCCAATGCGATCTACGACGACATGGCTTCCACCATGGGCGTCAACACCGTCCGGCTGCCCATCAACACCCACACGGTGGGGACGACGTGGTGGGAGGCGTACCGGGGCGCCATCGACGCCGCCACCGAACGCGGCTTCAAGGTCATCCTCGCCTATTGGGAGGACGGCGCCGCCTCCGGCGGCAGGATCACGAACCTCGCCGCGTGGAACACGATGTGGTCCACGGTGACCAACACGTACGGCTCGAACAGCAACGTCTACTTCGAGCCGATGAACGAGCCGCACGGTTACAGCTCCGCGGAGTGGCGTAACGTCGCGGCGGACTGGCTCAACTACCACTACTCGGCGGTGCCCGGCCGGGTGCTCATCGGCGGCACCGGTTTCAGCCAGGACCTGCGGGACATCTGCAACGACGCCCGCTTCAACTCGACGCTGCTCTCCTTCCACCACTACGCCTTCTTCTACGGCGCGATGACCTACGACGCCTTCCGAAGTCACATTCAGACCCGCCTTGGAAACTGCGCCTCCCGTGCGGTCGCGACCGAGTTCGGCGCGCCCATGGACAACGGCCTCAACTACGCCGACGCGAGCAGCACCGACAACTTCGTGCGCCACATCCGCGCCATGGCCCAGGTCATGCGCGACAACCGAATGGGCGGCACCTACTGGCCCGCCCTCGGCGGCAAGCCCGGCAACATTGGTTACGACTGGTACTCGATGTTCTCCCTCAGCGGCAGCGGCACCAACCTCAACCTGACCGTCCGCAACACCTCCGGCGCCGACCGGATCCGGTACGGGTGGGGCGACACCGTCGGAGGGGGCCCCACGACGCCGCCGCCAGGCACGGGAACGGTGTACAGGATCAACGTGCGTCACAGCGGCAAGGCCATGGACGTCCAATCACCGAACACCGACAACGGTGCGCGCGTCGGCCAGTACACGTACGGCGGCAACGCGTGGCAGCAGTGGCAGTTCCAGGATGCCGGCAGCGGCTACTGGCGCATCATCAGCCGGCACAGCGGGAAGTGCCTTGACGTGGTGAGCGCTTCAACCGCCGACGGTGCCGAACTTGTCCAGTACACCTGTGGCACCGGCACCAACCAGCAGTTCCAGATGGCCGCCAACGGCAGCTACTTCCAGCTGCGGGCACGACACAGCGGCAAATGCGTGGACGTACCCTCCGCATCGACCGCGGACGGCGTGATCCTGAAGCAGTATCCGTGCAACACCGGCGCCAACCAGCAGTGGTCGCGCACGGCCGTCTGACGATCGTCCCGACGCAACCACCGATGAAGCCGTTGAGATATCCATCGGAGTTGAGGTCGTTACTGGTGTTCCCCCGCGCTGGCGGTTCGTAGTCGAAGTCGCGTGGCGTGCCAAGGCTGTGGTGAACCCCGACCGGGCCTGACTCCGCGAGAAGCTCCGGCGCTGAGGGGAGTACGGCGGCGGTTTACGGCAAACCTCCCCGGGCGGGCCTCGGTTGCCGACAAGATGGGATGGATTCGCCCAGCGACACGGTGAGCGGGGGTCGGCCGTGAACGACGGATTGGTGACCAGGCGGAGCGCCCACGATGTCGGAGAGACGATCTCCGCGCTGCGGGCCGAGGCGGAACGTATGGGCGCCGCGGTGGCCGCGGTGGTCGACCATGCGGCGGCCGCTCGCAAGGTCGGGCTGAGTATGCCCGACACGCAGGTAATCATCTTTGGAAACCCGCAGGCGGGCACTCCGCTCATGCAGGCCCGTCCCGAGATCGCCATCGACCTGCCGATGCGACTCATGGTGCGGGACGACGGCCAGCCCGGCTCCCTGATCACCTGGCAGGACCCCGGGTACCTCGCCCAGCGGTACGGACTGGGCGAGGATCAACTCGCGCCCCTGAACGCCCCGGCCAGGATCGCCTCCGCCATCGACGGCCACTGAGCGTAGGAGCCATCCGGGCCTCCGGTGTACGGGTACCTGTGCTGGCTGGGTCAGCCGTGCCGGTCCAGCCGCTTCAGCGTCGTGGCAGCGGCCAGGCCATACGCGACGTACGGCAGGGCATCCTCGCGCCAGCCCTCGGCGCCCCAGCGGCGCGGGTCGGTCACCCCGAGGGCGGTCATCGACCCGTCGGCCACCAGCATGCCGCCGATCCCGATCACCCCGGCCGCCACCGGCAGCGGTGGCCGCCACCGCGCGGTGAGCGTCGCGAAGAGCGACACGGCCAACACTCCGTTGACGAACCCGAACACCGGCCCAAACCCGGCACGCCGGTTCGCCGCCCGGTCTGCCGGTCCCAGGTTCACGTGCGCCAGATCCGCCATTCGCTGTACGGCACGCTCGTGCGTGTCACTCATCGGGCGAGCCCGCACACCGACGTCGAGATTGCTGAACAGTTCGCGGGCGAGCGTGCCGGCGGCGCCGGCCACGACCCCGTTCGTCAGGCTGGCCAGCCAGTTCCTTGCCATGACATCACCTCGGCCTTGTCCATCCGTATTCGCCCGCGTCCCGCCGACGGCTGGCCGCGTGTCCGGCATACCCACGCCGTGCCCCGTCATTTCTGCCGGACAGGCCGTTCCGTGCGTGCAGCCTCCCGCTCCGGGGTTGGCGGTCATGCCGTGAACAGGGGGAGTAGACGAACCGGGGCTTCTGTTCCGGAGTGACTGGTTTCTGCGGCTGACGGCCCCCCGAGCGAGGGAGGCAGCTGGTTCCGCGGGGGGAGGCCGGTCGTGCGTGCGGCCGGAAGGGTGATGGGCATCCGACGATTGGAGGCGACCATGAGCCCTACCCACGCCGACCCGTCCCGGTGGGCGTTCGCCGCTGCCTACGCCGTGCCGCTCTGCGTTCTCCCGTCAGCCATCTGGCGGCTGACCGCGGCCCCGGGCAGCTCGGTCGGCTGGTATCTGACCTTCCTGTCCGTGCTGTCCATGGCCCTCGCCATCCTGACGCTCGGGCTCGTGCACAAGTGGGGCCAGCGTCTTCCGCGCTGGCTGGGCGGCAGGCCGATTCCGCCTCTTCTGGTGACACGGCTGGCGATCGGTGGCGGCCTGCTGCTCGTGGCCATCTGCGCCTACTTCCTCCTGAACCAGGCGTTCCATTTCGTCGACCGGGGTTGGAGTCCGACCGCGGCGCAGGACGCAGTCGTGCACGATCGGCCGGGCTGGGAGATCTTGCGGTACTACGTTCCCCTGCTCGCCTGGGGCCCGCTGCTGATTGCCGTCGCCCTCGACTATCGCAGGCGCGCCAGGCGGTGAGGGAGGGTCGGCGCGGGTCGGGACGCAGCGGAATAGGCTTCCGGCATGAGTGGTGTGCTCGGTGGTGCCCGGAACGCGGTGAATCCCCTTCGCCAGCTCACGATCGACCAGCTCCGGCAACGGACGAGTCTCAAGTGGCGCGAGTACCCCGACGACGTGTTGCCGCTCTGGGTGGCGGAAATGGACGTGCCGCTGGCCGAGCCGGTCGCGCGGGCGATCACCGACGCCGTCGCTCGCGGCGACACCGGCTACACCGCCGGCACGGCGTACCCGCAGGCGCTGGCAGAGTTCGCCCGGCGTCGGTGGGGTTGGGACGGGCTGGCCGTGGAGCGCACCGCGCTGGTGCCCGACGTGATGCACGGCATCGTCGAGGCGCTGCGGCTGATCACCGAGCCAGGGGACGCGGTGGTCGTCAACTGTCCGGTCTACCCGCCGTTCTACGAGTACGTGGCGCACGCCGGCCGCCGGATCGTGGAGGCGCCGCTCGGCGAGGACCTGCGGATCGACCTCGGCACACTGGAGGACGCGTTCCGGAAGGCTCGGACCGGTGGGCGGCCAGCGGCGTACCTGCTGTGCAGCCCGCACAACCCGACCGGCGTCCTGCACACCGCCGACGAGTTGGCCGCCGTCGCCGGTCTGGCCGAGCGGCACGGGGTGCGGGTGGTCGCCGACGAGATCCACGCTCCGGTGGTGGTTGGGGGAGCGCGGTTCGTGCCGTACCTCTCGGTGCCCGGCGCGGAGAACGGCCTGTCCCTGATGTCCGCCTCCAAGGGGTGGAACCTGGCCGGCCTGCGCGGTGCGCTCCTCATCGCCGGCCCGGACGCCGCCGGCGACCTCGCCCGCGTTCCGTTCGAGGCCAGCGTCAGCACCAGCCACCTCGGCGTGATCGCCCACACCGCCGCCTTCCGCGACGGTGGCGAGTGGCTCGACGCCGTGTTGACCGGCCTGGACGACAACCGTCGACTCCTCGCCGCGCTGCTCGCCGAGCACCTGCCGGCCATCCGTTATCACCCCGGTCAGGCCACCTACCTCGCCTGGCTCGACTGCCGCGCCCTGGGCCTCGGCGACGACCCCGCCACCGTGTTCCTCGACCGTGGCCGGGTGGCGCTCAACTCCGGCTCGGCCTTCGGCAGCGGTGGCGGCGGCCACGTCCGGCTGAATCTGGCCACCGCACCGGAGCTGATCACCGAGGCGGTACACCGGATGGCCACCGCCGTCGCCTGAGAAGCCACTTCGGCCGCCCCCGGGCGTACTGCCGACCCCTCGGCCGCCCAGCCTGCGGGACCTGACCGGGGCTCGGTCGTCGGCCGGGCCGGAGTACCAGCCCGAGGTGCTGGCTATGCCGCGGCGCTTGGCGTCGGCGGGGTACCGCGACATACCCGAACCGGCGTGGATCACCGTCAGCTCAGCCGAGACGGAGACTGGATGCCAGCGCCGGTACATCCGTCAGCGTCTCGAAGAGCGCAGGCGTCATCCCGGTGGCCGCAGGGACGCGGCCGAGGTGGACCTAGCTGCGGGGCTGATGGGCGGACGGGCGGCGGTCGGAGTTGGCCCGGCGGCGCGGCTCCGGCGCGCGTCCACGGCGAGCAGCGCGAGGGCGACCAGCGTCAGCAGCCCGCCGACGAGTGCCAGCGGGCGTGCCCCCGAGGCGGGCAGGAGCGCACCACCGAGCAGCGATCCGCCGGCAATGCCGGCGTTGAAGGCGGTGCTGACGCCGGCCGATGCGATGTCGGTGCTGCCCGGAGCCAGGTGCAGCATCCGGTTCTGCACGGCGGAGCCGAAGCCCGCGTAAGCGAGGCCGATCCCGGCGAGCAGTGCGACCGTGCCGGGCCGGAGCGCGCCGAGCGCGTACAGGCCGAACAGCGAGGCCGTGCCGATGCTCAGCGGTGTCAACAGCGAAGCGATCGGGTGGCTGTCCAGGGTCCGGGCCGCAGCCAGAGTGCCGACGACACCGGCCGCGCCGGAGACGAACAGCAGCGGCGCCAGCACCGCGTCGGCGAAACCGCTGACGTCGAGCAGGAACGGTGTGACGTAGGTCTGCAGGGTCATGAAGCCGCCGATGCCGAGGGCGGTCGCCATCAGCAACAGGGCGAAGCGCCGCCCGTCCGGTTCGGTGCCCCGGGCGGCGCCGCCAGCGGCCGGCGGATAGGAGGGAAGGAGGACGAGCACCGCGGCGGCGATCGCCAGACCGACCGCGGCCAGCACCGCGAACGCCGCCCGCCAACCGGCCTGCTGGCCGAGCCAGGTGCCGAGGGGTACGCCGAGCACCGGGGCGAGCGTCGCCCCGGTCGCGAACAGCGCTACCACCCTGCCACGCACCGCGACCGGGAAGGGCCCGGTCACGGTCGCCGTGGCGATGGACCAGAACAGCGCCTGGGCGAGGGCGGTCACGACGCGGGAGCCGGCCAGCGCGGCGTACGTCGACGCGAGCGCGGCGGTGGCGTTCGCGGCGGCGAACAGGAGCATCGTGACGCCCAGCAGTTGACGCCGAGGTATGCGCTGGGTGAGCCGGGCCAGCGGCACGGACGCCAGCACGACCACGACGGCGTACCCGCTGACCAGCAGACCCACCTGCGAGCGGGACCGGCCGAGATCGGCTGCGATGTGGGTCAGCAAACCAACGGGCAGCAACTCGGTCGTGATGAACGCGAACGCGGCGAGGGAGAGCGCGACGAGCACCGCCCTGGCCCTTCGCGGCGACACCTCCGGCGCCATGGCCACCCTCCCTTCATGGTCACCGTAACCGAGGGCCCCTCGGTCAGCGCGCGCCGGCGACGAGCGGGACTGATTCTGCGTACGCTGCCGCGGTGCAGATCGACCTGGTTGCCCTGATCGTCGACGAGTATGACCCCGCGATCGCGTTCTTCACCGACGTGCTCGGCTTTGACCTCGTCGAGGACTCCCCGTCGCTGACCAATGACGGGCGACCGAAGCGGTGGGTCATCGTCCGGCCACCGGGCGCCCAGACCGGGATTCTGCTCGCCCGCGCCGACGGAGAACACCAGCGCGCCGCTGTCGGTAACCAGGTGGCCGGCCGCGTCGGACATTTCCTCCGCGTCGACGACTTCGACGCCGCTTACCTGCGGATGGCCGAAGCTGGTGTCACCTTCGTCCGAGAACCGCGGACCGAGCCCTATGGCCGGGTCGCGGTCTTTCTCGACATTGCCGGCAACCGGTGGGACCTCCTCGGCACCTGACGCGCCGCGTCGGCCAGCCGAGGTGGCTGCTCGCCGCCGCTACGAACCGCCCGCTGCCTGCTGCGAAACGCGGGATGACAGGGTCTGAGCAACGCTGACGCTCCCAGCCGGGGTTGCCGGGGCAGCGGCTGTGAATCTATGGTGGGCGATGCCGGGGTGAGAGGCGCTGCGACGGACCGGGTCCGCCACGCTTACCCTGAGTATCCGACCCAAGGGCGCCTTCCTGAGATCAGGGAGGCGTAGTGGGTACACCCACAACCACCTGGGGCGTCGGCGACTACCCCGCGATGGCCCGGCTGTTGATGCCGGCCGCCGAAGCGGTGGTGGCGGCGGCCGGGGTACGGCCGGATGACCGGGTGCTCGATCTGGCCACCGGCACGGGCAACGCCGCGGTGCTGGCCGCCCAGTCCGGAGCGCGTACGATCGGCGTTGACCTCGAGCCCACACTGCTGGCGCTTGCCCGGCGGCGCGCCGCGGATGCCGGGCTGACGGCCGATTGGCGAGTCGGTGACGTGATCCGGTTGCCCGTGCCCGACGACTCGGCCGATGTGGTGTTGTCCGTGTTCGGCGTCATGTACGCGAGCGACCACGACGCGGCCGCGCGGGAGCTGAGCCGGGTGGTTGCTCCCTCCGGCCGGGTGGCGTTGGCCGCTTGGACACCGGGCGACTTTCTGCCGGCCATGGGACAGGTCCTCGCTGCCTACCTGCCGCCCCCACCGGCCGGAAGCGTCCCGCCGAGCCGATGGGGTGACCGGGATTCGGTCGGCCGGCTCCTGGAGGCGGCCGGGCTGCGTGTCACGTCGGCGGTCCCCCAGCGGTTGCACCTGAGCTTCGCTGACGGGGACGCCGCGACCAGCCTGCTCATCGACACCGCCGGGCACATCGTCGCGGAACGGAACCGGCTCGTAGCGCAGGGTCGATGGCAGGCGATGCGCGCGGACCTGCGCTCGTTCGTCGACGACCGTGGTGTGACCGACGGCGACCACTTCCGGCTGGAACTCGAATACCTGATGGTGACAGCCACGCCAGCGACGACGGCGGCGGCATGACGCGGACATATCCCGGCAGGCATGCCGGCGTGGACCCGAGCGCAGCGCGGCTCAACCGACCCGCTGGGCCAGCACCTGCCCCGGCCAGGTTCCCGACCGGAAGGTTTCGGTGCGAGTGAACCCGTGGCGCTCGTAGAACGCCACCAACTTGCCGTCGCCGCCGGCCCAGCAGTCGACCCGTAGCAACCGCACGTCGGCTCGTCGGGTCTCCTCCACGGCGTGTGCCAGCAGGGCCGACCCGAGGTTCCGACCGGCGAAGCGTCGGTCGGAGACCAGGAGCCGGACGTACCGCTCGGGTTCTTCCGCAGGCGCGATCGGCGCCTGCGGGTTGGGCCCGGAGTCCAACACCAACGCGGCGGCCGGTGTCCCGTCCACATCCGCGATGTATGGGACGTTCTCGGTCATGTACCGATCGACCAGCTCGATCCCCCCGGGCTTCTGAGAGAACGGCGTCGTGCCCCACTGCTCGGTGTTGCCGCGCTCGTTCATCCAGATCACCGCGGAGTCGAGCATGGCCAGGACGGCGGGTGCGTCGGCCGGACCACCACGCCTGATACGTATGCCGCGGGTCGAGTCGTCCACGCCGGCAGTGTATTGCGAGGGTGCGGCCGGGGCAGACCAGCGGCTAGGGGAGCGCGCGTAGGACCATCTCGACCAGGGCGTCGACGTCTGCGTCGACCATCGGCTCGCCGGTCATGCCCATCCGGTGCAGCAGGGTTCCGACAACGACATCGATGAAGAAGAGGACCCGGTTCTCCGGTTCGTCGAGCGCCTCTTCGAGCGCGAGCCGGTAGGGGTCCTGCAACTGTGTGGAAAGGATCTGGCGCAGGGCGGAATCGTTGACGGCATCGGTGAATACACCGGCGAACGCCGCGCCGATGCCGGGTTCGCCGATCTTCGCCGCGATCCAGCGGATGGCTGTCGACATGATCTCCTCCCGGCTCGCGCCCGTCAGCGGCGCCGGGCCGAACGCGTCGACGAGGCAGGCGGTGATCAGCGCGCCCTTGGACGGCCAGCGGCGGTAGATCGTGGTCTTCGCGACGCCTGCCGCGGCGGCGATGCGATCAACGGTGGCGTGGGCGTAGCCGAGCTCGTGGACCGCGTTGAGCGTGGCGGCGAAGACCGTGGCGTCGACGCCGGAGCGGGGGCGGCCGGGCGGTCTGGTGGATGTGGTTGCTCGGGCCATGGTCACACGATAGCCAGTTATGCTACTTCTAGTATCGATACCTTAAGTAGCGTAATCCCGTATCGAGGAGGAGCCATGAGCGACATCACCGGTGCACAGCGGCCGCCGCTGGGAATCCGGCTGCTGCACGCCCTGCGGAAGGAGCCGGACTGGCTGACGATGCCGGCCGAGGCGCTGGGCGCGTTCCGTGACGCGGAAAACCGCAGGCGGGCTTCCGGGCTGGCGCGGGTGATCACCGGGTTTCCGGACCGCAGGGCCACGATCGGCTGGCAGCAGCTGGCGCTGCCCGACCGTGTGCTCCGGGTCCGGGTGTACCGCCCGTCGCCCGGACGCGGCGGCTCCACCGCCCTGCCGCTCGTGCTGCACGTGCACGGCGGCGGGTTCGTGGGCACAGCGGTGCAGAGCGACTGGGTCAACAGTCACCTCGCTGGTCGACTGCCCGCCGTTGTCGTGTCGGTCGAGCACCGTCTTCTCGCCCCGGGGATTGCGTTGTCAGCGGCTGTCGACGACGGCTGGGACGTGCTGCGCCACGTCGTACGGCACGCCGCGCAGTGGGGAGTCGATCCGGCACGGGTCGCTGTCTTCGGAGAGAGTGCCGGTTCGGTGGTCGCCGCCCTGGCCGCGATCCGGGCCAGGGAGTCCGATCTGATGTTGCGGGCGCAGGTGCTGGTCAATCCCTGTGTCGATCTGACCTCGACGACGTTCGACTACGCATCGATGAGCGAGCACGCCACCAGCCCGACCCTCACCGTGACGCAGATGGAGCTGTTCCGCCGGTTGGCCGTTCCGGAAGGGACGGATCCTCGTGCCCTGTCACCGTTGTATGCCGAGGACCTGAGCAGGCTGGCCCCGGCGCTGGTGGTGGTGCCGACACTCGACCCGGTGGCCGATCACGGACGTGCATACGCGCAACGGTTGCGCGAGGCCGGGACGTCCGCGCAGCTCGCCGAACATCCCGGCGCGACGCACGCGTTCCTCAGCATGCCGGGCGTGGTGCCACAGGCCAGGTCGGCGCGGAGGGAGATCGCCGGTTTCCTCCGGGGTCGCCTCGCCGGATGACGCCTGACTGCCGCCACAGTCACCAGACCCAGCGCCGACTTTTTCGATGCATACCATGCAGAGCACTCAGGCTGTTCACGCTGGCTGATCCCGGATAGGGTCCCGCCAGTCGCCCAGCCAGGAGGTTTGCCGTGCTCAGGAAGCGTGCGCTCCACGTCGTCATCGGTCTCGTCACCATCACGATCGCGGCAACGGGTTGTGGCCGCTCGACGAGCGGGCAGACCCCGCAGTCCGGCGGCGCCTCCGTCGCCGCCGACGCGAAGGCCGCCGACCTCGTGCCCGCCACCATCAAGGAGAAGGGGGCTCTGCGGGTCGCCACCGCCGAGGGCTACCCACCGATGGAGATGTACAAGCAGGGCACCCAGGATCTGATCGGCGTCGACCCGGAACTGGCCGCGGCCATCGCCAATCGGCTCGGCCTCAAGCTGGAAATGACCAACGCGAGCTTCCCCGGTCTCATCCCCGGCCTGCAGGCCGATCGCTGGGACCTGGCGATGTCCTCGATGAGTGACACCGAGGAGCGGCGCAGGGCGGTCGACTTCGTCGACTACTTCCAGGCCGGCGGCTCGATCATGGTGGCCAGGGGCAACCCCGCCGGCGTCAAGGATCTCGCCGACCTGTGCGGCCGCGCCGTCGTTCTGGCCAAGGGCAGCTCCAACCTCGCCATCGGCGAGGGGCAGAACGCCACGTGCGCCAAGAAGATGACGATCTCGCAGAGCGAGGACGCGCCCACCGGCCTGCTCCAGATCGATGCCGGCCGGGCCGTCGCCACCATCGTCGACTACCCGGTCGCGAAGATGCTCGCCCAGGACAGCGGCAAGTACGAGGTGCTGGAGGCCCAGTACGGGGCCGGACCGTGGGGCATCGCGATCGACAAGAAGGACAGCCAGTTGCGCGACGCGGTGCAGCGGGCGCTCCAGGAGCTGATCGACAGCGGCGAGTACACGAAAATTCTGGAGAAGTGGGGCGTGACGGGTAGCGCCATCCAGGCGGCCACCGTCAACGACCAGAAGTGAGCACGCCCGTGGACCGTACGGCTGACGAGGGGGTACGCGCCGCGGACCCGGCACCCGCAGGGCTGGACACCCCGCAGACCAACCGGATCAGTCACCCCGTCCGACCGGGGCGGTGGCTGGCCGCCGGGGCGGTCGCACTCGTCCTGGTCTGGCTGGGCTGGTCCGTCGCCGTCAACCCCAACCTGCACTGGGACATCGTCGTCGACTACCAGTTCGACCGGGTCATCCTGGACGGGCTGTGGGTCACCATCCAGCTCACGGTCGCGTCGATGCTGATCGGCGTGGTCCTCGGCGTGGTGGTGGCCCTGATGCAGATCTCCGACAGCCGGATCCTGCGCACCGGAGCCACGGCCTACGTCTGGTTCTTCCGGGGTACCCCGCTGCTGGTTCAGCTGATCTTCTGGTTCAACATCGCGCTGATCTTCCCGGAGATTGGTCTCGGCGTGCCGTTCGGCGGCCCGAAGCTGGTGACCTGGGAGACGAACGCCCTCGTCACGGGCTTCGTTGCGGCGCTGCTCGGGCTCAGCATCAACGAGGGCGCCTACATGAGCGAGATCGTCCGGGCCGGACTCCGCGCCGTCGACCCCGGCCAGCAGGAGGCCGCCGCGGCCCTCGGCATGTCCCGCGCGAAGATCATGAGACGGGTGGTGCTGCCGCAGGCGATGCGAATCATCGTTCCGCCCACCGGAAACCAGTTCATCTCGATGCTCAAGACCACCTCGCTGGTCTCGGTGATCGCCGGTGCGGACCTGCTCACCGTCGCCCAACGGCTCTACCTGACCAACTTCGAGGTGATCGCCCTGCTGATCGTCGCGTCCATCTGGTACCTGGTCCTCACCACCGTCGCCAGCGTCGGCCAGTACTTCCTGGAACGCCGGTTCAGCCGGGGCTTCGGGACCACCGTCCCCGGCACGCTGCGTGAACGCATCGGCCGCAACCTGCGGTTCGTCGGGAGTGCGCGGTGAGCGCGCCGATGGTGCGGTGCCGGCAGGTGCGCAAGAGCTTCGGCCGCCTGGAGGTGCTGCGCGGCATCGACCTGGTCATTGAGCGCGGCCAGGTGGTCTGCGTGGTCGGCCCCTCCGGCTCCGGCAAGTCCACGCTGCTGCGCTGCCTCAACCACCTGGAGGAGCCGCAGGCGGGCCGGATCTACGTCGACGATGAACTGATCGGGTACGAGGAGCGCGGCGGGCGGCTGCGACCGTTGCCGGACGCCCGGCTGCGCCGTCAGCGCGAGTCGATCGGGATGGTGTTCCAGCGCTTTCACCTCTTCCCACACCGCACCGCGCTGGAGAACGTGATGGAGGGCCTGGTCGCCGTGAAGGGCGTCCGGGCGGGGGAGGCCCGCAGGCGCGCCGGCGAGCTGCTCGATCGGGTCGGGCTCGCCGACCGGGCGCACCACTACCCGGCCCAGCTCTCCGGCGGGCAGCAGCAGCGGGTGGCCATCGCGCGGTCCCTGGCGATGTCGCCGAAGCTGATGCTCTTCGACGAGCCGACCTCGGCGCTCGATCCCGAACTGGTCGGCGAGGTGTTGGAGGTGATGAAGGACCTGGCGGCGAGCGGCATGACGATGATCGTGGTGACCCATGAGATGGGCTTCGCCCGCGAGGTCGGCGACCACCTGGTCTTCATGGACGACGGCCTGATCCTCGAGGAGGGCCCGCCGCGGGAGGTTCTCGCCGCGCCGGCGCACGAACGGACCCGCGCGTTCCTGTCCAAGGTGCTGTGATGGAGATCGACCTGCTGGTCACCGGCGGAGAGGTCATCGACGGCAGCGGCTCGCCGGCCCGCAGCGCCGACGTGGGGGTGCGGGACGGCCGGTTGCTGCTGCTGCCACCGGGCAGCCGCAGTGCCGCCACGGTCGTGAACGCCCGCGGCCTGGTCGTCACCCCCGGCTTCGTCGACGTGCACACCCACTCCGACCTGCTCGCCGGCGACGACGAGCAGCGCGAGAGGTTGCGCCTCGCGCCGCTGCGCCAGGGGGTCACCACCGAGATCTGCGGCAACTGCGGGATCAGTCCCTTCCCGGTCCCGGCAGGGCGGGCCGAGACGGTGCGGGACCTGGTCGCCGCCACGTTCGGCCCGCCCGCGGCGACGTACGCGTCCTTCGCGGAGTTCGCCGCCGCGCAGGGCGCGGCCCGGCGCAATCATCTCGCCGCCCTGGTGGGCCACGGCACGCTCCGTGCGGCGGTCGTCGGCTTCGCGCAGCGCCGGGCCACCGCCGTCGAGCTCCGGCGCATGTGCGCGCTGCTCGACGAGGCGCTCAGCGCCGGCGCGGCCGGACTCTCCACCGGCCTGATCTACTCGCCGGGGGTGAACGCGGGCACCGACGAGGTCATCGCGCTCGCCCGGGTCGCCGCCGCGCACGGCAAGCCGTACGTGACGCACCTGCGCGACGAGATGTCGCAGGTCGATTCGGCGCTGGAGGAGGCGATCGAGATCGCCACCGCGGCCGGGGCGGTGTTGCAGGTGTCGCACCACAAGACGGCCGGGCGACGCGCCTGGGGCGCCACGGTGCGCACCCTGGCCCGACTCGAACGGGCACGGGCCGAAGGGCTGGACGTCCTTTGCGACGTCTACCCGTACACCGCCGGCAGCACCGCCCTGCACGCCCTGCTCCCACCCTGGGTCATCGCCGACGGCGTGCCGGCGATGCTCACCGCCGTCCGAGAGGCGACGGTCCGGGACCGCATCCGCGCCGACCTGGCCGCCGGGCTGCCCGGCTGGGAGAACACCGTCGGCAACGGCGGTTGGGACCTGATCAGGGTTGCCTCCGCCCCGACCAGCCCGGACGTCGAGGGGCACACCATCGCCGACCTCGCCGCCGCCCGCGGCGTCGACCCCGTCGACTGCGTCTGCGACCTGCTCGCGGCCGAGGCCGGCAACGTGACCATCCTCAGCCACTCGATGCGGGAGGACGACGTGCGGCGGGTGCTCGCCAGCCCGCTGGCGATGCTCTGCTCCGACGGCGTGCCCAAGCCGGGGCGGCCCCATCCGCGCTGGGCGGGCAGCTTCGCCCGGATGCTCGGCCACTACGTCCGTGACGTGGGCCTGCTGAGCCTGACCGAGGCCGTGCACAAGATGACCGGGATGCCGGCCCGCCGTTTCGGTCTGGCCGGGCGGGGTCTGCTCGCCGACGGGTACGCGGCGGACCTGGTCGTCCTCGACCCCGCACAGGTCGCCGACGGCGCTACCTACGACGACCCGCTCGCGCCGCCACGTGGCATCCGCCACGTGGTGGTCGACGGCCGGATCGTCGTGGACGGCGACCGGGTCACCGAGGCCAGACCGGGTCGGGTGCTGGCCGTAGCGAATCGCGCGCCTGCCACGCCGAGGTGGACGTGACCGGGCCGGCCGTCCCCACCCGTGTCGGTGCGATGGTGCGAGGGCTGGACGACGGGCGCGTCCTCTCGCTCGACCCGGACCTCGTCCTGCCGCTCGCCAGTGTCGGCAAGCTGCTGCTGCTCGGCGAGGTGGCCCGCCGCCTCGCCGACGGAACCCTCACCCCCGACCAGCCGGTCGACCTGCTCGACGACGACCGGGCACTCGGCGGAACCGGCCTTCTTGGTCTGCTCTCGCCGCGACGGTGGACCGTCGCCGACCTCACCACCGCGGTGGCCGCGGTGAGCGACAACGCGGCCACGAACGCCCTGCTGCGACTGGTGACCCTCGACGCCGTTCAGGACCTGGCCCGCCGCAGCGGCCTTCGGGGCACCACTGTGCACGACCGGATCCGGGCCAGCCGAGGCCCGGACGTACCACCGACGTTCGCAACCGGCACCGCCCACGACCTCTGCGCCCTCCTCGCGGGCGTGGCGACCGGAACGTGGCAGGGCCAGCGGGCGTCCGGACTGCTGCGCGGGTGGCTCGCGCGCAACAACGACCGTGCCCTCGTCGCCGACGCCATCCGCCACGACCCCTGGTCCGTGACCGGCGTCCAGGTGATGAACAAGACCGGGACCGACACCGGGGTACGCGCCGACGCCGGCATCGTCGTCGGCCGGCGCACCGTCGTCTACGCCGTGGTCGCGGCCTTTTCGCCCGGCGCGGAACGGGCTGCGGTGGGGGAGCTGCGGCGGTGGGGTAGGGCCGTCGACCGGATCGCCGGCACCCGTGGCCACCGCTTGATGAGCTCCTGACTGAGCCCTGCCGCGGCGTCGGTCAGCCGGTCCACGAAGCTGCCGACCACCGGGTTCGGGTTGCCGGGGCGTAGCGCCACCCCGATTTCCCGGTGCAGGTTGGCGTGGGCGAGCGGCTGGACCGCCACCTCGCCGGGGTCGCGCAGACCCAGCGACGGCACCAACGCGACGCCGACACCTGCCCGGACCAGGCCCAGCACCACCTCGTAGTGGTCGCTGCGGCAGCGGATCCGGGGCTGGAATCCCTCGGCGCGCGCCGCCAACTCCAGCACGGAGACCTCGCCCTGCACACCGAGCGTGGTGATCCACGGCTCGTCGGCCAGGTCGGTGAGCCGCAGCCGTCGCCCGGCGAGTGGGTGCCCGGCCGGGAGCACCACCAGTTGTGGATCAACCATCAGCGAAGAGACCTTGGCGCCGGGGGACATCTCCGGGGCGGGACTCAGCGGATGGTCGAACACCACCACGACGTCAAGCTCGCCCTGGTTGAGGCGCGGGAGCAGGTCGGACGGCTGCCCCAGGATCAACGCCAACTCGACCTGAGGGTGGTCGGCGGTGAAGCTGGACAGAGCGCGCGGCAGCAGCTCCGTGCCGGCGGTGGCGAAGAAACCGATCCGCAGCAGGCCCCGCCGGCCTTCCCCATGGGCCGACAGCTCGTCGCGGGCCGCCGACATCAGATCGATGATCTGCTGCGCGTAGTCGGCCAGGCGCTGACCCGCCGCGGTGAGCCGCAGGCTCCGCGGCCCCCGGTCCACCAGCGCCACCCCTGCCTCCTGCTCCAGCGTGGCGAGCTGGTGGGAGACGGCGGACGGGCTGAGCCGCAGCTGTTCGGCGGCGGCGACGATGGTCCCGTGCCGGGCGATCTCCAGCACAACCTGCAGGCGCGCCGTGTTGAACATGCGTGGACCGCCTTCCTGCTCCCACGGGCGCGAACAGCCCCGCCGCTGCCGGACCACCCCGTCCCCGCTGCCGGGGGCGAGGCACACCGGAGTCGGAGGCGGGCCGGGTCATCGTCCCGGCGGCCTGTTGAGAATACGCACGATCACCGGCACCGGGACCGCGCTGGCCCGCGGGCGATCGGACACAGGTTCAGTAGTCGGGGGCGTCTCGGATGGCGAGTGCCGCTTGGATGAGCGCGGCGTGGGTCAGCGTTTGCGGGTAGTTGCCGAGGTGGGCCCCCGTCGCGGGGTCCAACTCTTCGGCGTAGAGGCCGAGTGGGCTGGCGTAGTCGAGCATGGCCTGGAACTGCTCGACGGCCTCCGTGCGGCGCCCGGTGCGCGCGAAGCCCTGCGCGAGCCAGAATGAGCAGGGCAGGAAGGCGCCTTCGGTGCCGGGTAGGCCGTCGCTTCCCGGCGGGTAGCGGTAGAGGAGCGGACCGCCGGCGGAAAGCCTGTCCCGGATGGCGTCGATGGTGCCGCGTACCCGGGGCGACCGGACGTCGTCGATGCCGAGCAGCGGCAGGACCAGCAGGGCCGCGTCGAGTTCCTGGGAGCCATAGCTGCGGACGTAGCTGGTCGCCGTCGGGTCGAAGCCGCGTGTTCGGACCTCGGCGGCGATGGCGTCACGGGATTTCTGCCAGCGTCGACGCTGGCGGTCCCGCAGGGGGTGGGTGTCGGCGATGGCCAGGGCACGGTCCAGGGCGAGCCAGCCCATGAGCTTGGAATGGACGTGTTGGGCGGGCTCGCGGACCTCCCAGACACCGGCGTCCGGCTCCTTCCAACAGTGGGCGACCACGTCGGCGAGCCCGCGCACCGTCCGCCACGTTTCGGTGTAGAGGCGGTGTCCGGCCTGCGCGAATGCCCAGGCCGCGTCGATCACCCAGCCGTAGCCGTCGAGCTGGTGTTGGCTGGCGGCGCCGTTGCCGATCCGTACCGGGGGGCTGTCGAGATAGCCCGGCCAGTTGGGTAGTTCCCGTTCCGCTGGCACGTGGCGGCCGTGCAGGGTGAGCAGTGCCGGCAGGCGTGGCCGTTGCAGCCGGCTGGCGTGCAACAGCCACGCGAGGAACCCGCGGGCCTCGTCGGTCTTGCCGAGGCTGAGGAAGGCGCTGACGCCGATGCTGGCGTCACGGGGCCAGACGTAGCGGTAGTCCCAGTTCCGTACCCCACCAAGATCCTCGGGCAATGACGTGGTGGCTGCGGCAAGCGGGGCTCGGGAGGGCGAGTAGCTCAACAGCCGCAGGGTGAGCATGCTCCGTACGACGTGTTCGCGGAACGGCAGCGTCCCGTCGATTTCCGCCGCCCAGGCCCGCCATCGGGTCTCATCCTCGCTGAGCAGTTCCCAGGCCGCTGCCGGCTCGACGTGGATGAGCGGTTCGCGGTGCGCCACGGCCAGGACGAGGGTGACGGGGTGGCCTGGCCTGACCGCGATCGAGGTAGGCCGACCCGGTTCGATGCGGAGTTCGGGGGTGCTGCTCAGCGAGACCGCGAGCGACCCCCACTCACACACGAGGGCCTGCCGCCGGTGGTGGACTCGGGGCCTGCGGTGCCGTTCGCCGAGGCGGGGGTCGAACTCCACGACGACGTCGACCGGTGCTTGCTCGGCCGACAGACGCCGCACGATCAGTGTCGTGGGCAGCAGGCGGCCGCTGACCTCGGCCACCATGGCCTCGGTGAGGCTGAGCCGGCTGCTACCCACCGCCCAGGTGGTTTCCAGGGTGGCGGTGTGCTGCCGGTAACGTCGTTCGACGACTGCGGCCGGCCGGGCCGGTCCGATCCGGAACGTTCCCGCCTGCGGGCCTCCGATCAGTCGGCCGAACAGGGGCTCGCCGTCGAAGCGGGGCACGCAGAGCCAGTCCATCCCGCCGTCGCTCGCGACCAGGGCAGCGGTGCGTGTGTCGCCCAGCAGGCCGTAGTCGCTGATCGGCGCCGCAGGCCGGGGACACGTCGTTTCGGGCCCACCAGTCATGGAGATCGTTTCCCAACGAGTCGCGCTGGTGAACACAGCCCGTCAGGCGGGGCACCAGCGGGGTGCGGGTCAATTGCCTTGGAGGAGCAGTCCGAGACAGACCCCGTAGATGATGTGGACGACAGTCGTGACCGCGGGAGTCGGGATGCCGTAGTTGATGGCGAACAGGCCGGGCGGCTCCAACACGGCCGTGCTGGCCGGCCCCGCACGTTCCGAGGCCATGCGCGGGTGGACACCCGGAAGCAGCGGCAGGATCACCGTCAGCGCGATCCCGACGTGCAGGATCCCGAGCAGCGCTCCGATCCACCAGGTGGCGCGGTGCAACAGGGCGAACGTGGCCGCGTAACCGAGGGCGAAACCCTGACCGGCGCAGAGGTGAAGGAAGAATCCGGCGACCCGGGCCCGATCGGGATCCTCGGTGACGAGGGTCCCGAGCACCAGGGCGAAGTCGAGCCGAGTGAGGCCGGCCAGTTGAGCCATTAACATCGCCGCGGTGAGCGCCGAGGTGGCGACCAACCCGAACAGCGCCCATCCGGCCCAGTCCATCTCAGCAGTCGTTGACGTCGCGGGCGTTTCCGGTCGGTACGGCCGCGTGGTCGGCGCAGGCGCCATGGACGCCAGGTCTCCCGACGCCGGCCTCGGCCAGCCGCGAATGGAGGCGAGGGCGACCTGTCGAACAGCGGCTCCCAACCGTCGACACCGGGCACGCCGAGGTGCTCTCGGTCATCGGTCCACCCTCCGGCTGGACAACGTGAAAATCCTGCGGGCCAGGGGCGGGCACCCGTCTCGCACAACATGCGACGGCAGTGCCCGCCCGGTTTCTCACCATAAGCCACCAGACCTGTCGCCCTGGCCTGCTCGCCGAGACGTCCGTCGAAAGCAGGCAGCGTCCGCTCATGCCGATGTGAGCATCTGGTCCTGATCAACGGGCCCGTGTCGTACGTGACACCCCTCAGCGCAAAAAGAACGACGGTTCTGTTGTACTGTTCCCTTAAGCAGTACGAGGATTCTTTTTGTGGGGAGGTGCAGTGCCCCGGCTCACCGATGCGCGCAAGGAACTCCGGCGCGCCCAGATCGCCGAGGCCGCCGTACGCTGCTTCGGCCGTAACGGCCTGGAGCGAACCTCGATCGCCGAGATCACGGCCGAATCCGGGCTCTCGGCCGGATCGATCTACGCCCACTACCGAAACAAGGCCGACCTGGTCCAGGCCGCCGCCCGCGCGGTGCTGGCGAAGCGCGCCGCGGTCCTCGACGAGTACGCCGCCAGCGATGTCCCGCCCGACCCCGACGAGCTGCTCGCCCGTCTGATCGCCGCGATCGACCCTGCCGAGGCCCGGGTCGGCGTGCAGACCTGGGGTGAGGCGACCACCAACCCGGCCATCCGCGGCATCGTCGTCGACATGGTCGACCGGATGCGCGCGATGCTGCACGACTGTGTCACGGCGTGGCTGGTCAAGGTCGAGCATCACGAGCCGGCCGAGGCCCGGGAGCGCGCAACCCCCATCGCCCACCGGGTGTTGGCGCTCTACCAGGCCGAACTGCTGTACGCCGCCTTGCGGGCAGCGACCGGGGAGACAGTGTCATGACCGCCGAGACGCCTGCGTTCGCCGGTCGCACCGTTCTCCGCACCCCCGGACGCCCCTGACGAACCTGCTCGCCTGCCGGGCAACCGTTGTTCACCACGTTAAGGACACATCATGAAAGCCATCATCTACCGCGACAACGGTGGTCCCGACGTTCTTCAGCTCGTCGACCGTGACCCGCCCGCGCCCGCTCCCGGCGAGGTTCGCGTCCGGGTCGTCGTGTCCGGGGTCAACCCGGCCGACTGGCAGGCCCGGTCCGGCGCCGGTCACCCCAAGCGCTTCGCCGAGGTCACCCCGCACCTCGACGGCGCCGGCATCATCGACGCCGTGGGTGAGGAAGTCGATCAGAGCCGGGTCGGACAGCGGGTCTGGCTGTTCATGGCCGCCGCCGGGCGGCCCACCGGCACCGCCGCCGAGTTCACCGTCGTACCCGCCGAGCAGGCCGTGCCGCTGCCCGACGAGGCCAGTTTCGACGTCGGCGCCGCGCTCGGCGTCCCCGCGTTCACCGCGCACCGGGCGCTCACCGTCGCCGAGGACGGCCCGCGCCGCCTGCGGCCCGGCGCGCTCGACGGCGGGGTGGTGCTCGCCGCCGGCGGGGCCGGGGCGGTCGGGCACGCGGTGATCCAACTCGCCCGATGGGCCGGCGCCACCGTGATCAGCACGATCAGCGGACCGGAGAAGGCCCGGCTGGCCACCGCCGCGGGCGCTCACCACGTCATCAACTATCGCGAGGGCGACCCGGCCGCCGCGATCCGTGAGATCGCCCCGGACGGCGTCGACATCGTCGCCGAGGTGGCGCTCGGCGCAAACCTCGCCCTGGACCTGGCCGTGCTGCGGACGCGCGGAACGATCTCGACCTACGCCAACGACGGTGGCAAGCCGGTCGAACTGAACGTGCTGCAGAACATGGTGCTGAACACACGCCTTCAGTTCCTGGTGCTCTACACGGCCGGCCCGCAGGCACGCGCCGCGGCTGCGGAAGACGTCGCCGCCGCAGTCCGCGACGGCGCGCTGCCGGTCGGCGAGGACCACGGCCTGCCGCTGATCCGCTTCCCACTCGATCGCACGGCCGACGCGCACCGGGCGCTGGAGAGCGGCGCTGTCGGCAAGGTCCTGGTGGATGTCACGTCGTGAGATCCAGCCGGTGCCGGGCGCGGTGTCTCGGCGCTGACGATGGCGTCCTTGCCGCCGCCGGGGTGATGCTGGCGATCAGCATGCTCCTGCTCGTCGCGTAACCGGTTGCAGCGGAAATTCAGCCTCTAGTCATGGTCAGCTTCCAGATCACCCCGAGAGGTACGGTCCGGAATGACAGGACCGATGTCCAGCACACCGACAACTGGGGTGCCGTCCGCAGCACGATCACCATCGACGAGCGCTTCGGCGATTTGTGCCTCCAAGGACTGGAGGGCTTCTCCCATGTGGAAGTCCTCTTCATCTTCGATCGGTTCTCGGAACGCGGCGACTACCGCGAACCCCGTCCCTACCGCGGCCGTTCCGACCTCCCGCCCGTTGGCGTATTCGCCGGCCGGGGACCCCGCAGACCAAACCGCGTGGGGGTGACGTGCTGCGCCATCGAATCCGTCCGCGGCCGGGAACTGACGGTGGTGGGCCTCGACGCTGGTCTCGGGCACCCCGGTCATCGACCTGAAGCCGACGATGAGGGAGTTCCTCCCGGTGAACGTCAAGCAGCCGGATTGGGTCAGCCGCCTGATGTCGGAGTACTTCCAGCCGTAAGCGGGGTCCGGGCGAAGTTCAACGCTGTGCTGGGTAGGGGCTTTCGGGATGGCGGTAGTGTCGAAGACGCGGTTAGCCTGCCGTCATGGCGAGCGCCGAACTGGATGAGTTGATCGTCGCGGACGTCGAGGCGCTGCGCGCGTGGTTGTCGGCCAACCACGCCACGTCGCCAGGCGTCTGGCTCGCTCTGACCAAGAAGGGCGGCACAGTCACCGCGCTGACCTGGCAGCAGGCGGTCGACGAGGCGCTGTGCTTCGGCTGGATCGACGGGCAGGCCCGTAAGCGCGATCAGGAGTCCTCCTGGATCCGGTTCACCCCGCGCAGGCCCCGCAGTTCCTGGTCGCAACGCAACGTCGCCCATGTGGCCCGGCTCGAGGCGCAGGGGCGGATGATGCCCGCGGGCCGCGCCGCGGTGGAAGCGGCGAAGGCGGACGGGCGGTGGGCTACCGCCTACGCCCCGCCATCGGAAGCCGAGGTACCGGCCGACCTGCTCGCCGCCATCGCCGCGGACCCCGCCGCACAGGCCATGTTCGACGTACTCACGAAGACCAACCGGTTCGCCCTCATCCACCGCCTCAATGCCGTCAAACGGGCGCAGACCCGCGAGCGGATGATCTGCGATTTCGTCGCCATGCTGGCCCGTCACGAGACGATCTACCCGCAGAAGGCCAGCCCGCCGAGCTCGCCGTAGAGCATCGCGGGTGCGTCCGTCGTGGTCGTGACCACGTCGGACGTTCCGCCCGCAACGGCCGGCGAGGTCGCGCGCCCCGGCCTGCCCGCACGGCGGCTAGTCTCGTTCCATGCGGCGACTTGGGGGACTCGTCAGCGTCCATCCCGTGTCGAACGGTCGACGGTGGGTTGCCGGGATCGGAGCGTTGCTGATCGCGGGCGTTCCGACGGGTGTGATGACCACGGTGATCGCCACCTCTTGGATCCCCACCCGCTTCGGCCGGCTGATCGGCTACTCGTTGGTCATCGTCGCGGTGGCGGTGCCGCTCGCGATCACACAACTGACAAAGGCGATGAGGGGCGGTTCCGCCGAGTCGTACGAGATCCACGAGCATGGTCTCGCCCATGTCAGGCGGGGCGACCGGCGCGCCTGGACGTGGGAGCAGGTCTACGGCGTTGTCGTGATCGAGAAGGGCGGCATCGCCTGGTTCGGCTGGGACTTCGGCTGCCTGGTCAGCCTCAACGACGGCGTCCGGTTGCAGTTCAACGGTCTCACCCGCGATGCCAGGGCAATGGCGGGGACACTGAAGAGCCGTTGCCCGCAGGCCGTCGGCAAACGGCATGATCCCCGTTGGCAGGCCATCTTCCTCTGGCTGGCCCCTGTCCTCGCGGTCGCCTTCGGCTGGACGATCTGGTGGGCCGTGGATCTCATCAGGACGAACGACGCGCAGTCCGACTCACTCTCGCCCGGCTACGTGAAGGGCGTGGATCCGTTGAGCGACGGCGCAATCGGCGGTCTCAGCCTGCTCATCGTCGCCTGCGCGCTGGGCGGCATTGCCGCCACCTTCGCCTCGATCGGACTGATCGCCGCCCGCATACGCTCCCGCTGACGCCGCCAGGACGGCGTCAACCATTGCCGGGTGCTATGCCCACGGCGGGAGGTGCCGGCCCACATAGGCACGAGCACGTGGGAGCGGGTCACGCCAATACTGATCTGGCATACGGTGGTGGTGCTCCGCGCAGAATTCAGCTATATCGACCGTTATGCTGACGCGTTCCAGCGGGTGACTCTCGAAGTCCGCGTTGACGGCCAGCAACCGCGGCTCCGGGTTCCAGCCCGAATGGTCGAACGCCCAACCATCCCGGACCGCGTAGACGTGGAAGACCTGTAGCTCGCCCGCCAAGCGCACCGCCGCCACCTCGATCGAGCGGCCCGGGTACGAATCTCGACAGACCCAGGCGAGGACGTGGCACGCTCCGGCAGCGAAGAATGCCTGGTCCGCCCGCTCCCATGCGACGCGCTGATCCGAGCGCTCGATCGCTGTCCGACGAAAGGTTCCCGCTGCCTCTGCTGCCACCGGACCCACGCTAGTGGGCGGGCCTGACGCCTCCGCTCATGCCGCGGATCGTGCGCGCGGACAGCAGTCCGGGATAGCCTTGGCGTATATGGCTACCTATCGCAGTGCCTCAGTGCTTCTCTCCTCGGACGGCACCAGGACCCCCGGGACCGCCGCGCTTTTCGCCGAGCCCGCCCGCAAGGGTGGGACCCCGCCGTGGGCAGGCGACTTCCGACCCGCCAACAGCGCCGGCAATGGCCCCAAGAACGCGGTCGGGAAGACCTTCACGCTGGAGTTGCCCGACGGCAGCACCGGCAAGGTCGTGGTTCAGGGCCTCAAGAGCGGGAAGGGAGGCGTCGTGCTGGCGTTGATGGGCGAGGACGCGCCCCCCTTCTGATCAGACGACTGATCGCCTCAGACGACTGATCGCCGCCGACGCCGCCGGCTGGAGACGGCCGGTGTGCGACGGCGCCGATGTCACCGCGTTCGGACGGCTGCCGGGCGCATTGCCTCATCCGTGGCCGGGCGTGTGCAGCTCGTGGTAGGTCAGCGCGGTGTCCCGTCGGTCACCACCACGCCGTCGGGGCGCCGCGCCTGCCGTTCGATCAGCTGCGTCCTCGCCCCGCAGGTGCCGGTCGAGCAGCACCAGTAACCGTTTGCTGGTGTGGCCGAAGGGTAGTGGGGTGGTTATGACCACGCCTGAGCAGAATCAGCAGGAGAGGGCCCTCGAAACCGGCGAGGTGTATCAGGACGCCGAGGGACGCCGAACGACGGACCCGGCCTCCGGAGCCGCGCACGCCGACAGCGAGGCCGACCGCAACGCGGAGCACCTGAGGCGCGGCGAGGTCGGGCCGCGCGTCCCGGAGGAGTAGCCGCCCGTACCGACAGCCAGGGTGTTCCCCACCGACCCGCCGGGATGGTGAGCCCGGCGGGTCCTTCGGGGGCGTCCGGTCACCCGGTCATGGGCAGGGCCGCCGCGCGCAGACGTCGATGACCTTGCCGGTGAGCAGGAACGCCGCTTTCTGTTTCTGAGCCCCGGCCTGGGCGCGCGGGAACTCGTGCGGATCGTCGCCGTACTGCGGACCGGCCGGAGCGAGGTTGGTCGGCGGCGGAGCGAAGGCCGCGCCGCTGTTCCAGATCACGATGGCCGAACCGGTGTACGGGTAGCTGCGGATCGGCGCGATGCCCCAGTACGGCGGCGCGTCCAACGACCAGCCGTCGGCGAGCGCGGGAGTGTGCAGGCGGGCGCCGATGGTGCGCGCCTGGACCTCCGCCGCGGCGGGTGAGACCTGGTGGTCGCCGAAGGCCACGTGCATCAGCACCTGGTGCGCCGGGGTGCCCGGCAACGGCCGGTCGGTCATGTGCTGGGCGTACCCGTTGGCCTCGGACCGGTCCCACAACATCTGCAACAGCGCGAGAATCAGCTGCTGGTCGACCTTGTCCGGGTAGTGGCCGTCCATGATCGTCTGGAACGGGGCGAAGTCCACGCTGCGTTGCAGCAGCGTGGAGTAGTTCATCGCGGGTACGCCGAGCACCGACCGGGTCCAGTCCTGAGCGATGGCGGTGAGCGCGCCGCCGTTGATGCCGCCCTGGCTGTTGCCGTCGTAGTGCAGCCCGCCGGCCACGTTGATCAGCGGTCGCGCGGTGGCGTCCCGGAAGGCCGGGTGGGCGGCGAACCCGCCGGGGTGGATCATCGCGCGGCCCAGGAAGAGGAAGTTCAGGTAACTCTGCTGCAGCCGGTCCACCACCGCGGGGAAGGCGCTCAGGTCGGTGAAGGCGCCTGCCACATAGGGGACGTCGGCGGCGGCCATGCCGATCCAGCTGGTCGCGCAGAAGGTGAAGTCGTACGTGTTCGACATCGTCCTGACGTTGCCGGCGTTGATCTCGGACGGCCTGCCGAGCAGCCCGTGGCCGTAGAGCGAGAGGTGCGCCGGCTTCGCGGCGGAGGCGCTGCGCGGGATGTTGCAGACGAAGTCCGCCGCCACCGTCGTCCCGGACGGCGTGGGCAGGGAGTTCGGCGTCGGTGGCCTCCCGCCGCCGCCGGCCGGCCCGTAGTGCAGCCGGGAGCCGGGCCCGCCGTCGCCGGTCAGATAGGACGGTACGCCGATGGTGCCGGTCACCTGCCGGGCGATCAGCGGCTCCTGCTCCGGTGGGTAGTCGGTGACCTGGGTGACGGTGAACGACGGCGCGGCCCGGCCGAGAGCGGCGAACGCGCTGTCCCGGACCGCCAGCATCCGCCCGGTCAGACCGTGCCGGCTGGCGACGGTGAAGTCCCAGGCGAGGTAGAGGCCGTGTCGCTTGACGTCGGTCCTGGTCAGGTCACTGACGATGCGCTTCATCTGTGGCACGCGACGGTCCCGATGGCCGAGGCCGGCGCCGGTCACGTACGCCGTGAACGCCTTCGGCGCCGGGATCAACGCCCCACTGCCGTCGCGCATGTCGCGCAGGCCGACGACGTACCGGGTGCCCTCGGCCAGCGCCACCGCCGGCCGGATGATCAGCAGCTGTCGATCGGGCTGGCCGGCGGCGTGCGCGTCCAGCTCGGCCCAGTACGGCGTGCGCTTGCCGGTCCGGGTGTTGAGCAGCACGATCGGCGCGTCCGGCGCCAGCGAGCGACCGATGTCGGTGACCGGCGCGATCCTGGTCGCCACGGCGTCGAGCCCGGGCACGCGTACCAGGATCGGCGAGCCGGGGCTGAACCCGTCCTGTCGGTTCCATTCCGTCGGGTCGATCGGCGTTCCCTGGGTGTTGGCGGGCATCGCGGAGGCCGCGAGCCGCACCCGCCTGCCGGTGGGGCTGGTCCGATCCGGCACGGTGAAGTAGTCGTTCGGGAACGGCAGCAGGCAGGCCGTCGGGTCGATGGGATCGCAGGACGCGTGCCCGGCCGGGCCGGGAGTCGCGGGCGGCGCGGCGGCGGCGGGCGTGCCGAGGAGGGAGGCACCCACCGTCACCAGCACGGACACGGCGAAACGAAGCCGTCTGGGTGTGCTCACTCGCATCTCCTTCGACGCTGGACGGTGGGTCGTCCGGACGGAACGACGGCGATTGATCCGCGGTGTTCTTCCTACGCTCGTGAAGGAATCTCAGCAAGGGTCGCGAAGTCGGCTGCCACCCGGCCGACGCCCAGTCAGAGGTGTCCAGCGCGTACCCGACCTGTTCTCGCCGATCTACACCGCTCGTTGTTTCTCGCCTCAGCTCCGCAGGAACCCTTTGGATCAGTCGATCGACCGGGACCAGGTTGTTCGTCGTATGCGAACCCTGGTCCCGGCCGATCGGCCGATCAGCAGTTCTCGGTGGTGTACTGGACCCACGGGTTGAGGTACGCCCCGCTGATGAAGCCGGACCCACCGGTGCTGAAGCGCGCGTGCCACCAGACGGCGATGCCGTTGACCGTGTCGCCGCCCGTGGCGCAGTCCAGGTACGCCGTCACGCCGCGATTCACCTGGCCATAGGCGGTGCAGGACGTGTGCGGCCCGGTGCGGTAACGGACACCGGCTCTCGTCACCACGGCTGTACGGCTGCTCCGGTCCGACCAGCCCTGCTATCGATAGATGTGCTCAACCTCTCGCTACGACAAACTGGCCGTGCGCTACGAAGCCACACCGACCATCGACGCGGGGTTCTGGGTCGGGTCCGATGCCGGGCACGCACTGTTCATGACCCGGCCGCCCGAGCGACAGGTGCCAGGCGTTAACTGATCGACGGGGTCGATGGTCGGGAGGTGCGCTGTGGCGTTGCCGATGAGCGAGGCCCTGCTACTCGGTGCGTGGCTTGTCGAGTTCGCGGCCAGCGCTGTGGCCATGTACACCGCCGCGACGTACCGGCAGTCTGCCCGCCCGGCCGTCGTCATGCGCACCTCGCGAACCGCCGCCGGTGTCGCCGTCCTGATGCTGGCTGGGCTGGCGATCTGGGCGCTGCTCACACTCGCTCGGTAGGTCTCTCCTGCGAGGCTCGGCAACACGTTGCTCGGCCCCCCACGGAATGCCGACGCTTGATTAGATAGGGATCGGTAAATAGATTGAGGTTGGGCACCGCCGGGGTCCGGGCGACCGGGTCGTCGGCGGCTGACAGGTCCACCCCGAGCCGGGCACTTCGGTCGTACGCACCGACCAGCCGTAGTGGCGCACCGCCGCGCTACACCCAGGGCGCGTTGCCGCGCTGCGTCCGTCCGGGACGCGCGCCGCCGCGCCGCCTCCGTCCCAGCTCGATGGCAGAAGGACCTTCCATGACGATTCTCCGCGCCCGCCCCGCCCCGACCCTGGCGGTCGTCGCCGCCCTGGTCACCGCCGTGACCGCGACCGGAACGGCCCTGCTCACCGGTCCGGCCGCAGCCGCCCAGGGGTGCCGGGTCGACTACACGCCCAACCAGTGGCCCGGCGGATTCACCGCCAACATCAAAGTCTCCCCGGGGGACACCGCCGTCTCCAGTTGGACCGTCACCTGGACGTACGCCGGGGACGAGCGCGTCACGAGCGGCTGGAACGCCACGGTCAGCCAGTCCGGATCGACGGTGACCGTCCGCAACGCGTCGTACAACGGCAGCATCCCGGCCGGCGGCTCCACCGAGTTCGGCATTCAGGGCACGTTCGGCTCCAGCGGCGGCGCGCCGACCGGGTTCAGCCTGAACGGCGTACCGTGCAACGGCACCGAGCCGCCCCCGACCACCCCGCCGCAGCCCGGCCGACCGGTCAACCGAATTACCGCCGGACCACCCGTAGCCTGCGCACCCCGTTGGAGCGGGTGGACAGTGGTCACCGGGCCGACGACTTCATCAGCCGATGCCGAGCGGGCGCCGCAGGTGCCCGTACCCCCGGTGCCTGTACCACGGCGCCGACCCGGCGTACGGCGAATGGTTGGTCACCCCGCCGTGCT